>NZ_CP066018.1:3115335-3426868 GCF_016127575.1 Cupriavidus necator
CGGCCTGACGCTGGTGTTCGGCCTGATGGACGTGCTCAACTTCGGCCACGGCGCCTTTATCGCGCTGGGCGCCTACGTGGCGGCGTCGGTGCTGCTGCCGATGGCGGGCTGGGTCGAGGCCGACAGCCTGGCGCAGAACCTGGCCGTGTTTGCGCTGGCAATCGCGGCGGCCATGGTGGCCGCGGGCGCGGTCGGGCTGTTCTTCGAGCGCGTGGTGGTGCGCCCGGTCTACGGCCAGCACCTGAAGCAGATCCTGATCACGATGGGCGGCATGATCGTGGCCGAGCAGCTGATCAAGGCAATCTGGGGCCCCGAGACCATCGCGCTGCAGGTGCCCACCACTTTCCGCGGCGCGGTGCTGCTCGGCGATGCCGCCATCGAGAAATACCGGCTGATCGCGATGGCGCTGGGGCTGGTGATCTTTATCGCCATGCTGTTGCTGCTGAATCGCACCCGCATCGGCCTGCTGATCCGCGCCGGCGTGGAGAACCGCGAGATGGTCGAAGCGCTTGGCTACCGCGTGCGGCGCCTGTTTATCGGCGTGTTCGTCGCGGGTGCGGCGCTGGCGGGGCTGGGCGGGGTGCTGTGGGGGCTGTACCAGCAGAACATCACCGCGGCGATCGGTGCGCAGGTGAATGTGCTGATCTTTATCGTCATCATCATCGGCGGGCTGGGATCGACCACGGGCTGCTTTGTCGGTGCGCTGCTGGTGGGGCTGATGGCCAACTACACCGGTTTCCTGTTCCCAAAGGTGGCTCTGTTCTCCAACATCCTGCTGATGATGCTGGTGCTGCTGTGGCGCCCGCAGGGGCTGTTTCCGGTGGCGCGGCGCTGAGGGTAACGACCATGATCCGACTTCTCTCCGGCGACCTGCCGCGCAGCCGCGTGCTGACCGTGATCCTGCTGGTGATCCTGGCGGCCCTGGCGTGCGCGCCCTTCGCCTTCCCCGGCGCGCGCGCGCTCAACATGGCGGCCAAGATCTGCATCTTCGTGGTGCTGGTGGCCAGCTATGACCTGCTGCTGGGCTATACCGGCATCGTTTCCTTTGCCCACACCATGTTCTTCGGCATCGGTGGCTATGGCGTGGCCATCGCCATGTCGCGCATGGAGCCGGGCTGGGGCGCGCTGCTGGCCGGCACCGTGGGTGCGCTCGCGGTGTCAGCGCTGCTGGCGTTCCTGATCGGGCTGTTCTCGCTGCGGGTGCGCGCGATCTTCTTTGCCATGATCACGCTGGCGGTGGCGACCGCCTTTGCCACGCTGGTGTCGCAGCTGTCCGAATGGACCGGAGGCGAGGACGGGCTGACCTTCAAGGTGCCGGAGGTGCTGCGTCCCGGCTTCACGCTGGGCGAGGCCGAATGGCTGGGCGTGCCGCTGAGCGGCAAGCTGCTCAGCTACTACCTGGTGTTTGCCGGCGCGGTGGTGCTGTTCCTGGTGCTGCTGCGCATTGTCAACTCGCCCTTTGGCCGGGTGCTGCAGGCGATCCGCGAGAACGACTTCCGCGCCGAGGCGATCGGCTACCGCACCGTGGTGTACCGCACCGTGTCGACGGTGCTGTCGGCGATGTTCGCCACGCTGGCGGGCGTGCTGATGGCGATCTGGCTGCGCTACAACGGGCCCGATACCTCGCTGTCGTTCGAGATCATGGTCGACATCCTGCTGATCGTGGTGATCGGCGGCATGGGCACGCTCTATGGCGCGGTGATCGGCACGGTGCTGTTCCTGGTGGCGCAAACCTACCTGCAGGACGTGATGAAACTGGCCAGCGAAGCCACCGCCGCGCTGCCGCTGCTGTCGTCGCTGCTGCATCCGGACCGCTGGCTGCTGTGGCTGGGCTTGCTGTTTATCCTGAGCGTCTATTATTTCCCGCAGGGCGTAGTGGGGCGGCTGCGCGGCACCGGGCCCGTGCAGGACGTGGCAAGCTGAGCGGAGGCTAGCGCATGTACGTCATCGACTGGCTGCACAAGAATGCGCAGCATTTCCCCGACAAGGTCGCGCTGGTGGACGTGGAGAGCGGCCGCCAGGTGACCTATCGTAAATTCGACGAACGCGCCAGCCGCTTCGCGGAATACCTGCGCGACCACCTGCAACTGGCGCCGGGCACGCGCGTGGCGGTGCTGGCGCACAACAGCTCGGATTATTTCGAGATGCTGTATGGCTGTGCCAAGGCCGGCATGGTGATGGTGTGCCTGAACTGGCGCCTGCCGGCGGCGGAGCTGCTGCCGATCCTGCAGGACTGCACGCCCGAGGTGCTGGTGGCCGGCGACGGCTTCCTCGCAGTGGCCGCGGATCTCGCGCGCGCCATGCCGCTGCGTGCGGTGCTGCACCTGGCCGACGACGAGGCCGCCGACGTTCCCGGCGGCTGGACCGAGTACGAGGCAGTGCTCGATGCCGCTTCCGGCCGCATCATCGAGATGCCGTGCCGCGATGAGTCCGAAGTCTGGCACCTGCTCTACACCTCCGGCACCACCGGCAAGCCCAAGGGCGTGATCCAGACCTACGGCATGGTTTTCTTCAACGCCGTCAACGCGATGCTGGCAAACAAGATCACGCGCGACGATGTGTTCCTCAATGTGCTGCCGTTCTTCCACACCGGCGGCCTGAACCTGTATGCCAACCCGGTGCTGCACGCGGGCGGCACGGTGCACATCATGCGGCAGTTCGAGCCGCAGGTGGTGCTGGGCAAGCTCGACCGCGCCGGCGGCGAGGGCATTACCATGTTCTTCGCGGTGCCGGCGGTCTACCTGTTCCTGAGCCAGCACCCGCGCTTCGCGCACGCGGACTTCGCCGGCGTGCGCAATATGTCAGCGGGGGGCTCGCCGGTGCCCAGGCCGTTGCTGGAGGCCTACCTGGCCAAGGGCGTGACCATCTGCTTCGGCTTCGGCATGACCGAGACCGGCCCCACGGTCTTTGTCTGCGACGAAGACACCGCGCGCCGCAAGATCGGCACCATCGGCAAGCCGGTGGGGTCGATGCTGACGCGCATCGTCGATGCGGCTGGATTGGACGTGGGCCCGGGCGAGCGTGGCGAACTGCTGATCAAGGGCCCCGGCGTGACGCCAGGCTACTGGAATCTGCCCGAGGCCACTGCGGCCGCGATCCGCGGCGGCTGGCTGCATTCCGGCGATATCGCCTATCGTGACGAGGACGGCGACTACTACATCGTCGACCGGGCCAAGGACATGTTTATCTCGGGCGGCGAGAACGTCTATCCGGCCGAAGTCGAGAACGTGCTGTTCCAGCTGCCGGGCGTGGCCGAGGCCGCAGTAATCGGCACGCCGGATGCGCGCTGGGGCGAGGTCGGCATGGCGTTGGTGGTGCTGCGCCCGGGCGCCGTCCTGGAGACCGATGCCGTGATCGCCCACTGCAAGGCGCAGCTGGCCGGCTACAAGGTGCCGCGCCATGTGCGCTTTCTCGACGCGCTGCCGCGCACGCCGTCCGGCAAGGTGGAAAAACACAAGCTGCGCGCACAGTTTTCTGGCTGAGGCGCATGGCCGCGCCAGCGGTTGCCGTGTTTCCGATTTCCGCAGTTCGCAGTCTCCGCAGTCCTCGATCTGAAGACAATTCGACAGCCCCGGCCATCCGGGTGCGACAGGAGGAGGTTGACATGCATTCCACGCAGATCCCGCCGCAGCAGAAACAGAAACGCCGCCTCAGGCTCACGGTGCTGGCGGCCGCCGCATCGATGCTGGCAGCCGCCTGCGTCTCGGGCGATGACAACAACAACGGCAACGGCAGCAACCCCAATACCAAGCCGGCGAATATCGGCACGGTCACGATCAACAGCTACAACGGCACCACCGACGACCTGCTCACTGCGGGCCTGGGCAAGGACGGCCTGGCCAGCGCCACCGCGCCACTGCCGGCCAATCCCACCGCGCCGACCGCGGCGGAGCTGCGGCGCTATGCGATCCATACCAACTATCGTGCCATCGTCGACACCACCGCCAGCGGCGGCTACGGCTCGCTCTACGGCCCCAATGTCGACGCGCAGGGCAATGTCACCGGTTCCGACGGCAAGGTGGCCGGCGTGGAGTACCTGGCCTTTTCGGACGATGGCTCGGGCCAGCAGAACGTGACCATGCTGGTGCAGATTCCCGCGTCGTTCAACACCTCGAAGCCATGCATGATCACCGCTACCTCGTCCGGTTCGCGCGGCGTCTATGGCGCAATCGCCACCGGCGAGTGGGGCCTGAAGCGCGGCTGCGCGGTAGCCTATACCGACAAGGGCACCGGCGCCGCGCCGCATGACCTGGATACCGACACCGTGCCGCTGATCGACGGCACCCGCGCCACGCGCGCGGCGGCCGGCAAGAACGCGCAGTTTGCCGCGCCGGCGGGGGCCACCTCGCTGGCGGACTTCACCGCTGCCAACCCGCACCGGCTGGCGTTCAAGCACGCGCATTCACAGCGCAACCCGGAGAAGGACTGGGGCAAGTTCACGCTGCAGGCGGTGGAATTTGCGATCTGGGCGATCAATGACCGCTTCGGCGCCGTGTCGGCCAACGGCACCCGCCAGCGCACCCTGGACAAGGACAGGATCGTGGTGATCGCGTCCAGCGTGTCCAACGGCGGCGGTGCCGCGGTGGCGGCGGCCGAGCAGGATGCCGGCGGGCTGATCGACGGCGTGGCGGTGGGCGAGCCCAACCTGAACATGCCGCCCAATACCGGCATCGTGGTGCAACGCGGCGCGACGCCGGTGGCAGCTTCGGGCCGCACGCTGTACGACTACACCACCACGGCCAACCTGCTGCAGCACTGCGCCGCGCGGGCCACCGCGCTGACCCAGGCGCCGTTCTACACCAACCCGGCCACGGCGACGTTCTTTGCCAACCGCTGCCAGACGCTGGCGGAAAAGGGGCTGGTGAGCGGCGCGAACACGGACGAACAGAGCGCCAGCGCGCTGCAGGCGCTGCATGACGCCGGCTGGGAAGCGGAATCGGACGATCTGCACCCGTCGCTGGCCGTGTTCGACGTGGCCGCCGCGATCTCGGTCAACTATGCCAACGCCTATGCGCAGGCCAGCGTCACCGACCGGCTGTGCGGCTACAGCTTTGCCAGCACGCTGACCGACCTGAAGCCCGCGGCAATCGCACCCGCGGCGCTGGCGTCGATGTTCGCCACCGGCAACGGCGTGCCGCCGCAGCCGCCGGTCCAGCTGATCAATGACCTCGATCCGCAGCATGGCCCGTACCTGAACCTGGCGTCTGTTTCACCGTCGACGCTGCGTGAAGACCTGAACTACGACGGCGCCAACTGCCTGCGCAGCCTGCTGGCCGGCTCCGACGCCGCGGCACGCGCCTTGCAGGCCGGCCAGGCGCTGACGCTGCGCAACGGCAACCTGCGCGGCAAGCCGGCGGTGATCGTGCACGGGCGCAGCGACGGGCTGCTGCCGGTCAACCATACCTCGCGTCCGTATCTCGGCCTGAACCGGCAGCAGGAGGGCGTGACCAGCAAGCTGTCATACGTGGAGGTCGAGAACGCCCAGCACTTCGATGCCTTCATCGGCCTGGTGCCGGGCTACAGCAACCGCTATGTGCCGCTGCACGTCTACCTGAACCGGGCCCTGGATGCGGTCTACGACAACCTCACCGCGGGCAAGGCGCTGCCGCCGTCGCAGGTGCTGCGCACCACGCCGCGCGGCGGCACCCTCAACACGCCCGCGCCGGCGCTGCTGCCGTCCAACGTGCCGCCGTTCGCCGCGTCGCCTGCGGCCGGCAACGCGATTACCGTCAACGCTAATGCCGTACAGGTGCCTGACTGATGAACGATGCCCTGCCGCGCGTGCTGTCGCAGCGCGACTTTGACCGCTTCGCCGCCTTGTCGCACGACGACAACCCGATCCACTGCGATCCGGCCTTTGCCCGTGGCACGCATTTCGGTGCCACCGTGGCGCACGGCATGTTCCTGTTTTCGCTGCTGTGCGCCCACACCTGGCGGCAGCTGCCAGGGCCGGCGTTGCCGGTCGGGCAGACGCTGATGTTCCCGACGCCGGCCTTCGTTGGCGACACAGTGCAGATCGCGCTGGCGCCGCAGCACACTCCGGCGGGACTGGCGGGCTACGGCACCACCGTTGGCAGCGCGGGCGGGCCGGGCGAGGCGCAGCGCGTCACGGCCGTGGGCGAATCGCTCTGGCTGCCGGATGCCGGGCCGGAGGGACTGGCCCGGCTGCCCGGCGACACGGCACCGGCGCCAGAGGCGGGCGACGCCTCACTGTACGGCCTGCGCCCCGGTCAGGAAGCCGGTGCGGCACGCGCCTTCACCCAGGCGGACCTGGACGACTACATCACCCTGACCGGCGACGCCAACCCCTACCACGCCGATCCGGCCTTTGCCCGCGCGCGCGGGTTTGGCGGGCCGGTGGTGCCGCTGCCGCTGCTGGCCGGCATGTTCTCGGACCTGCTCGGCACGCGGCTGCCCGGACGGGGCACGGGGTGGATGAAGCAGTCGCTGCGCCTCGCTTCAGCCGCGCGGCTGGATGAGCCGCTGACGGCATGCGTGCGCATCATGCGGCTGCGCGCCGGCAAGGACCTGGTCAACCTGGCCAGCGTGGTCACCGGCGCGGACGGGCGCGTGGTGGTGCAGGGCGAATCACTGGTGCTGGTGCGCAACCTGGCGGACAAGGGGGCCTGCCGCGCCGCCTAGCTGCGTATCGCTTGCGGCACTTGCGAGCGTGGGAGCGGCGGTTGTCGACATAGCAGCGGATCGGGGTCATTGCTTGCCGGCGCGGCCTTGAAATGTCGCGACAAAGCCTTATCTTTCGGAAAGACATCCAGTGTCCGGCAGGGCATACGGGCGCTCCGGCAGCGAAGACCGGCGCCGACGCCCCCGCATCAGGACACGACCTTATCCGAGAGAGGGAATCCTTATGCGTCTTGACAAGCTGACCACCCGGTTCCAGGAAGCACTGGCTGATGCGCAAAGCCTGGCACTGGGCAACGACAACCAATACATCGAACCGCAGCACCTGCTGCGCGCACTGCTGGCGCAGGACGACGGCGCCGCCAAGGCGCTGCTGGCGCGCGCCGGCGTCAACGTGCAGGGCCTGCAGACGGCGCTCGACGCCGCCATCAAGCGCCTGCCGCAAGTGCAGGGCACCAGCGAGGTCCAGATCGGCCGCGACCTGGTCAACCTGCTCAACGCCACCGAGAAGGAAGCCATCAAGCGCGGCGACCAGTTCATCGCCAGCGAGCTGTTCCTGCTGGCCGTCGCCGACGACAAGGGCGACGCCGGCCGCATCGCGCGTGAAAACGGCCTGAACCGCAAGTCGCTCGAGTCGGCCATCCAGGCCGTGCGCGGCGGCGATTCGGTCAACAGCGCCGAGGCCGAGGGCCAGCGCGAGGCCCTCAAGAAGTACACCATCGACCTGACCGAGCGCGCCCGCATCGGCAAGCTCGATCCCGTGATCGGCCGTGACGACGAGATCCGCCGCGCCATCCAGATCCTGCAGCGCCGCACCAAGAACAACCCGGTGCTGATCGGCGAGCCGGGCGTGGGCAAGACCGCCATCGTGGAAGGCCTGGCGCAGCGCATCGTCAACGGCGAAGTGCCGGAGAGCCTGAAGAACAAGCGCGTGCTGGTGCTGGACATGGCCGGCCTGCTGGCCGGCGCCAAGTACCGCGGCGAGTTCGAGGAGCGCCTGAAAGCGGTGCTGAACGACGTCGCCAAGGACGAGGGCCAGACCATCGTCTTCATCGACGAGATCCACACCATGGTCGGCGCCGGCAAGGCCGAGGGCGCGATCGACGCGGGCAACATGCTCAAGCCGGCGCTCGCGCGCGGCGAGCTGCACTGCATCGGCGCGACCACGCTGGACGAGTACCGCAAGTACATCGAGAAGGACGCCGCGCTGGAGCGCCGCTTCCAGAAGGTGCTGGTCGATGAGCCGAGCGTTGAAGCCACCATTGCCATCCTGCGCGGGCTGCAGGAAAAGTATGAGCTGCACCACGGCGTGGAAATCACCGACCCGGCCATCGTCGCCGCGGCGGAGCTGTCGCATCGCTATATCACCGACCGCTTCCTTCCCGACAAGGCGATCGACCTGATCGACGAGGCGGCCGCGCGCATCAAGATGGAAATCGATTCCAAGCCGGAGTCGATGGACAAGCTCGAGCGCCGCACCATCCAGCTGAAGATCGAGCGCGAGGCGGTCAAGAAAGAGACCGATGAGGCGTCGATGAAGCGCCTGGAGCTGATCGAGCAGGAAATCGCGCGCCTGGAGAAGGAGTACGCCGACCTGGACGAGATCTGGAAAGCCGAGAAGGGCGCCGCGCAGGGCACGGCCGCGCTCAAGGAAGAGATCGAGAAGGTCAAGCTGGAGATCGCCAAGCTGCAGCGCGAAGGCAAGCTGGACAAGGTGGCCGAGCTGCAATACGGCAAGCTGCCGGGCCTGGAAGGCAAGCTCAAGGCGGCGACCGATGCCGAGGCCAGCGAGCAGAAGCAGCCCAACAAGCTGCTGCGCACCCAGGTGGGCGCCGAGGAAATCGCCGAAGTGGTAAGCCGCGCCACCGGCATCCCGGTATCGAAGATGATGCAGGGCGAGCGCGAGAAGCTGCTCAAGATGGAAGACCGGCTGCATGGGCGCGTGGTCGGCCAGGACGAAGCCGTGCGGCTGGTGTCCGATGCCATCCGCCGTTCGCGTGCCGGGCTTGCGGACGAGAACCGGCCCTATGGCTCGTTCCTGTTCCTGGGCCCGACCGGCGTCGGCAAGACCGAGTTGTGCAAGGCCCTGGCCGAGTTCATGTTCGATTCGGAAGAGCACCTGATCCGCATCGACATGAGCGAATTCATGGAGAAGCACAGCGTCAGCCGCCTGATCGGCGCGCCGCCCGGATACGTGGGCTACGAGGAAGGCGGCTACCTGACCGAGGCCGTGCGCCGCAAGCCGTACAGCGTGGTGCTGCTGGATGAAGTCGAGAAGGCCCACCCGGACGTCTTCAACGTGCTGCTGCAGGTGCTGGACGACGGCCGCCTGACCGATGGCCAGGGCCGCACCGTGGACTTCAAGAACACGGTGATCGTGATGACGTCCAACCTGGGTTCGCAGATCATCCAGTCGATGACCGGCGAGCCGCAGGAAGCGATCAAGGGTGCGGTCTGGCAGGAAGTGCGCACGCATTTCCGGCCGGAGTTCCTGAACCGGATCGATGAAGTGGTGGTGTTCCACGCGCTCGACCAGAAGCATATCGAGTCGATCGCACGCATCCAGCTGCAACGCCTGCAGGCCCGCCTGGCCCGCATGGACATGACGCTGGAGGTGAGCGAGACGGCGCTGGAGAAGATCGCCAGCGCAGGCTACGACCCGGTGTTTGGCGCGCGTCCGCTCAAGCGGGCGATCCAGCAGCAGATCGAGAACCCGGTGGCCCGGGCGATCCTGGAAGGCAAGTTCGCCGCCAAGGATGTGGTGCCGGTGGATTATGTCGACGGGGAGTTCACGTTCGGGCGGAAGCTGGACTAAGGCTACCGTGGCTCGATCGACTGCCGGAGCACACAGGCGGTCGATCATGGTCAGGCCCCTGCGCTGCATCGCAGGGGCTTTTTTTCGTCTTGCCATCGCGCGTTGCGTGTAAGGCGGTCCCGTCCCGTGCAATTTTTTCACGCCACGATGCCGCGGGTCGTCGCCAGCCGCGCCGTTCCGCGCCATCCGCCGAGTGGCACACTTCTCGCGTTGCGGAAGGGTTGAGTTTCCGTACAAGGCGCTGCGCTGACGCAGCCCCATCCCCAAGGAGCCCTTCAATGACCGACAAGCCTTTCCTCTCTGACGTCAAGACATTGCGCGAGCGCGCCCGCAAGCACATCGACGATGGCGCCGTGACCGCGGGCTATGCCGCGGATCGCGATACCGTGCTGAAGCTGCTCAACGATGCGCTGGCCACCGAAATCGTCTGCGTGCTGCGCTATCGCCGACACTACTACATGGCCAAGGGGCCCAACTCGAAGAGCGTCGCCGATGAATTCCTGGCCCATTCCAATGAAGAACAAGGCCATGCCGACCAGATCGCCGAGCGCATCGTCCAGCTTGGCGGCGAGCCCGACTTCGCACCCGACGGCCTGACCAGCCGCTCCCATGCTGAATATGTGGCGGGTACTTCGCTGACGGAAATGATCAAGGAAGACCTGGTGGCCGAGCGCATCGCCATCGACAGCTATCGCGAGATCATCCAGTTCCTGGGAGAACGCGATCCGACCTCGCGCCGGATGATGGAGGGCATCCTGGCGGTGGAAGAGGAGCATGCCGACGAAATGGCTGACCTGCTCGCCCGCCAGGGCGGCTGAGGCGCAGGCGCGGCAGGCTGGCCCGCACTTGACCTTGATCAACCCCAGGTCGCAGGCAAGCCGATAACATTCGTCCTGTCATGGAGATGCGGGGGCGCTCTTCATGACTTGTCTACCCGTTTCCAGAACGGAAACTTCGCCCGCACCGGCTTGCCGGTGCGGGCGTTTTCTTTTTGGGGCGTGACCCATCATCCTCCTTCCGCTCAGCGATGCCGCATGCCCCGTGCGCCGGCATGTCCATATTTCCGTCCGATCTTATGCAAAAAACAGCAAAGGATCGGCGAAACCATTCGTTCCGTTCAGATAGCCCCCTCGGTAGTCTTGCTCCTGACACAAGTCCGCCACCCAAGGCGGACAAGGCAAGAGGCGCCTCGCGCCCATTCACGACACTGACGGGAGCAACACAAGATGATCCGCAAACTGGCTATCAGCCTGGCCGTACTTGGCGCCCTGAGCGCGGCGCAGACCGCTGCGGCCGCCAACCTGCTGAACGTTTCCTACGATCCGACACGCGAGCTGTATGTCGATGTCAATGCCGCCTTTGCCAAGGCCTGGAAGGCCCAGGGCGGCGACGCCGTGACCGTGCGCCAGTCGCACGGCGGCTCGGGCAAGCAGGCGCGCTCGGTGATCGACGGGCTGGATGCCGACGTGGTGACGCTGGCGCTGGGCTATGACATCGACGCCATCGCCGACAAGGGCCTGATCAAGCCGGACTGGCAGAAGCGCCTGCCGCACAACGCCTCGCCGTACACCTCGACCATCGTGTTCCTGGTGCGCAAGGGCAATCCCAAGGGCATCAAGGACTGGGGCGACCTGGTCAAGCCGGGCGTGCAGGTGATCACGCCCAATCCCAAGACCTCGGGCGGCGCACGCTGGAACTACCTGGCGGCGTGGGGTTATGCGCTGCGCCAGCCGGGCGGCAATGACGTCAAGGCGCGCGAGTTTGTCGGCGAGCTGCTCAAGCATGTGCCGGTGCTGGATTCGGGCGCGCGCGGTGCCACCACCACCTTTGTCGAGCGCGGCCTGGGCGATGTGCTGATCGCGTGGGAGAACGAAGCCATTCTGGCGATCAAGGAACTGGGCCCGGACAAGTTCGACATTGTCGCGCCGTCGGTGTCGATCCTGGCCGAGCCGCCGGTGGCGGTGGTCGACAAGGTGGTCGACAAGAAGGGCACGCGCAAGGCGGCCGAGGCCTACCTGCAGTTCCTGTACACCGACGAGGGCCAGGAGATCGCGGCCAAGAACTACTACCGCCCGATCTCGCAGAAGGTGGCGGCCAAGTACGCGGCCAACTTCCCCAAGGTGAAGCTGTTCACCATCGATGAAGCCTTCGGCGGCTGGCAGAAAGCCCAGAAGACCCACTTTGCCGATGGCGGCACGTTCGACCAGATCTACCAGCCCGGCAAGAAATAACCCACGAGACCGGCGCGCCGGGCCGCGTGGGGCGGCCGCGGCGCCGACCGGTCCATCAGAAGAAGGAAGCGCGATGTCCATCCTGACGCTCTCCGGCAGCCCGTCGGTCCAGTCCCGCTCCGGCCTGGTGCTGGCGCACCTGCGTGCCACGCTCGAGGCTGCCGGCGAACGCACCCGCCACCTCGACCTGCGCGAACTGCCGGCGGGTCCGCTGCTGGCGGCACGCGTGGACGACCCCGTCATCGCCGCCGCCACGCATGCCGTGTCCGAGGCGCAGGTGGTGGTACTGGCCACGCCGGTCTACAAGGCCGCCTACAGCGGCCTGCTCAAGGCCTTCCTGGACCTGCTGCCGCAGACCGGCCTGCGCGACAAGATCGTGCTCCCGATTGCCACCGGCGGCAGCCTGGCCCATGCGCTGGCGATCGACTACGCGCTGCGCCCGGTGCTGTCCGCGCTGGGCTCGCGCCAGATCCTGCCCGGCATCTTTGCCGTGGACCAGCAGATCGAATCCTTTGACGCCGCCGGCGTGCGCCAGGCGCGCTTCGATGCCGCGCTGTCCGCGCGCCTGGACGAGGGCGTGCTGCGCGTGCGCGATGCGCTGGCGCATTCCCGCATCGAGGTGCCGCTCGACGTGGTGCCCGGCGCCCTGGTCCAGCGTGCCGCCGCGATCGCGGTGGCCGAGCGATGTTCCGCCTGAACTGACTGATTGACTGAAGTGGCGCCGGCCTGCCCGGCGCGACGGCAGCGACGCCATGCCACCCGCCACGCGGGGCCGGCAGGGATGCGTGCTGCCGCAGCCATCCTGGACATCAATCCGGCCAGCAGGGCATTGCCCCGGGCCATGGAGGACATCGCATGACACTGACGAACCCGTTGCGCACGGCCAACCAGCGCCGCCGCCTGATTACCGCCGCGCTGGTGCTTGCCACCGGCCTGGCCTATGGGCTACTGCCCGGCCGCGCCGAAGCGCAGTCGAAGAACATCGACCCCAAGGTGCTGCGCATCGGCTACCAGAAGTACGGCACGCTGACGCTGCTGAAGGCGCGCGGCACGCTGGAAAAGCGTCTGGTGCCGCAAGGCATCACCGTCAAATGGACCGAGTTCCCCGCCGGCCCGCAACTGCTTGAGGGGCTGAACGTCGGTGCCGTCGATTTCGGCACCGTCGGCGAGGCGCCGCCGATCTTTGCGCAGGCCGCGGGGGCGCAGCTGGTCTACGTCGGCAATGAGCCGCCGGCGCCGGTGGCGGAAGCCATCGTCGTGCCCAAGGGCTCGGCGATCCGTTCGGTGGCGGAACTGCGCGGCAAGCGCGTGGCGCTGAACAAGGGCTCGAACGTGCATTACCTGCTGGTGCGCCAGTTGGAGAAGGCCGGCATCCCTTACAACGAGATCCAGCCGGTCTACCTGCCGCCGGCGGATGCGCGTGCCGCCTTCGAGCGCGGCGCGGTCGATGCCTGGGTGATCTGGGACCCGTTCCTCGCCGCGGCCGAGAAGCAACTGGGTGCGCGCGTGCTCGCCGATGGCCGCGGCGCGGACGGCAAGAACGTGGTCAGCAACCACCAGTTCTACCTGGCCTCGCGCCCCTATGCACAAGCCAAGCCGGAGATCGTCAGCCTGATCCTGGACGAACTGGCCACGCTGGGCACCTGGGCGCAAAGCAACCCAAAGGAGGCCACCACGGTGCTGACCGGCGAAACCGGGCTGCCGGCCGATGTGCTTGAGCTCGCCGTTTCGCGCTTCTCGTACGGCGCACGCCCGGTCAGCGCCGGGGTGCTGGCCGAGCAGCAGCGCATCGCCGACGCCTTCCACTCGCTCAAGCTGATCCCCAGGCCAGTCAAGGTGGCCGATGCGCGCTGGGACGTGCCGCAGCAGCAGGCGAAGCGATAGCCACCTCCATCGGCAAGAACAATAGGACAACGACATGCAAGTATTCTGGTTCATCCCCACCCACGGCGACAGCCGCTACCTCGGCACTTCGGAAGGCGCGCGCGAGGTCAGCTTCGATTACCTGAAGCAGGTTGCCGTCGCCGCCGATACGCTGGGCTACGAAGGCGTGCTGATCCCGACCGGGCGCTCATGCGAAGACCCATGGGTGGCCGCATCGGCCCTGGCCGCCGTCACGCAGCGCCTGAAATTCCTGGTCGCGGTGCGCCCCGGCCTGATGGCGCCGACGCTGGCTGCACGGATGGCGGCAACCTTCGACCGCATCTCCAACGGCCGGCTGCTGATCAACCTGGTCACCGGTGGCGATACCGCCGAGCTGGAAGGCGATGGCCTGTTCCTGGACCACACCGCGCGCTACGAGGCCTCGGCCGAGTTCCTGCGCATCTGGCGCCAGGTGCTGGCCGCCAGCCATGACGGCGACAAGGTGGACTACGAGGGCAAGCACCTGAGCGTGAAGGGGGCCACCGTCCTTTATCCGCCGCTGCAGCAACCGCATCCGCCGGTGTACTTCGGCGGTTCGTCGGCGCCGGCGCATGCGCTGGCCGGCGAGCAGGTCGATACCTACCTGACCTGGGGCGAGCCGCCCGCTGACGTGGCGCAGAAGCTCGACGACGTGCGCCGGCAGGCCGCGCGTCATGGCCGCACGGTGAAGTTCGGTATCCGCCTGCATGTGATCGTGCGCGAGACCGAAGCCGCCGCCTGGGCTGCCGCGGACGACCTGATCAGCCGGCTCGATGACGAGACCGTGGCGCGTGCGCAAGCCGTGTTCGCCAAGATGGATTCCGAAGGGCAGCGCCGCATGGCCGCGCTGCACGCGGGCGGCGCGCGCCGCACGCGCGAGGCGCTGGAGATCAGCCCCAACCTGTGGGCTGGCGTTGGCCTGGTGCGCGGCGGTGCCGGCACCGCGCTGGTCGGCGATCCGCACACCGTGGCCGAGCGCATGCGTGAATACGCCGAGCTGGGCATCGACACCTTCGTGCTGTCCGGCTACCCGCACCTGGAAGAGGCCTACCGCTTTGCCGAACTGGTGTTCCCGCTGCTGCCGCGCTCGGTGCGCGACAAGCTGCCGGGCAAGGTGCTGTCGGGCCCGTTCGGCGAAGTCATGGCGACTGGCATCGTGCCGCGCGCCGCGCAGAGCTGAGGGGAGGGCAACCATGAACGCTCCTCTATTGCAGCCGCTGCGCCAGGGACCTCGGGCGCTGGCGCGCGCGCTGGCTCCGTGGATCGTGCCGGTGCTGCTGATCGTTGTCTGGCAGCTGGCCTCGCAGAACGGCTGGCTCTCCAGCCGCGTGCTGCCGGCCCCGCTGGCCGTGGTGCAGGCCGCGTGGGAGCTGGCGCGCTCGGGCGACCTGTGGAAGCACGTCGGGGTCAGCACCTGGCGCGCGCTGGTGGGGTTTGCCATCGGCGGCGGGCTGGGCCTGCTGCTGGGGCTGCTGACCGGCACCTTCCGCACCGCGGCCACGCTGCTCGACAGCTCGCTGCAGATGGTGCGCAATATCCCGGCGCTGGCCTTGATCCCGCTGGTGATCCTGTGGTTCGGCATCGACGAGACCGCCAAGCTGTTCCTGGTGTCGCTGGGCGTGTTCTTCCCGGTCTACCTGAACACGTATCACGGCATCCGCTCGGTCGATACGGGGCTGGTGGAGATGGCGCGCAGCTACGGCCTGTCCGGCTGGCAGCTGTACCGCGAGGTCATCCTGCCCGGCGCGCTACCGGGCATCCTGGTAGGCGTGCGTTTCGCGCTCGGGTTGATGTGGGTGGTGCTGATCGTGGCGGAGACCATCTCCGCGCAATCGGGCATCGGCTACATGACCATGAACGCGCGTGAGTTCCTGCAAACCGACGTGGTGCTGGTGGGCATCCTGCTCTATGCGCTGCTGGGCAAGCTGGCCGACTGGCTGTCGCGCGGGCTGGAGCGCTACTGGCTGCGCTGGCATCCGGGCTACGCCGCGGCCTGACCGGCCCGTCGTCCCAATCAAGCAAGGAGATCGAGATGCAGATGTATCCGGTAGAGCAGGCTGCGCTGGTGGAACTGGAAGCGGGCCTCGCGCGCCGCGAGGCGGCACAGCCGGCGGCAGAGGCGCCGCGCAAGGCAGGTGGCGTGGCGCTGCACGTGCGCCAGGTGGTCAAGCGCTATGACGGCCGCGAAGTGCTGCACAACGTGGCGCTGGACGTGGCGCCGGGCGAGTTCCTGGCGATTGTCGGGCGCAGCGGCTGCGGCAAGAGCACGCTGCTGCGGCTGGTGGCGGGACTGGAAGCAGCCGATGGCGGCAGTATCACCGTCGACGGTGAATCCGCGGCGAAAGGCCGCGCGCGGCACGCCGACGTGCGCGTGATGTTCCAGGACGCAAGGCTGCTGCCGTGGAAGCGCGTGCTGGACAACGTCGCGCTGGGCCTGCCGCGCACACGCCGCGGTGAAGCCGCCGATGTGCTGGCGCAGGTGGGCCTGGCCGACCGCGCCAGGGAGTGGCCCGCGCGGCTTTCCGGCGGCCAGCGCCAGCGCGTGGCCCTGGCGCGCGCGCTGGTTCACCACCCGCAGTTGTTGCTGCTGGATGAACCGCTGGGCGCGCTGGACGCGCTCACGCGCATCGAGATGCAGGGGCTGATCGAATCGCTGTGGCGCCGCCTTGGCTTCACGGCGCTGCTGGTTACGCACGATGTGTCGGAGGCAGTGGCGCTGGCCGACCGCATCGTGCTGATCGAGGACGGCCGCATTGCCATGGATGAGCGCGTGGCGCTGGCGCGCCCGCGCGAACGCGGCGCGGCGGGCTTTGCGCAGCTGGAGGCCGCGGTGCTGAAGCGGGTGATGCGGCAAGCGCCGCAGGCGCAGGTACCGTCGCATGCAGGTGCGCATGCCGACCCGGCCGCCACGACCGCGCCGCTGAACGTGAGCTGGGCAGCGTGACCGTGCCACCCGCGGCAATGTGCGCCGCGCATATCGACAGGCCGTAATCTTCATTCGCTCGCGCGCGCTGACCTCCTATCATGAGCAGGCAGGCCGATGCGGTGCGACCGCACAGAGGGCGCATGGCGCGCCCGTCATCACTAATCCGACCAAGGGGCCGAGGGGCCCGGTCAACCCAAGGAATGCCATGCCAGGCGTGCATGAACCCGCGGGCGCAGTGCCTGCGCTCCAACGTTATCTGGAATCGCTGCCGCGCCAGCCTCTGGCTGACCGGCAATTGTGGCGCGACGCGCGCGGGCAGGTGCAGGGCCAGTTCTTCAACTGCTCGCTGACCAGCGCGTTCGAGCCGCTGGTGACGCTGGCAGACCGGCAGGTGGTGGCGCATGAAGGTTCGATCCACACCTACGCAGAGGACGGCGTGGGCCTGGCGGCATGGAAGCTGTTTGCGATGGCGGCCGACGACAACAGCCTGGTGTCGCTGGACCGGCTTTCGCGCCTGCTGCATGCCATCAACTACTTTGCCGCCGAGGGCGAGCACAAGCTGGTGCTGAACGTGCATAACCGGCTGCTGGCCGCCGTCACCGACGACCACGGCGCTGCCTTCCGGCGCGCATTGCAGTCGCTGGGGCTGCCGCTGGAGCGCTTTGTGATCCAGGTGCCGGCCAGCGCCAATGACGACCTGGCATTGCTATTGCATGTCGTTGGCAACTATCGGCGCAACGGCTTCGCGGTAAGCCTGCAGGCGTCGGATCCGGCGGAAGCCGGTGCGCTGATGGCGCACGCGTTGCCGGACTGGCTCAAGCTGGACATGCGCCGCACCTGGACCGACCGCCAGCTGTCGGGCCTGCGTGCCAGCGCGGCCAACGCCGGCGTAACGCTGATCGGGCGGCGCCTGCAGAACGCCGAAAGCGTCGAGCGCCTGCAGGCCGCGGGCATCGGCCTGGGGCAGGGCGCCTTCGCCGGCGCGCCGGTCAGTGCGGCAGGGCTGCGCACAGGCCTGGCGAGCGCCGCGCATGCATTGGACAAGGAGGTGGTATGACCCAAGCGAACCGGCTATCCGGCGGCCATGGCACGCGCCTGGACATTCCGCGGCACCTGCAGGTGCTGACTGTACCGGGGCTGCACGGCAGCGGCCCGGGACACTGGCAGAGCCGCTGGGAGCAGCGCTTCCCCGACTGGCAGCGGGTGGAGCAGCACGACTGGTCGCGCCCCAGCCTGCCGCTGTGGGCCGAGCGCGTCTCCGAAGGCGTGATGCGCGCCCAGCGCGTGGCCGCGCGCGGCGCGGTGCTGGTGGCGCACAGCTTCGGCTGCCTGGCGTCGTTGCGCCAGGCGGCGCTGGATCCGGTCGGCATTGCCGGCGCATTGCTGGTGGCGCCGGCAGATCCGGACAAATTTGGCGTGGCGGCGCTGCTGCCGACCTACCGGCTGCCGTTCCCGACCATCCTGGTCGCCAGCCGCAACGACCCCTGGATGCCGCAGCGCACCGCTTTCAGCTGGGGCACGCTGTGGGGCAGTGAACTGGTCGATGCGGGCAGCCTGGGCCACATCAATGCCGATTCCGCACTGGGCGAGTGGCCTGAAGGCCTCGCGCTGCTCGATACCCTGATCCAGCGTATCGCGCAGGCAGGCGATACCGGCTCCATAAGTGAATCATCCGGCGCCTGGGAGTCGGGCA
The DNA here is from genome assembly GCF_016127575.1 of Cupriavidus necator. Lineage (NCBI taxonomy): Bacteria > Pseudomonadati > Pseudomonadota > Betaproteobacteria > Burkholderiales > Burkholderiaceae > Cupriavidus > Cupriavidus necator. The sequence goes on from NZ_CP066018.1 coordinate 3,133,542, forward strand.
TCGAGGTAGTGTCTACTATCCCTTATATCTAAACCGTCTAAGAAAATTCATAAAGATTCGTTCTGTTTATAAGGATGACTCTGCAGAATCTGTCTCGTAGGCCGGCGCAATATGCGCTGGCGTCATAAAGAACGGCCCGCCGGGGCCAGCCATCATGGTCCGGCGGCGCACCGCTCACAGACGAGACGACATGCCTCCATCCATTTCCCTCGCGGACACGCCGCCAGCCGCCCCTCGCGCCCCTGATTCCGGCGCCGCGCGCGCGCCGCGCAGGCCGTCCAGGCAGCGTTTTACGGTGCTGCCCGGCTTCGGCCTGTCGCTGGGCTTCACGTTGTTCTACCTGACGCTGATCGTCCTGATCCCGCTGTCGGCCACGTTCCTGAAGACCTTCACGATGACGTGGGACGCGTTCTGGACCTCGGTCACGGCGCCGCGCGTGGTGGCGTCGCTGCAGCTGAGCTTTGGCGCGTCGCTGGTGGCGGCCATCGTCAATACGGTGTTCGGGCTGGTGGTTGCCTGGGTGCTGGTGCGCTACCGCTTCCCGGGCAAGCGCCTGATCGACGCGCTGGTGGACCTGCCGTTCGCGCTGCCCACTGCGGTGGCCGGTATCGCGCTGACGGCGCTGTTTGCCGGTAATGGCTGGATCGGCCGCTATCTCGAGCCGCTTGGCATCAAGGTCGCGTTTACGCCGCTGGGCGTGGTGGTGGCGCTGACCTTTATCGGCCTGCCGTTCGTGGTGCGCACGGTGCAGCCGGTGCTGGAGGATGTTGAGCAGGAGCTGGAGGAGGCCGCTTCCAGCCTCGGCGCCAACCGCCTGCAGACTTTCCAGCGCGTGATCCTGCCCGCCATCCTGCCGGCGCTGCTGACGGGGTTTGCGCTATCGTTCGCGCGCGCCACCGGCGAGTACGGCTCGGTGGTCTTTATCTCCGGCAACATGCCGATGGTGTCCGAGATCGCGCCGCTGATGATCTATTCCAAGCTGGAGCAATACGACTACGCCGGCGCCACCGCGGTGGCGGTGGTGATGCTGGTGATTTCCTTCGGGCTGCTGCTGCTGATCAACCTGCTGCAGGCCTGGACGCGCCGCCATCAATCCGGTGTGCGCGCCGCGCTGGCACCTGAAGCGCCCGCCACGGGCAAGGAGTTCTGACATGGCCGGCGCAGTTGCGGGACGCCTGGGCGGGCAAGCCAACGCCCAGGCCCATCACAGGTTTGACGCTACCGGCGAAGCGCCGTGGGTACGCTACACGCTGATCACGGTGGCGGTGCTGTTCCTCACGCTGTTCCTGTTCGTGCCGCTGGCTTCGGTGTTCTATGAAGCCTTGCGCAAGGGCGTGCAGACCTACTGGGAAGCGTTGATCGAACCCGACGCACTCGCCGCGATCCAGCTCACGCTGACGGTGGCGGCGATCGCGGTGCCGCTGAACGTGGTGTTCGGCGTGGCGGCGGCCTGGGCCATCGCCAAGTTCGACTTCCGCGGCAAGAACCTGCTGATCACGCTGATCGACCTGCCGTTCTCGGTGTCGCCGGTGATTTCCGGCCTGGTCTACGTGCTGCTGTTCGGTGCGCAGGGCTGGCTGGGACCGTGGCTGGAAGCGCACGACATCAAGATCATGTTCGCGGTGCCGGGCATCGTGCTGGCCACCATCTTCGTGACCTTCCCCTTTGTTGCGCGCGAGCTGATCCCGCTGATGCAGGCGCAGGGCAGTGAAGAGGAAGAGGCCGCGATCGTGCTGGGCGCCTCGGGCTGGCAGACCTTCCGCCATATCACGCTGCCCAATATCCGCTGGGGCCTGCTGTATGGCGTGATCCTGTGCAATGCGCGGGCGATGGGCGAGTTCGGTGCGGTCTCGGTGGTATCGGGCCATATCCGCGGGCTGACCAACACCATGCCGCTGCATGTTGAGATCCTCTACAACGAGTACAACTTCGCGGCGGCCTTTGCGGTGGCTTCGCTGCTGACGCTGCTGGCGCTGGTCACGCTCGGCATCAAGACGCTGGTGGAATTGCGCGCCCGCAAGGAAACCGAAGAGGCTGCACCAGAGCGGCCGCTGGCAAGTTTGCAAGGACAAGCATCATGAGCATCCAGGTCAAGAACGTAGAGAAGCGCTTTGGCGACTTTGTCGCGCTGGACAACGTCTCGCTCGATTTCGACGAAGGCGAGCTGACCGCGCTGCTGGGGCCGTCCGGCTGCGGCAAGACCACGCTGTTGCGCATCATCGCCGGCCTGGAGCGCGCCGATGCGGGCCAGATCGTGCTGGCCGGGCGCGATGCCTCGGACCAGCATGTGCGCCAGCGCCAGGTGGGCTTTGTGTTCCAGCACTACGCGCTGTTCAAGCATATGAGCGTGTTCGAGAACGTGGCCTTCGGCCTGCGCGTCAAGCCGCGCGCCGAGCGCCCGAGCGAAGCGCAGATCCGCGACAAGGTGCGTTCGCTGCTGGAACTGGTGCAACTCGACTGGCTGGCCGACCGCTACCCGTCGCAGCTCTCCGGCGGTCAGCGCCAGCGTATCGCGCTGGCGCGCGCCCTGGCGGTGGAGCCGCGCGTGCTGCTGCTGGACGAACCGTTCGGCGCGCTCGACGCCAAGGTGCGCAAAGAACTGCGCCGCTGGCTGCGCCGCCTGCACGATGAACTGCACGTGACCAGCGTGTTCGTCACCCATGACCAGGAAGAGGCGCTGGAAGTGGCCGACCAGGTGGTGCTGATGAACCGCGGCCACGTGGAGCAGTACGGCTCGCCCGAGGCCGTCTACAACCATCCGGCCACGCCCTTCGTGTTCGGCTTCCTCGGCAACGTGAACCTCTTCCACGGCCGGCTGGAAGTGGGCGAGAGCGGCGGCCTGCTGCATACCGGTGAAGCGGTGCTGCCGGTGGTCGGCAGCGGCCATGAGACCGCCGGCGACGCGGTGGCCTATGTGCGCCCCCATGACCTCGACCTGGAACGCTATTCGCCCGGCGCCGACGGCATTGCCGTGACGCTGCGCCGCGCGCTGACGCTGGGCCCGGTGGCGCAGCTTGAACTTGAACGTGAAGACAACCAGGACGTGATTGAAGTCGCGCTGCCGCTGGAGCGCTTCCGCCATGCGGGCTTCCGCGAAGGCGAACTGCTCGCGGTGCGCCCGCGCCAGCTGCGCGTGTTCACGCAACCGCGTACCACGTCCACCCAACAAGAAAAGGCGACGTCATGAACTTCCAGCAACTCCGATCGATCCGCGAGGCGGTGCGCCGCCAGTTCAACCTGACCGAAGTCGCCAACGCGCTCTACACCTCGCAGCCCGGCGTGTCGCGCCAGATCCGCGAGCTGGAAGAAGAACTGGGCGTGGAGATCTTCGAGCGCTACGGCAAACGCCTGACCGGCCTGACCGAGCCCGGGCGCGAGATCGTGCGCATCGTCGAACGCCTGCTGCTGGAGGCCGAGAACCTGCGCCAGGCCGGCGACGAATACGCCGGCCGCCATACCGGCCGCCTGACCGTTGCCACCACCCACACCCAGGCACGCTATGCACTGCCGCGCGTGGTGCAGGCCTTCCGCCGCGAATACCCGCATGTGACGCTGGCACTGCAGGAGGCGTCGCCCACGCATATCGTTGAGCTGCTGCTGACGGGGCAGGCCGATATCGGCATCGCCACCGAGGCCCTGGCCACCGAGGCCGGGCTGACCTCGTTCGAGGCCTACAGTTGGCAGCACGTGCTGGTGGTCTCGCCCGGCCATCCGCTCACGCGCCTGCCCGAGCCCACGCTCGAAGACGTGGCCGGCTTCCAGCTCATCACCTATGACGCCGGCTTCACCGGCCGCCGCAAGATCGACAGCGCCTTTGCCGAGGCCGGCCTGCAGCCGGAGATCGTGCTGACCGCGCTGGATGCCGACGTGATCAAGACCTACGCCGAACTGGACCTGGGCGTGGGCATCATTGCCTCGATGGCCTATGACGAGCGCAAGGATTCCGGCCTGGTGCGGATCTCGGCCGACCACCTGTTCGCGCCCAACACCACCAGCGTGGCGGTGCGGCGGGGCGCCTACCTGCGCGGCTATGCGCACGCCTTTATCAACATGTTCGCGCCGCACCTGTCGCCCGACACCGTCAGCAGCGCGCTGTCCGAGCAGGAGCGCCAGGCCCTGGCGGCCTGATTCCGGCCTGGCTGTGGCCATCGCCAGGCGGCGCAGGGGGCACCCGGGCGCTGCCTGACAGCCGCCGTCCGCCCCGGCACGGTGCCGTTCGCGCCCCGTGCCCGCCGTTCGTCGCAAGAGACTTTCTTCGTGCCCGGGTGAGGGGTACATTCCTTGCACGTGCCCGCGGCTTGCCATCCGGCGAGCGCCGTACGTGTACCGCAGTGCAACAAAGTTTGCGCGCGGCCGCCGGTCTGCAAGGGCCGGACAAGGGAGACAGAGACGATCATGCGCGACGACGAACCGCTGCTGCGCTGGCAGTGGCGCGGCTATGCCCGCAACCACCAGCATCCCCGCAACCTGCTGCTGCATATCGTGGCCGTGCCGATGTTCATGGCCGGCACCGTGCTGGGCCTCTACGGCCTGTTGCGCCTGAGCCTGCCGGCGGTGGCGCTGGGGCTGGTGTGCATGGGCATGTCGATGGCCCTGCAGGGCCGGGGGCACCGGCTGGAAGCCCACGCGCCGGAACCCTTTGCCGGGCCGGCGGACATCGCCGGCCGCATCCTGGCCGAGCAGTGGATCACCTTCCCGCGCTATGTGCTGTCCGGCCAATGGTGGCGCGCGCTGGCCGGCCGGCGTGCCGGGCAGGGTGGCTGAGGTGGCCCGCGCTGCCCGCCTCATCACATTCCCGTTGCGCCAGGCTCAGTCCGCGCTAACATGAACGCCATGGACCGCTGCTTCTCCAACGTCGCCACCGCCATCCCCTCCCGGCTCAATATCCTCGGCCGCGACCTGCTGTTCGTGCTGTGCATGAACTCGGTGATCGCCATCAGCCTGAACTACGGCTTCCAGACCGGCGGCAGCCTGTGGCACAACTTTGTCTACAGCCAGCTGATCGGCTTGTCGATCTGGGTGCTGATCGACATTCCGCGCGTGGTGATCTGGTGGAACGACCGGCCGCGCCGCTGGCCCTTCCTGCTGCTGGCCGCCGCCGCGGTGCCCGCGGGCGTGGTGTTCGGCAGCTGGGCCACGCGCGTGGCGCTGGACCTGCCGCCCAAGTCGGCGGACGAAGCCGGCGGCATGCTGCGCATGTGCCTGGTGGTGGGCATGCTGGCCGCGGCCTCGATGATCTATTTCTACTGGTCGCGCGAGAAGCTCGCATCCCTGGAGCGCCAGGCCGCGCTGGACGCCCTGCAGCGCGAGGAAGCCGAAAAGCAGCTGGTGCGCGCACAGCTGATGGCGCTGCAGGCGCAGATCGAGCCGCATTTCCTGTTCAACTCGCTGGCCAACCTCGACGGGCTGATCGCCACCGACCCGCCCGCCGCGCGCCAGCTGCTGCAGCGCCTGATCGGCTTCCTGCGCATGTCGCTGGCGCATACCCGCGCCGAGCAATGCACGCTGCGGCAGGAGTTCGAGCTGCTGCGCAGCTACCTGGACATCCAGGGCATGCGCTTCGGCCAGCGGCTCTCGTTCGACATCGACCTGCCGCGCGAACTGGCGAAGGTGGAGATCCCGCCCATGCTGATCCAGCCGCTGGTGGAAAACGCGGTCACGCACGGCATCGAGCCCTGCATGATCGGCGGCCATATCCGGCTGTCGGCGCGTGCGGCCGGCGACAATGCGGTGCAGGTCATCATCGCCGATACCGGCGTGGGCTTCGGTCATGCCTCGGGCAAGGGCTCGGGCCTGGGCATCACCCATGTGCGCGAGCGGCTGGCGCGCATCTTTGGCGCGGCGGCCTCCATGCAGATGGAGGAGAACACCCCGCGCGGCGTGGTGGTGCGGCTGACGCTGCCGCTGGAGCGCCCGGCCGAAGCGCCCACCCTGACCCAGACAGTCACCAGCGTGCCGGAGGGCATGCCAGTATCGGCCCCAGCCATGCAACGGCTCTGAGGCGCCCCGCCTGCCAGCAAGCCTGACAAGACGAACGGCTGGCACCGCCCGTGGCGGTGCCGCTGACAACGCCAGGACCCATCCACCACCCCAACGCCCCCATGACCCCGACCCTTCTGATCGCCGACGACGAAGCGCTGCTGGCGCGCGTGCTGGAATCCGAACTGATGTCGCTGTGGCCCGAGGCCCGTATCGTTTCCGTGGTCCACGACGGCGTGGCCGCGCTGGCGGCGGCGCGCGAGCACCAGCCGCGCGTGGCCTTCCTGGATATCCGCATGCCGGGCATGAGCGGCATGGACGTGGCGCGCGAACTGATCGAATTCGACACCCCGCCACTGGTGGTCTTCGTGACCGCATACGACCAGTTCGCGCTGGAGGCGTTCGAGCGCGCCGCGGTGGACTATGTGCTCAAGCCGGTCCAGCGCGAACGGCTTGAGGCCACGGTGCAGCGTCTGAAGGACCGCCTGGCCGGCCCCGCCGACGATGAAGACACCGAGGCCGAAGCCTCGATCGCGGAGACGGACCGGCTTGGCCAGCTGCTGGCGCGGCTGGAATCGCTGGAGCACGCCACGCCAGGCCCGGGCGGTGCGCCGCAGCGGCAGTACCTGCGCTTTATCAAGGCACTGGTGGGGCAGGAGGTGCGCATCATCCCCGTGGACGAAGTCATCTACCTGGAGGCCACCGACAAGTACGTCAACGTGGTCTCCGGCGCCGGCGAAGCGCTGATCCGCACCAGCCTGCGCGAGCTGACCCAGCAGCTGGACCCGGAGCGCTTCTGGCAGGTGCACCGCGGCACCGTGGTCAACATCACCTGCGTGGCCAGCGCGGTCAACCAGTCGCTGGGACGGCTGTCGCTGCGGCTGCGCGACCGTCCTGAACTGCTGCCGGTGGCGCGACAGTACGCGCACCTGTTCAAGCAGATGTAAGCGCGGTTGGCGGGAGGCGTGGCCGCCACCTGGCTGCAGAGGACAGGGGTTTTCCTCTATGATGCGGGCTTCGGCCCGTATTTTTTTGGGCTGCCGCCTTCCGTCCTGCCGCATAGCCCCTGCCACCAGCGCCATGTCCACCGCCGCACTCGATCCCACGCGCAACCCTCTTCGTCATGACGCCCAGGTGATCGGGCTGGTTGGCCTGGCTCACGGGGTCTCCCACTTCTACCACCTGCTGCTGGCTCCGCTGTTCCCATGGATCAAGGCGGAATTCGGCCTGAGCTATGCCGAGCTGGGCCTGCTGATGACGGTGTTCTTCGCGGTCTCGGCGGTGGTGCAGACCGCGTCCGGCTTTGTGGTCGACCGCTTCGGCGCGCGGCCGGTGCTGTTTGCCGGGCTGGCCTTCCTGGGCGCCGCGGCCTTGCTGCTGTCGACCAGTTCCGGCTACGCCGCGCTGCTGTTCGGCGCGGCCGTGGCGGGGCTGGGCAATGGCGTATTCCACCCGGCCGACTTCACGCTGCTGAACAAGCATGTGTCGCAGCCCCGGCTGGGACACGCGTTTTCGGTTCACGGCATTTCCGGCAACCTGGGCTGGGCGGCGGCGCCGCTGTTCCTGGTGGCGATCGCCAACCTCGCCAGCTGGCGCGTGGCGCTGGCGGCGGCCTCGGCAGTCGCCTTTATCGTGCTGGCCGTGCTGGTAGTGCTGCGCCATGTGCTGGACCCGCGCGAAGTGCAGGGCGCCGTGGGCCGGCCCGCGGCCAAGGCTGCGGCCGGGGTGGCCACATCCGGCGGCAGCGTGCTGGGCTTTCTGCGCCTGCCGCAGGTGTGGGTGTGCTGGGCCTTCTTCCTGCTGACCACGTTCTCCGCGGCCGGCATCCAGAGCTTTGCCCCGACCGCGCTGACCTACCTGTACGGCATGCCGTTCACGCTGGCGACCGCGTCCTACACCATCTACATGCTGTGCAGCGCCGGCGGCATGATAGTCGGTGGCTTTGCCGCCGGCCGCACCAGCAACCATGACCGGCTGATCGCGGTGAGCTTCACGGTATCGGGGCTGATGGCGGTGCTGGTCGGGTTGAACCTGGTGCCGGCGCTGCTGGTGCCGGTGCTGATGGGCGTGATCGGCTTTGGCGCCGGTACCGCCGGGCCGTCGCGTGACCTGCTGGTGCGCGCCGCCGCCCCCGCCGGTGCCACCGGGCGCGTCTATGGCGTGGTCTACTCGGGCCTGGATATCGGCCTGGCGTGCGGCCCGCTGTTCTTCGGTGCGCTGATGGATGCAAAGCTGCCGGCCTGGGTGTTCTTCATGATCGGCGGTTTCCAGCTGCTGTCGATCTTCACCGCGGTGACAGTGGGCAACGGCAACCGCTCGCGCCGCGGCGCGGCGGCGGGCCAGGCGGAGGCCGCCTAGCCCGGGCCGGGCCACCCAAGCACCGCCTTCCGAATTCGATTGCCTGAGGATGCTTTCATGTCAATGACGCCGGCCAACACCACCCAGCCTGACGATCCCGAACACGGCACGCCGCTGCCGGGCGGCCATATCCTGGTCGATGCGCTGCTGGCGCACGGCGCCGAGCTGGCCTTCGGCGTGCCGGGCGAAAGCTACCTGGCCGTGCTCGACGGCTTCCACCGCCGCCGCGATCAGTTGCGCTTCATCATCTGCCGCCAGGAGGGCGGGGCCGCGGTGATGGCCGAGGCCTACGGCAAGCTGACCGGCCGCCCCGGGCTGGCCTTCTGCACGCGCGGGCCGGGCGCCACCAATGCCAGTATCGGCGTGCACACCGCCTTCCAGGACTCGACGCCGATGATTCTGTTCATCGGCCAGGTCGGCACCGACTTCATGGACCGCGAGGCCTTCCAGGAAATCGACTACCGCCGCATGTTCGGCCAGATGGCCAAGTGGGTGGCGCAGATCGACCGGGTCGAACGCATCCCCGAATACATTGCGCGCGCCTACCAGACCGCCACCTCGGGCCGTCCGGGCCCGGTGGTGCTGGCGCTGCCCGAAGACATGCTGGCGCAGACTGCGGTAGTGCCGCAGCTGCAGGCCTACCAGCGCGTCATGAGCTGGCCCGGCGAGGCCGACCTCGCGCGGCTGGCCGAGATGCTCGACGCCGCCGAGCGTCCCTTCGTGCTGGCCGGCGGCAGCGGCTGGACGCCGCAGGCCTGCGCCGACCTGCAGGCCTTTGCCGAGCGCTTCGCGCTGCCGGTGGGCTGCGCCTTCCGCGGCCAGGACCTGTTCGACAACTGCCATCCCAACTACGCCGGCGATGTCGGCATTGGCATCAACCCAGCGCTGGCCGAGCGCGTCCGCAATGCCGACCTGGTGCTGGCCATCGGCCCGCGCCTGGGCGAGATGACCACCGGCGGCTACGCGCTGATCGCCGCGCCGCGGCCCGCGCAAAAGCTGATCCACGTGCACGCCGGCGCCGAGGAGCTGGGCAGCGTCTACCAGGCCGACCTGATGGTCCAGGCGTCGATGCCGGCCATTGCCGCGCGCCTGGCCGGCCTGCAGCCCACGGCCGAGCCGCGCTGGCAGGCGTGGACAGAAGCCGCGCACGCCGACTACGAACGCTACCTGCAGCCGCCCCCATTTACGGGACAGGGGGTCGACATGGCCGAAGTCATCCGCACGCTGGACCAGCTGCTGCCGGCCGACGCGGTCGTGACCAATGGCGCCGGCAACTACGCCGGCTGGCTGCACCGCTATTTCCACTATCGCCCGTTCACCAGCGGCGGCCGCGGCCAGCTGGCCCCGACCAGCGGCGCGATGGGCTATGGCGTGCCGGCGGCGGTCGGCGCCAAGATCGCGTTCCCGCAACGCACCGTGGTGGCGTTGGCCGGCGATGGCTGCTTCCTGATGAATGGCCAGGAACTGGCTACGTCGATGCAATACCAGGCGCCGGTGATCTTCATCGTCGTCAATAACGGCATGTACGGCACCATCCGGATGCACCAGGAACGCGAATACCCGACCCATGTCTCGGGCACCGAGCTGCACAACCCCGACTTTGCCGCGCTGGCGCGCGCCTATGGTGCGCGCGGCGCCACCGTGACCACGACCGAAGCCTTTGCCCCGGCACTGCGCGAGGCATTGGCCGCACCGGTATCCACGCTGATCGAGATCCAGGTGGACCCGGACGTGATCACGCCGCGCACCACGCTGAGCGCCATCCGCGCGCAGGCGCTGGCCAGCCAGCAACAGTGAGGCCGAGCGGCCCGACCGGATACTTTCTTGCCTATCAGGAGACCATCGATGAAGCCTGTCACCACCGACCTGTGCGACGCGCATGAAGACCGCCTTGCCGACGGCACCCTGCGCGTGATGGCGCCGGTGTTCCGCGCCTTCGGCAAGCAGGGCGCCTTTGCCGGCCCCGCGGCTACGCTCAAGGTGTTCGAAGACAACTCGCTGGTGCGGACCGCGCTGGAAGCGCCGGGGCAGGGCCGCGTGCTGGTGATCGACGGTGGCGGCTCGCTGCGCTGCGCGCTGGTGGGCGGCAACCTTGGCCTGCTGGCCGAGAAGAACGGCTGGGTCGGCATCGTCGTCAACGGCTGCATCCGCGATACCGCCGAGCTGGACGTGTGCGACATCGGCATCCGCGCGCTGGCCGTGCATCCGCAGAAAAGCCAGAAGCGCAACGTTGGCGAAAGCGACGTCGCGGTGCAGATGCCCGGCGCAGTGGTGCGCCCGGGCAACTGGATCTACGTCGACGCCGACGGCGTGCTGGTCTCGGACGAAAGGCTGGGGAACTGAGCATGCCGCGCGTCTTTGTCTACGGCACGCTGCGCGCCGGCGAGGTCAACGACCTGAACGCCGCCGCGCAGCGCCACGGCATTGCCGCGCCCACGCTGCTGGGCACGGGTACGGTGGCCGGCAGGCTCTATGACTTCGGCACCTATCCCGGCCTGGTGCTGGACGCCAGTGGCGGGCCGGTCGTGGGCGATCTCTACGAGATCGCCGACGCGCTGTTGCCGGTGCTCGACGAGATCGAAGAGGTTTATCCCGGCCAGGCCACGCTGTTCGTGCGCGAGGAACGGGCCGTGTTGCACAACGGCCAGCCAGTCGCCTGCCTGCTGTATCCGGTGGCCGAGTCCGCGGTGGCCACGCTGCCGCGCATCGACAGCGGCGACTGGGTGGCCTATCGCCGCGCACGCGATACCGCCGCGGCCTGAGCCCCGGCTCGTTTCAAACGGACGGCGCCCATTCGCGGCGCCGTTTGCTTTTGCGTAGCATGGCCGGCGATGACATCGAACAATGGAATCGACGGCCATGAACGCTCCGCAATCCCTGCCGCCGCAGGTCTTCCCCCGGCAGTGCTTTATCCACGCCGGCGACGTGCGGCTGTGCGCCACCAGTTGGGGCGAGCCCGGGCCAGGGCGGCCCACCATCGTCCTGGTGCACGGCTATCCCGACAGCAGCGAGGTCTGGCACGACGTGGCGGCGCAGTTGGCGGGGCGCTTCCACGTGGTGGCCTATGACGTGCGCGGGGCAGGGCGCTCAACCGCGCCGCGCGCGACTGACGCTTACCGGCTGCAGAAGCTTGCCGATGACTTCATCGCAGTCATCGACGCGGTCTCGCCGCAGCGCCCGGTGCACCTTGTCGGCCATGACTGGGGTTCGATCCAGAGCTGGGAGTTCGTGACCGATGCTCGGCTGCAAGGGCGCATCGCCTCATTCACCTCATGCTCTGGTCCCTGCCTGGACCACGCGGCAATCGGCTTGCGCGAACTGCGCGGGCAGCGGTCGCTGGCTGCGTTGGGCAAGACCCTGCGGCAGCTCGCAGCATCGTGGTATATCGGCGCCTTCCACCTGCCGTGGCTGCCTGAACTGACCTGGCGGCTGTGGCTCGGCCGTGCGTGGCCGCGCTACCTGCGCCTGACCGAGGGCCTGCGCACGGGGCCCAGCCCCACACAAACAGCCGACGGTTGCCATGGTGTGCGCTTGTACCGTGCCAACTTCGTGCCCGTACTGCGTGCCCCGCGCCACTGTCATGCCCATGCGCCGGTGCAGGTGATCGTGCCGTTGCATGACCGGTATGTGAAGCCGGCGCTAACTGAAGACGTGCACCGCTGGACCACGCAACTCTGGCGCCGCACCGTGCCCGCGCACCATTGGCTGCCGCTGGCCGACGCCCAGGGCTTTGCCATCATGGTGCGGGAATTTGTCGAGCATATGGAAGGGGAGCCGGCCTCACCGGCGCTGCTGGCCGCTCGCCTGCGCTAGCGAAGGCAGCGCATCCTGCGCATATTTCACGATGTGGAAAGATGTTTTGGACCGCAAAAATACATGGTTTGCGGAGCACAAGGCCATTTCTCATGATGGAAGATCATTTCCCGCATCGTGAAATAAAATCTATAAGCCATTGAATTATTGTAAGAAAAAAACTAAGCGAGGACTGCAGATCAATGTTGTTGCAACGCGGGAGGGTTCTCTACACTCTTATATAAGACTCATGACATGAGGCGCGAAAAACAGCAGGCGACGCAGCCACCGCGACGTAGCCCAGGTCAGGTGATCAACAGATTCTCAGCCATCCCCGCATCATCAGGAGAGTGACCATGACCCGCCAAGAACAGATCCAGGCCCTGCAGAAAGACTGGGATACCAATCCCCGCTGGAAAGGGATCAAGCGCAATTTCACCGCCGAAGACGTGGTGCGCCTGCGTGGTTCGGTCCAGGTCGAGCACACCCTGGCCCGCCGCGGTTCCGAGAAGCTGTGGAACCTGCTGCACACGGAGCCGTTCGTCAACTCGCTCGGCGCGCTGACTGGCAACCAGGCCATGCAGCAAGTGAAGGCCGGCCTGAAGGCTATTTACCTGTCGGGGTGGCAAGTCGCAGGCGACGCCAACCTGGCCGGTGAAATGTACCCCGACCAGTCGCTATACCCGGCCAACTCGGTGCCGCAAGTCGTCAAGCGCATCAACAACACCTTCCAGCGCGCCGACCAGATCCAGTGGAGCGAAGGCAAGGGCGACACCGACTTCTTCGCCCCGATCGTGGCGGATGCCGAAGCCGGCTTCGGCGGCGTGCTTAACGCTTTCGAGCTGATGAAGTCGATGATCGAAGCGGGCGCCGCCGGCGTTCACTTCGAAGACCAACTGGCTTCGGTGAAGAAGTGCGGCCACATGGGCGGCAAGGTGCTGGTGCCGACCCGCGAAGCCGTCGCCAAGCTGACCGCCGCGCGCCTGGCCGCCGACGTCTCGGGCGTGCCGACCCTGGTGATCGCCCGTACAGACGCCGAAGCCGCGGACCTGCTGACCTCGGACGTGGACGACAACGACAAGCCGTTCTGCACCGGCGAGCGCACCGTGGAAGGTTTCTACCGCGTGCGCAACGGCCTGGAGCAGTCGATCTCGCGCGCCCTGGCCTACGCTGAAGTCGCTGACCTGGTGTGGTGCGAAACCGGCAAGCCGGACCTCGAGTTCGCCAAGAAGTTTGCCGAAGCCGTGCACGCCAAGTTCCCGGGCAAGATGCTGGCCTACAACTGCTCGCCGTCGTTCAACTGGAAGAAGAACTTGGACGACGCCACCATTGCCAAGTTCCAGAGGGAACTGGGCGCGATGGGCTACAAGTTCCAGTTCATCACGCTGGCCGGCTTCCACTCGCTGAACTACTCGATGTTCAACCTGGCCTACGGCTACGCCCGCAACCAGATGAGCGCGTTCGTGGAACTGCAGGAAGCCGAGTTCAAGGCCGCCGAGAAGGGCTTCACCGCGGTCAAGCACCAGCGCGAAGTCGGCACCGGCTACTTCGACGCCGTGACCCAGACCATCGAAGGCGGCCAGTCGTCGACGACCGCACTGAAGGGTTCGACCGAAGACGAGCAGTTCTTCGAAGACAAGAAAGTGGCCTGACTCTCCTGGTCACCCCCGCCGGAACGTGGGTCCGGCGGTTAAGGAAGGCGTGCGACCATCACGCCTTCTGATTTAGGCGCCGCGCCGTTCTCTCTCAGGGACGGCGCGTTTTTTTATTTTCCAATGCTGGGGGCGGGTTAGCGGGTAGCTGTTCAACGGGTGTTCAAAACTCAAACTCCATGCAGAGTTACCGCCCAAGCCTGGCCGGGTTCACGCCGGCTATTTAGAAGCCTGACGCGGGACAGGTCAATGCCCGCATCTTCCAGAGCGGCGCGCATTCTCAAGTTATGTGTGCCGCCCCTTTTGCTTCGTGCCTTACCGCCTTTTCAATTCTTCACAATTGGAAAGTTCTGAAGCGTCAGCGCAGTCCATGTGTCCGCACGTCTTTGCGGAATAGGGATCCTAACGCGATTTCAGTCTTGCTTAATTCTGTTTTCAGGCGTTTTGGGCTGCGTAATTAGGAATCGTCTGATTTATTCCCCACTTCGCTGCTCCTATTATCGAGGCCGCGTTGCTGCACTCTCATTGGCTGGTCGATGGACGACCGAGCCACTGGCTGCTGACGGCGGCGACAGTCCACTTTCCACGGAGCGTGATTGCATGGGTAGCCGATTGCGGTTTTCCTTCCGTACCGTCACCGTTTCCGGCGACGGTCTGCCGGAACTGTTGGGGCAGCCATTGCTGCTGTTCTCCAAACTGTCCGGCACCGAGAGTATCAATTCCCTGTTCGAATACGAACTGGAACTGAAGACGCCCGACGAACGCAACGTGCTATACGGGCCGGCGGGTGACTTTGATATGGAGGCCATGCAAGGCAAGGAGTTGACCGTCAGCATCGAGCTGGACGGCTCCGGCACCGGTCCGGATGGCGGCTTCGGCAGCGGCAAGAGAGAGATTACCGGCCTCGTCACGGACGTACGCGGCCCCTACTACGAACACGAACGCATCCTGTACCGCCTGACCCTGCGCCCGTGGCTGTGGCTGGCCACGCTCACCAGCACCATCCGGCCTTATCAGAACATGACTGTGCTGGAAATCGTGGAGGCGGTGCTCAGCAAATACACTTTCCCGGTCGAGCGCCGCCTGCTGGATAGCCAGTATCCCAAGCGCCGATTTCAGATGCAGGCCGGCGAGACGGACTACCAGTTCGTGCGCCGCCTGCTCGCGGAATGGGGCGTGAATTTCCACTGGGAGCATTCGGACGGCCACCACCGCATGGTGTTGACCGATGGCAATGGCGCTTTCCGGAATATCCCCAGCCCTGCCTACCATGCCATTAGCTGGTATCCATCCTCGGACCGGGCGGACGAGGAACACCTTCACGAATTCGAGGTGCGCGACCGGCTCGTCTCGGGGGCCTGGGCGCAAGGCGATTACGACCACAACCAACCGCGCGCCGACCTCAATGTCTGCGCCGCCGACCCGCGCGACACCAGCCACGCGACCTATGAGCTGTATCACTGGCCGGGCGATTACGCCGAACCCAAGAGCGGCAACGATGCCCGCAAGGAAGGCGAGATGCTGGCGCGCATCAACATGGAACGCCTGCGGCAGCACGGCGTACGGACGCGCGGCAAGGGTAATGTGCGCGCGATGGCGTCGGGCCATACCTTTACCCTCAAGCGCTTCCTGCGCACCAAGGCCAACTGCGAGTACCTGATTTTCGCCACGCGCCTGCTGATCGAGGACGTGGGCGAGTTCGCCGGCAGCGGCCAGTCCTGGCGCTGCGAGGTCGAGTTCGAGGCGCAGCCCACTAGCGAAATCTTCCGGCCTGAACTGGTCGAAAAGCCCTACATCGGCGGTCATCACAAAGCCAGGGTCGTCGGCCCAGCCAATCAGGAAATCTGGTGTGATGACCTGGGAAGGGTGCGCTGTCAATTCGTCTGGGACCGCTATGGCAGCTACGACGAGAATAGCTCCTGCTGGATTCGCGTCACCGGCTTCTCCTCCGGCGACCGCTTCGGCAACACGCACCTGCCTCGCATCGGCCAGGAAGTCATTGTCAGCTATGAGGGTGGCGACCCGGACCGGCCCATCATCATGGGACCGGTCAATAACCGGCTGAACCTGCCGCCGTGGGATCTGCCGAGCCAGCATGCCTTGTCCGGCTACCAGAGCAAGGAACTGTTCGGCGAAGGCCGCAACCACACGCTTTACGACGATACCCAGGGCCAGCAGCAGGTGCAGGTCGCGTCGGACCACCAGAACAGCCTGCTGGCGCTGGGCCACAACGTCCGCGTCAACGATTGGGAGGGGCGCAAGGACAAGCGCGGCGAAGGCTTTGAGCTTCGAACCGATGCGCATGGAGCACTGCGTGCCGCACTCGGCATGCTTATCACCACCTTCTCGCGCCGGAACGCCGAAGGCAACATGATGAATGTCAGCGATGTCATTCAACTGATGCAAAAGGCCCTGGATATCGCCAGCACCATGGGCGACAAGGCGACCGAGGCGCAGGCGCAGGATGGCGAACAGCGCGACATTGCAAGATTGCTGGAAAAGCAGTTTGAGCAAATCCAGGGCGGTGGCGAGCTGAAGGAGTTCACGGCGCCGCACCTGGTATCAGCGAGCCCCGCTGGCATTGTCTCGACCGCAGCGGGTTCCACGCACATCGCCAGCGGCACGCATACTGCGTTGACTACCGGGGAGCACCTGTCCGTGACCACGGGCGGGGGCTTCTTTGCCAGCATTCGCAAGGCACTGTGTCTGTTCGTATATGAAGCCGGCATGAAGCTGGTTGCCAACATGGGCGACATCGACCTGCAAGCTCTCAAGAACAATATCAACCTGTTGGCAAAGCTTGAAATCAACGCCACTGCCGGGAAGATCAGCCTCAAGGCAAAGGAAGTGCTGCTCGACGGCGGTGGCAGCTACATCAAGCTGAACGAAGGCGGCATTGAGAACGGCACCAATGGCGGGTGGATCGTGCACGCGGCCAGCAAGAACCTGACCGGTCCCAGCAGTCTTCCGGTGGAGCTAAAGGCGAGGCAAGTCTGCCTGGAATGCCTGCTCAAGGCGGCCGCACGCAATGCCGCCGTGGTTCCTCGATAAATAACCAGGAACAGCAGCTCGATGACAGAAGAAGAAAGCGTAGTTCATATCTACGTGCTGGCCGATGGCGCCGTGCATCCGACTCGCATTGGTGCATTGCTGCGCGAATCGGGCGCCGATTTTCGAAATGTGTATGCCGGCCTGCCCGAAGCCGATGCCGGCGACGCCTGCCTGTTCCTGGCGCGGGTGGACGATCCCAAAGCACCCTGGCTGGCGCAATTCGACGCGATGGATTTGCGGGCGCCATGCTTCACGCTCATCTGGAGCCGCGTGGACATTGACCGCCTCGCCCGTCATTTGCATCAGTTTCTCGTTGCGGACATTGGCGAAGGCATGACCGCCCTGATTCGCTACTACGACCCGCGCAACCTGCTGGTGACGATGGAAGTCTGGGGCGACGACATCGTGGAGCGGATCATGCAACCCATTCAGCAATGGAAATACCGCGGCTACAGCGAGGAATGGCAGTGCATTGACGGGCCGATGGAGGGCGAGAGCACGCAGGATACGCCGCTTTCCATCCAGCTTAGCCAGGAGCAACTGGACCGACTGCGGAACACTGCGAGCCGGATCAGTTGCTCGCGGCGCTCGTAGAGGATAGCGTGGTGGATGGGGCAGGTCCCTATCTCGCGCGCTTCATGGATTTTCTGCCCCGTTACCAGCGTGCCGCCGAGTGGGGGCTGACAGAGCCAGCGGATCGAATGTACTTCTGCGAACTCTCGTACCGATACGGCCGCGACTTCGACGCCCACGATGAAATGCGACGCGCCTTGGAAGAGCGTGCTCGTTCCGGGCAAGCCATGATCGCCTGCGCGGATGGGGTGCATCCATCCGTCTGGGAGCAGTTGGCGAAAAATGCGAACCGGGAGGTCAACGCATGAAATCCTTGTTCATGTCGGCCTTGATGGCGGTATGCCTCGCGATTCTGCCAGGCTGCAATCAAAGCTCCGTTGTTGGCACTCTCCCAAACGACGATCCTGACGCCCTGATGTCAGGCGATGTTGAGGGCCTGAACTACACCCCTTACTACGTTCACACCTTCAACATAGCGGGGCACGACAACGGCATCGGAGGCGGCGGGCCAAACATTGTTCCGGTAAGACCCGACTATATACCGACAGAGAGCGGTGGCGCCTGCTGTGGCACGTTTCCGGTCCGCTGGCGGCCAGGGCTAAAGGTCACGGTCCGCTGGATCGCCAACAAGAAACTTGATGGGCACGCATGGGGTTCCTGGTACAAGGCTGAGGCGGAAATTCCCGAATATGGCACAACCACTTATGGCATGTGGGTCATTTTCCTGCCAGGAGATCGCGTCAAGGTCATGGTTATGGATGGAAATGCAAACGGCTACAACAGGGTAAGGGCTCGGCCTGCTGACGACGATCCTTACGTGGCAGTCGGGCGGGTGGACGACGAAGCGAATCGTGAGGAAGAGGCAGCGCGCTTAGTGAGATTCGGCGAGGTAATTAAGGCGGACCCATCAATCGGAGGGTTGAAGTAATGAACGTATTGCGTTGGCCGGAGAAAATGCCAGAGGGCGGCCTGCTTTCGCCCGCGCCATTGAGGACCCGCACGGCAAATGCGACCTGATCGAGTTGTTTTATCTCGTCATGAGCCTTGGGTTCATGGGCCGCTATCGGGTGGAAACCGGGGGAGACCGGCAGCATGAGCATATCCGGCAGAAGCTCTACGAACTATTGAAGTCACAACGTCCGCCGGTGCGGGATGCACTATCCGGCGATCTGGAAGTCTCCAAAGAACGGAACTTCCGGCCGCTGTGGGGTATTCCAGTCTGGATGGCAGTCACCGCATACGCGCTTGCGGCTCTTGTCGCTTTTGGATATTTCAAATATCAACTATCGACCCGCGCGCACGAAGTCGCGCGGGAGATCGAGGCGATTGGGGACGCGGCGGCGTCAGCGCTGCCCCGGTCACTACCCCCACAAGATGTCAAGGTTGGCGGCAGCGAAACGGGAGATGGCAGTCGCAAGCAGTGATTGCCTGCGAACAGGTTGGGGGGGGCGGCCCCGCTTGAGCCGACATCGAAGCACTGGGCCCGCGGCGGGCTCGAATTTGCTGAAACGCAATAAATTGTCACTTTTGCCAAGTTGCGGCATTTGGGTGATTCCCGCCGTAAGAGAGATGGCTTAAAGTGCCGTGGCCTTTATCGGCACTTTCCGAGCTACCCACCAAGAACAACATCATGAAAGCATCTCTCTCGCTCGCTTCCTGCGCCATGGCGGCCGCACTGCTGGCCGGCTGTTCCGGCGGCATGCCCACCAATCTCGATGGCGTGATGAGCGCCGGCACTTCGCTGGCCAAGGCTGCCACGCTGTCCGATGCCGACGTCAAGAGCCTGTCCGACCAGGCCTGCGCTGAATCGGACAAGACCAACAAGATCGCCGCTGCCAACACCACCTACAGCAAGCGCCTGGTCAAGATCATGAGCGGGCTGAAGAACAGCGACGTGCCCAACGTCAACGCCAAGGTCTACATGACCAAGGACGTCAACGCCTGGGCCATGGCCAATGGCTGCGTGCGTGTCTACAGCGGCCTGATGGACATGATGACCGACGATGAAGTGCGCGGCGTGCTGGGCCATGAGCTGGGCCACGTGGCGCTGGGCCACACCAAGAAGGCCATGCAGGTCGCCTACACCGCCACGGCCGCACGCGGCGCGGCGGCAGCTGCCGGCAACGGCGCGGTGGCGGCACTGTCGCAGTCGCAACTGGGCGAACTGGGCGAGAAGCTGATCAACGCGCAGTTCTCGCAGTCGCAGGAAAGCGCGGCGGATGACTATTCCTTCGACCTGCTGACCAAGAACAAGGCCAACACGCGTGGCCTGGTGACGGCGTTCCAGAAACTGGCCAAGCTGGACGGCGGCAAGTCCGGCATGTTCTCGTCGCACCCGGGCTCGGAAGACCGCGCCAAGCATATCGAGCAGCGCATCAGCAAGGCTTCGTAAGCGGCCTGCGCAAGCAAAAAGCCGCCCGCACCGGTCATGCCGGTGCGGGCGGTTTTGCTTTGCTGGCGCTGTGCGCCCGGGGGTCAGCGGTAGACGATCACCGGGATGTCGGTATGCGTCAGCACCTTCTGCGTCTCGCTGCCCAGCAGCAGGCCGGACAACCCGCGCCGGCCATGAGATGCCATGAAGATCACGTCGCAGCCATGGCGCTCGGCCGCGTCGATGATGCCCAGGTAGGGCACCGCAAAGGTCGACATATCGGCGTCGAAGGTCACGCCCGCCGCCGTGGCCAGGTTCTCGACCTCTTTCAGATACAGCTTGGCCTGGTTCTCGATGCGGTCCTTGAAGGCCTGCGGGGCTTCGACCACGATTTCGCTGAACGGCGTGTAGGGGTACTCCTCCAGGCAGACATAGGCCGTGATGCGCGCGCCGATGGCCTTGGCGAGCTCCAGCCCGCCGTTGATGGCTTTCTTGGAGAGTTCCGAGCCGTCGGTGGGTAGCAGGATATGTTGGAACATGCGGGGCTCCTTTTCTGACTAGGGATCGGGGCAGGGCAGCCAGCTGGCATCGGCGGATGCCGGGGCGCCGGTAAGCGCCTGTCACGAATCCATTGTAGTCAGTGTGCCGAGAAGGGCATTGCGCGGAATCAATTGCAATAAAAGCGTCTCAGCACACCGGCAGGCGCCTATCCTTCAGTCCGCCAGGACCTCGGCGACCGGCGTGGGGGCTGCGGCCTGTTCGGCCCGGCGCCAGTAGGACGGGTTGCCGTAGGTGTTCTTCAGGTGATCGATAAACAGCCGCACCCGCAGCGGCAGGTGCTTGCGCTGTGGAAACACCGCATGGATGCCGATCGGCGGCGCCTGGAACTCGTCCAGCACCGTCACCAGCCGCCCGCTGGCGATCTCGCTGCCGACCTCCCACCAGGAGCGCCAGGCCAGCCCGTTGCCTTGCAGGCACCACTCATGCAGCACCGCGCCGTCGCTGCATTCCATGGTGCCGCCGACCTTGACCGTGACCGCGCGGCCTTCCTCCTGGAACACCCAGCCACGCTGCACATTGGCGCTGGCGCCAAAGGCAAGGCAGTTGTGGCGCTGCAGGTCTTCCGGCGCCATAGGGCGCCCGGCGCGCGCCAGGTACTCGGGCGAGGCCACCACCACGCGGCGCGTTTCGGCCAGCCGGATCGATACCAGGCTGGAGTCGGGCAGGTCGCCCAGGCGGATGGCGCAGTCGAAGCCTTCATTGACCAGGTCGACCACGCGGTCAGACAGGTCCAGCGTGATCGACACATCCGGATGCGACTCAATAAACAGTGGCACCAGCGGCGCCACGTGCTTGCGGCCGTAGCCCGCCGGGGCGGTCACGCGCAGGTGCCCGCTGGCCTTGACCCCGCCCGCCGAGACGCTGGCCTCGGCATTGTGCAGGTCGTTCAGGATGCGCTGGCAGTCTTCCAGGAAGGCAGAGCCTTCAAAGGTCAGGCTGATCTTGCGCGTGGTCCGTACCAGCAGCTTGACGCCCAGGCGCTCCTCCAGCGCGTCGATGCGCCGCCCGATGATGGCCGGCGCCACGCCTTCAGCCGCCGCCGCTGCGGAAAGGCTGCCGCGCGACGCGACGGATACAAAGGTCTCCAGTTGTTTGAAGTGGTCCACAAATGTTTGCCTGATGTGCCTGCGGTGTGCCGGCACGGTCACGCAAGCGGTGGCGTTGCGTCCATATGGCCGGCAGTGAGGAGGATTTGGTGCGGAGTTTTGTTTTAGTCAGCCAAGATTAGTTGCCTAAAAGTAAAAGATCAAGTGACCCGCGACCACTTTGCCGCACTGCAGCGTCTCCCTACAATTCGATGCATTCAATGGTGTACAGAGCCACGCAGCTGTGGTCTGCTCGTCCATCCACCCAGTCGCCCGTACCGTTGCAGGTTGCCCAGGCCCTCATGAACAAGATCCGCGCAGTCGTCTTCGATGCCTATGGCACGCTGTTCGACGTGTATTCCGTCACCGCGCGCGCGGAACAACTGTTCCCGGGCCGCGGCGAGGCGCTGGCGCTGCTGTGGCGGGACCGGCAGATCGACTACACGCGCATCCGCACCATGGCCGCCCCCGATGGCTCGCGCTACAAGCCGTTCTGGGCGATCACCGTGGACGCGCTGCGCTACGCCGCCGAGCGCCTGAACCTGACACTGGATGAAGCCGCCGAGGCGCAGCTGCTCAAGGAATACGCGTGCCTGTCCGCGTTCCCGGAGAACCTGGGAGCGCTCAAGCGCCTGCGCCGCGCCGGGCTGCCGCTGGGCATCCTGTCCAACGGCAATGCCGAGATGCTGGACATCTCGGTCAAGAGCTCCGGCATGCATGGCCTGTTCGACCACGTGCTGTCGGTGGACGCCGTGCGCCAGTACAAGACCGCGCCGGCCGCCTACGCGCTGGGGCCGCAAGCCTTCAGCCTGCCCGCCGAAGAGATGCTCTTTGTCTCGTCCAACGGCTGGGACGCCTGCGGCGCCACGTGGTTCGGCTACACCACGTTCTGGATCAACCGTGCCGGCCATCCGGCGGAGCGGCTCGACGTAGCCCCCTCCGGCACCGGGCACGACATGAACGACCTGCTTGAATTCGTCCGCGTCCGTGGCGTGGCGGTGTAGCAGGGTCCCTTCAACCAAGCCTTACCGCTATCGATCACAGGAGAAGACTGATGGCTATCACGCTGCCCGCGGGCATGAAGATTACCGGCGAGATCCTGCCGGCCTACGAAGATATCCTCACGCCGGAAGCCCTGGCCCTGGTAGACAAGCTGCACCGCGCCTTTGAGCCGCGCCGTCAGGAACTGCTGGCCGCGCGCGTGGAACGCGCCAAGCGCCTGGACGCCGGTGAGATCCCCGACTTCCTGCCGGAAACCAAGAGCATCCGCGAAGGCGACTGGAAGGTTGCCCCGATCCCCCAGGCCCTGGAATGCCGCCGCGTGGAAATCACCGGCCCGGTCGAGGCCAAGATGGTCATCAACGCCTTCAACTCGGGCGCTGACAGCTACATGACCGACTTCGAGGATTCCAACACCCCCAACTGGCACAACCAGCTGCAGGGCCAGGTCAACCTGAAGGCCGCCGTGCGCCGCACGCTGACCCTGGAATCCAAGGGCAAGCAATACAAGCTGAACGACAAGATCGCCACCCTGCAAGTGCGTCCGCGCGGCTGGCACCTGGACGAGAAGCACGTCACCATCGACGGCAAGCGCATCTCGGGCGGCATCTTCGACTTCGCGCTGTTCCTGTTCCACAACGCCCGCGAGCAGATCGCCCGCGGCGCCGGCCCGTTCTTCTACCTGCCCAAGATGGAAAGCCATCTGGAAGCGCGCCTGTGGAACGACATCTTCGTGATGGCGCAGAACGAGATCGGCCTGCCGCAAGGCACCATCAAGGCCACCGTGCTGATCGAAACGATCCTGGCGGCGTTCGAGATGGACGAAATCCTGTATGAACTGCGCGAGCACAGCGCTGGCCTGAACGCCGGCCGCTGGGACTACATCTTCTCGTGCATCAAGAAGTTCAAGAACGACAAGGACTTCTGCCTGGCCGACCGCGCCAAGGTCACGATGACCGCGCCGTTCATGCGTGCCTACGCGCTGCTGCTGCTCAAGACCTGCCACCACCGCGGCGCTCCCGCCATGGGCGGCATGAGCGCGCTGATCCCGATCAAGAACGATCCGGAGAAGAACGCCATCGCCATGGAAGGCATCATCAGCGACAAGCGCCGCGATGCCACCGACGGCTACGACGGCGGCTGGGTTGCCCACCCGGGCCTGGTCGAGCCGGCCATGAAGGAATTCGTGGCAGTGCTGGGCGACAAGCCCAACCAGTTCGGCAAGCAACGCCCCGACGTGCAAGTGAAGGGCGCCGACCTGCTCGACTTCAAGCCGGAAACGCCGATCACCGAGCATGGCCTGCGCATGAACATCAACGTCGGCATCCACTACCTGGGCGCCTGGCTGGATGGCAACGGCTGCGTGCCGATCCACAACCTGATGGAAGATGCTGCTACTGCCGAGATCTCGCGCTCGCAGGTGTGGCAGTGGATCCGCTCGCCGAAGGGCAAGCTGGAAGACGGCACCAAGGTGACGGCCGAGCTGGTGCGCAAGCTGATTCCGGAAGAGCTGGCGAAGGTGAAGGCACTGGTGGGTGGCGATACCAAGACCTATGACCGGGCTGCCGAGATTTTTGAGCAGATGTCTACGTCGGAGGATTTTGCTGAGTTTCTGACGCTGCCGCTGTATGAGGAAGTTTAAGCGGGTAGGGTGCTAGCAGGATGAAAAAACCGCAGCTTTGGCTGCGGTTTTTTCTTTTGGGATGCCGATCGAGTGTCCACTCAACTGTTGGAGTCGTTCAGGAAGGCGGTCACTCACTGGCACAGCCTCCAAATGTGCGCAGAACGTAAGCCTTCTGCGTCGAAGCCGCCAACTTACGGGCGCTGGATGACGGGGGCCACACGCATCGCTTGCGCACTACAATGCTCCTGTACAGGCGGCGTCCTGAGGGAGTCTCCAGATGACCGACAGCAGCGTGAAATCCAATCTTCGCAATACGTGGGAGTCGGCAGCACCCGGCTGGGCGAAGTGGGAGCATGTGTTTGCCACCAATCTTTCGGGCGCCACGGACACGCTCATCGATATGGCCGGTATCCGGCCGGGCATGCGCGTTCTCGATCTGGCCTGCGGTGCCGGCAGCCAGAGCATCCAGGCAGCGATGCGTGTGGGTGCCGGCGGCGAAGTGGTCGCCAGTGATATATCGGGCACCATGCTGGAGCATGTCCGCCGAAATGCCGCTCGTGCCGGTCTTCAGAATATCGAAACGCTGGAATGCGCAGTAGACGAATTGGACGAGACACTGGCGCCGTTCGACGCGGCGATGTGTCGATTGGGATTGATGCTTTTCCCGTCACCTGGTGAGGCATTGGAATCTGTCCGACGCGTACTCAAGCCTGGCGCGCGTTTCGCGGCGCTAGTCTTCACGACGCCGGCCAACAATCCCTTTATGGCCCAGCCGATGGCGATCCTTCTACGCCACGCGGGCAAGTCTCCGCCCGCCCCCGGACAACCTGGAATCTTCGCACTGGGAGGCGATGGCGTGATGGAACGCCTGATGAACGACAGCGGTCTTGGCGATGTGAAAACACAGCATGTTCGAGCGCAGCTCGTCTTGCCGAGCGCGTCCGATGCTCTGCAACTGATGCAGGAAGCCGCCGGGGCATACCGGGCTGTGGTAGCGGACCTCGACGTCGCGGCGAGATTGAGGGCCTGGAACGAGGTTTATGAATGCCTTAAGCAGTTCGACGTCGGTGAAGGCTTCAAGACCGAGCTTGAACTCATCATCGGATCAGGCGCCAAGCCAGGATAGTTTTCGCCCGTTGGAGACTGAGGGTCGCCTACGGGCTTAATCGCGTCGCCTCATGCGCGACACGGTACGACCGGAACGGGACCGCAACGGCGCCGTTCCCGGTCCCGCCGGACGGAGCGTGGTTGCGGCGCAGGCTATGGCATAGCCTGGAAGAATGAAAGCGTCCGGGCATTGGCCCGTTCGGCGGCGTCGGCGACATAGTGGACGCCCTGGTTTCGCGCGAAGGCGTGCATGCAGCCGGGATACGTGTATATCTCGACATTGGGCTTGTCCGACAGCGCCGCGACGATCCGCGCCCGCGCTTCCGGCGGCACGAATTCATCTTCCTCGGCGATATGCATCAGCAGCGGCGTGGTGAACGTCGCGGCCTCGCCGAGATGCTTGTCGATGCCGACGCCGTAGTAGGAGACAGCCGCTTCGGCATTGGTGCGGACTGCGGTCAGGAATGCCAGCAGTCCGCCAAGGCAGTAGCCGACCGTGCCCACGCCGCTGGTAATGCCGTCCAGCCGCCGCGTGAACTGGATGGTCGCATCCAGGTCGCCCACGCCCGCATCGACATCGAAGGCCTGGTAGAGCGCCAGGGCCTTCTGCCATTCCGCATCGCTCTTGTCGGTGAGTTCGACGTTCGGCTGCTGGCGCCAGTAGAGATCCGGGCAGATGGCGGTGAAACCGTGTTGCGCGAAATGATCGCAGGTGGCACGCATGTCGTCGTTGATGCCGAAGATCTCCTGGATCACCACAATGGCCTTGCCGTTGGCCGCTGATGTCGGCCTGGCAAGGTAGGCCCGGAAGTTGCCGTCCGCTACGTCGATCGATGTGTACTCGCCCATGATGCCTCCTGTTATGCGGGGGTTTTGCCCATGCGGGCAGCCGTCAATGTAGCGCAATTCCCCGTCAGCGCGCGCCCAGCGCGGAGAGCAATGCGGCGGTGGTCAGGATGGCATGCGCGAACGTGGGCCCGTTGATCTCATGCGCGGCATGCAAGGCTTCCGGCGAGAATGCCGCGGTCGCGTCCCGCACCAGGGTCACATGGTAGCCAAGTTCCGCCGCGAACCGCCCCGTGGCTTCGATGCAGGTGTTCGCCAGCAAGCCCACCAGGACGACCTGCCGGATGCCGTGCTGCTTGAGCTGGAAATCCAGGTCCGTGTTGGCGAAGCCGCTGCCGCCCCAGTGCTCATGGACAATCACGTCGCCGGCCATGGGGCGGAAATCAGGATGCCAGTCTCCGCCCCAGGTGCCTTCGGCAAAGACCTGCGCGCGGCTGGCACCGAGCTGGTAGGGGCTGGCGTGCTGCCAGCCGAGATGCTCGTCCGGGCGGGCGCGATGGTGCGGCACGTAGAACACCTGTATGCCGCGCGAACGCGCCGCGCTGGTCACCGCACGCAGATTTGCCAGCGTCCCGAGTTTGTCCGCCACCGGCTTGGCCAGGCCGTTCAGCTTGCCGCCTTCGCTCAGGAAATCGTTGTACGGATCCACCAGCAGAAGCCCGGTGGACTCGCTGGTGTAGGCGGGGCCTGTCATGATCGTCCTCCCTGGCACTGGCAATCGTGCCTCTGCGACACTGGTCAGCGTTGCACGAACGCCAGCAGATCGTTGTTGATGAGATCCGGATGGGTCGTGCACATGCCATGCGCCAGGCCCTTGTAGACCTTCAGGGTGCCGTTGCGCAGCAGCTCCGCGCTCAACGGGGCCGAGGCCCCGATGGGCACGATCTGGTCGTCGTCGCCGTGCATGACCAGCACCGGCACGTCGATTGCCTTCAGGTCTTCGGTGAAGTCGGTTTCCGAGAACGCCTTGATGCAATCGTATTGGGCCTTGACCCCGCCCATCATGCCCTGTCGCCACCAGTTGTCCTTCACGCCTTCCGAGACCTTGGCGCCGTCGCGGTTGTAGCCATAGAAGGGCACCGGCACTTCCTTGTAGAACTGGGCGCGGTCGGTGGCTACCCGCTCGCGAAAGCCGTCAAACACCTCCACCGGCAAGCCCCCCGGATTGGCGTCCGTCTTGACCATGATCGGCGGTACGGCACCGATCAGGACCGCCTTGGCCACGCGCCCGGCGCCATGCTTCGCGACATAGCGTGCCACTTCACCTCCGCCAGTCGAGTGGCCGACATGGACAGCGTCCTTCAGGTCGAGGTGCGCAACGAGCGCGGCCACGTCGGCGGCGTAGGTGTCCATCTCATTGCCGATGGCGGTCTGGGTGGAGCGGCCGTGGCCGCGGCGATCGTGCGCAATGACCCGGAACCCCCTGGCCAGGAAGAAATGAAGCTGGGCATCCCAGTCGTCGGCGGTCAGGGGCCAGCCGTGATGAAAGACGATTGGTTGCCCCGCGCCCCAGTCCTTGAAGTAGATCTCGGTCCCGTCCCTGGTTGTAATCGTTCCCATGGCTTGCTCCGTCTGAAGGGGATTGGAAAGCCCGCGGCGGCTCGAGGACCCGATGTGTGCGATCGTCGCCAGCCTGTGCGCTGGCGGCATGGCAGCCTGCTTCACGGTCGGCAACCATCGCGGTGACGGCCATTATTCTCCTGGACTCTGGCCAGACGCTACGTAAAATCGGCAAATCGGATGGTGCCTGCCGAGCCTGCGCCAGGTGTCAGCCATCCCGCCGCAGGGCACTCCAATTCACTTGAGCGCAAGAGGGTGACGATGACCAACGCCAGCTATGCGGAGTTTGATGAATTCGAAGCGTCACTGTATGGCGTAAACGGCCGGTACATGCTGCGCTCGGCGCAGCGACGGGACTGGCGCCTGCGTGTGCTCGAGCTGAATGGCGTTGCCTTGATGGCCGGACAGGAAGGCGCCGCGACGATCTACAGTGGTGCAGGCATGCCGGGATGCTTCAACCTGTTCCTGCCGCTGAGCGGACATGAATGCACGGTGGTCGACGGGCGCCGGTTCGACCGCCATGCAATCGGCTGGATGGCGCCGGACCGCATGTTCCATATCGACGCCAGCCGCCCGGCAAGCTGGATGACAATCTCCATGCCATGCGAGCTCGTCTGCCGGTGGATGGCGACATACGCAGACAATGCCGACTTGTCATTGCTCGCCCGCAATCTTGTCCTGACCGGCGGTCCAAGCTTGGGCGCCCTGCTTGCGCTGACCCAGCGCCTGCTCTTCATCGATGATCGCCAGCCTGCCCAACTGCATCACCCGGCTGGCGAGCAGACCGCACGCAGCGAACTCCTCCGGCTCGCGTTCAACACCCTGCTGCCGCTAGCCGCGCGTAGCACCGACACTGCCAGGCACCAGAATCACCGGCGCATCCTGAGCCAGGCCATGGACTTGCTGGCAGCGGCGCGGCACACGCCCATCCTGCTTGAAGATCTGTGCGCAGCTACCAGTGCCTCGGAACGTACCATTCGCAACGTGTTCAACCGGTACGTCGGCATCAGCCCCCACCGGTACCTGGTGCTCCACCGCTTGCACCACGCGCGCCAGGCGCTGAAGCATGCCAAGGCAGGCGAGACGGTCACGAGCATCTGTATGCGCTTCGGGGTCTGGGACATCGGCCGGTTCGCCATGCAGTACCGCCGGCTGTTCGGCGTGCTGCCCAGCCAGACGCTGCGCGCGTCGCATCTCGGCATGCAGGCGCCACACTAGGCCGATGCCCGGCCTGGGTGCCTACTCGAAGAACATCTCGAAGACCTGCGTGCGCAAAACCACTGGATGGCCGCATCGCGGTGGTAGCCCGATCCCATTTTTATTGACCGACTCTGGCCGGTTTCTGACGATCATCCCATCCGTGCCCGGCCTGCCTCCGGCAACTGAAAGAGCGTTTCACATTGTGGAATTTGCTCCGGCTTTCCCCCGGCGCTATCTTTCGTTCCTTGAAAATGCTTTCCACATTGCGGAATTTAGTGTTTATCTCATTGAAAAATAAGGAAAAATCAACTCTTATGTCTTATATAAGACTTTGCCGCGACGCATCAAGAACGCCCTACAATGAACCCACGCTGCTCGCCTCGACATCCGCCAGCACACTCAACTATTTTTTTCAAACGCGCTTTCTTCTTAGGAAATTCCCATGGCCCAGTATCAAGACGACATCAAGGCAGTTGCCGGTTTGAAAGAGAACCACGGCAGCGCGTGGAATGCCATCAATCCCGAGTATGCCGCCCGCATGCGTGCCCAGAACAAGTTCAAGACTGGCCTGGACATCGCCAAGTACACTGCCAAGATCATGCGCGCCGACATGGCCGCCTACGATGCCGACTCGTCGAAGTACACCCAGTCGCTGGGCTGCTGGCACGGCTTCATCGGGCAGCAGAAGATGATCTCCATCAAGAAGCACTTCAACAGCACCGAGCGTCGCTACCTTTACCTGTCCGGCTGGATGGTGGCCGCGCTGCGCTCTGAGTTCGGCCCGCTGCCGGACCAGTCGATGCACGAAAAAACCTCCGTCAGCGCGCTGATCCGCGAGCTGTACACCTTCCTGCGCCAGGCCGACGCCCGTGAGCTGGGCGGCCTGTTCCGCGAGCTGGACGCTGCCCAGGGCCCTGCCAAGGCCGCCATCCAGGCGAAGATCGACAACCACGTCACCCACGTCGTGCCCATCATCGCGGACATCGACGCGGGTTTCGGCAACGCCGAAGCAACGTACCTGCTGGCCAAGCAGTTCATCGAAGCGGGCGCATGCTGCATCCAGATCGAAAACCAGGTGTCCGACGAGAAGCAGTGCGGCCACCAGGATGGCAAGGTCACCGTGCCGCATGAGGACTTCCTGGCCAAGATCCGCGCCATCCGCTACGCCTTCCTGGAACTGGGCGTGGACGACGGCATCATCGTGGCCCGTACTGATTCGCTGGGTGCCGGCCTGACCAAGCAGATCGCCGTGACCAACACGCCGGGCGACCTGGGCGACCAGTACAATTCCTTCCTCGATTGCGAGGAGTTGTCGGCCGACCAACTGGGCAATGGTGACGTCATCATCAAGCGCGACGGCAAGCTGCTGCGTCCCAAGCGCCTGCCCAGCAACCTGTTCCAGTTCCGCGCCGGCACGGGCGAAGCGCGTTGCGTACTGGATTGCGTCACCGCACTGCAAAACGGCGCTGACCTGCTGTGGATCGAAACCGAAAAGCCGCATATCGCCCAGATCGGCGGCATGGTCAGCGAGATTCGCAAGGTCATCCCGAACGCCAAGCTGGTGTACAACAACAGCCCGTCGTTCAACTGGACCCTGAACTTCCGCCAGCAGGCGTATGACGCGATGAAGGCCGCGGGCAAGGATGTGTCGGCATATGACCGCGCCCAGCTGATGAGCGTGGAATACGATCAGACCGAACTGGCGAAGCTCGCCGACGAAAAGATCCGGACCTTCCAGGCCGACGCGTCGCGCGAAGCAGGTATCTTCCACCACCTGATTACGCTGCCGACCTACCACACCGCCGCGCTGTCGACCGACAACCTGGCCAAGGAATACTTCGGCGACCAGGGCATGCTGGGTTATGTGGCTGGCGTGCAGCGTAAGGAAATCCGTCAGGGCATCGCCTGCGTCAAGCACCAGAACATGTCCGGCTCGGACATCGGCGACGACCACAAGGAGTATTTCAGCGGCGAAGCGGCCCTGAAAGCGGCGGGTAAAGACAACACCATGAACCAGTTCTGATACCAGTAATACCCCAAGCAAAACGCCAACCGATACGGGTTGGCGTTTTTTTGTCCGGCGAGATCGCTCGCGGGGTTCTCATCAAACATATTCTTGTGCGCTTCCATGCAGAAGCTGTACGTGTGGCTTGAAATCAGCGTGCTGGGTTGAGACGCGGATGCGTCTCCTCTCCCCAGTGATACAGTACAAGGCCAGACAGTCCCATCGCGATGGCGACGAACCAGAATGCACTCTCGACGCGGCCACCGAGCGCTGCAGCTGCGCCCAGGCAGAGCGCGCCGATGCCATACCCGAGGTCGCGCCAGAAGCGGTAGATGCCAATGGCAGACGCCCGCCAACTGGGGTGTGCGATGTCGGCTACCGCAGCGCTCAGATTGGGGTACAACATCGCCATGCCCAGCCCGGTCACGGCGGCCGAGGTGCTCCACCAAACCGAGCCGCTGCCTAGCGGCAGCAGGGCCACGCCAGCGCCACACACCCACATACCCCCGACATTGAGGCGCTGACGGCCGACCTTGTCCGAGAATCTACCGGTGAATAGCTGGGCACCGCCCCAGGTAAAGCCGTAGACACCCACTATCCAGCCAATGCCGGGCAGGCTCACTCCCTGCTGGTGCAGGTAGATGGGAAACAAGGCCCAAACCAGCGCGTCAACGAACTTCTCCACTAGCCCGGCCTGGCAGAGCGCGGCCATTCGACGGTCGCGCCAACTCATCAGGACGAACATCTCGCTGCTCGATGGTTGCTCGCTTACGCCCGGCGGGTAGCGTGGGTGAAGCACTGTCGCGGATGTGCCGGCGGTGTGGCGTTTGACCTCAGCCCGGGCCCAGGGCAGCGTCTCCATCACCACCAGCCAGGCGAGCAATGTCGCCAGCCCAATGACGACAGCGCCGAACCACAGCAATCCTTCGCGCGGACCCGAGATGGAAGCCGCATAGCCCGTGACCACTCCTGCCACGGCGACACCCACGTAGCCAGAGAATTCGTTCAGCCCGATAACCAGGCCGCGCTGGTCGGCTCGCGTAATGTCGAGCTTGGCCGTCTGGGTCATTGACCAGGTCAGGCCCTGATTCACACCGAGCAAGGTAGTTGCCAGGACAATCCAGTTCCACGATGGCGCGAAATAGATAAGCAGCGGAATCGGTAGCGCTACAAGCCATCCGATGAGCAGCACTCGTTTGCGGCCGATGTGCTCCGCCAGGCGACCCGCAACGAAGTTCATAGCACCCTTGACGAAGCCGAATGCCACGACGAAGGCCACCAGTAGCATGAACGACCCACGTGGCACGCCGAACTCGGTCTCGGCGAGCGCCGGTACAACGTTGCGCATCATGCCAATGGTCATGCCTACGAACAGCACCTGCAGCAGTTGCTGCAGAATCTGGCCAAGATTGGCACGTATGCCGAAGTCAATCGAGAGCGGCTTCAATCGCGCGCACCTTCGGGCTTAATGCCACGCAGATTGACCTCTATGATGCGAGCCATGTTCTCCGGTTGCTGCGGGATGTCGGCAACCACCGCATCGACAAAGGCATCGCGCGACATTGCGAGCATCGGGTTGAAGCGTTTCTCGAACCCGATGGTCGATGCAGGCTTGCCAGAAAGGCCTGCGCCGCAGGCGCTGCCGGCTTGATGTCCAGGATAAATCTCAAGCTCGGCAGGGAGATTCAACAGCTTGCGATGCAAGCTATCGTGCAGTCGGGCGGCCATTTCGCGTTCTCTCCCGGCCAGGTCCGGCCGGCCGGCACATCCAAAGAAATAGGAAAAGGCGGCGTTTTCAGTGGGACGTTGGCGGAAGAACATGACGGTTTCCTGTGTCTGGACACTGGCGCCTAGTCGGCCCGCGCTTTCCGTGCCATGACATCCGTCTCCTTGCCCTATGCCTCGATGGGCAGCCCGTGAGCGCGCCACTCGGCCACGCCATCAGTCAGGTGGAAGGCGCGATAGCCCTTCTTGCGCAGGAACTCGACAGCGTCCTTGGCCATCAGGCAGAAGGGGCCGCGGCAGTACGCGACAACGGGCATGTCTTTGGGCAGCTCGGCAAGCCGCTTCCTGAGTTCGTCGAGTGGCAGGGAGCGAGCATGCGGCAAGTGGGCCGTGGCGAACTCCTCTGCTGGGCGCACATCGAGAACCAGCACTTCTCCGGCCCTGGCCTTCTTCAAGATGGCAGCACGGTCGAATCCTTCGAGGTCGTCGCCATGCCCGATGATTGACGCCAGGGCCACCTGCAATTCCACTAGCCGCTCCTCGGCCGCTGAACGAAGCGTTACCCAGAGGTCGGCCACGCTGGTGCTGGCCAGGCGGTACTGGACGTACTTCCCATCCTTGCGGGTCTCGACGAGACGAGCCTGGCGCAGCTCCTTGAGATGAGCGCTGGCGAGCTTCACGCTGATTTCTGCCTGGGCGGCCAGAACCTCGACGGTTTTCTCACCCTGGCACATAAGCTCGATAAGCTCCAGACGTTTCGGGCTGGCTACGGCTTTCCCGATGCGCGCGACCTGCTCGTACAGGTGGTTCTTTAACGTTCTCATTTTTTCATTCTATGGAACGTTAGAATGAATGGCAAGCTCTGTGTGGAAGGAGCCTCTCTCTGGGAGGCTGTTTGACAGCGGTTGCCAGCGGTAGCTTCATGCCTCAGTCAGACCAGCACGTGACGTGTCTCTAGAAAGAAGCGCTGAATCTCTTGTTCAATCTCCGGATCGATCATTCTGACCGGCCGGTTTCCGTTCGGGCAGGCAAGCCTTGGGGTCGTTCCAAACAAGCGACAAATCAACGGGCGCTCCGAATACACGCTGCATCCCTTGGTATCAAGGTGAGGGCAACTCAGGTTTGCCAGCGCCGTTTCGTGCTCGGCATCGCTTTTGACGGGAAGCCTCGACATTTCCTCCGTTGAGGTTGTCACAGGACCACAACAGTCATGACATCCAGGGGTGCACTCAAATGTGGGAATTCGTGAGCGAAGAAATCTGATCTTTTGACTATTCATTGGTGCGGTTATCAGAAAGTCGGTCAGGAGCTGGCCGAGGTAGGATGCGCGCTACATTCAACCCAACTGTGCGCCGCGATCTAGTTCAACTAACGTGCCCCCGGCGGTAGTCTGAGGAATTCCGACGCCTCTTGCATAGCGCTCTCGGCCAGCTCACGGGCTTCCTCGCCGCCGCCGGGCGTCATCAGGCCGGCCAGTGCTGCATAGAGCAAGTGGATCAGGTCCACGGCACGGTGATACTGTTCGTCGCTCATCTCTTTCCCTCTACGAGGCCATCGAGCCGTGTCGTCAGCTCAGGCCGGGACCTTGCTGTGGGACTGGCCGATGGCCGCGCCTGATCGGGCCGCCGTTTCATGTGCCTCCCCGCCCAGACAGATGCTGCACAAGCCAGATCATTGCCGACACCGCTGCACCGGCCCAGAGCGTCACGATCACCAGCGCCGCAACGTGGCTGACGGGGCGGTGGGCGGATGCCGCGGCCGCCGCGCGATGCTGGCGCATTACCGCGACCGGAATCCACCGTATTGCCAGCAACAAGCCCAGCGGCACCACCACCACGTCATCCAGATAGCCGAGCACCGGAATGAAATCGGGAAACAGGTCAATGGGCGACAAGGCATAGGCGGCGACCGGCAAGGCCAGTGCTTTCGCATACCATGGCGTGCGGGGATCTTGCGCGGCCAGCCACACGGCGTGCACATCTTCCTTGACTGCGCGAGCCCAACGCCGGGAACGTGCGATCAAATGAGCCAGAAGATCCCGGCGCCACAAATGCAGACGCACATCGTCCAGCACCGGAACCGCAGCGAGGGCAAGCAACAGGGTTGCCAGCGCAAGTGTGGCGCTGAACCCGACGTGCTTGAACCCCAGGGCGCCAATGACGCCGCCGGCAAAGAACAATACGACGAGTGTGATGAGTACCTGCAGCTTATGCCGATTGGCGAGCACCGGCGGCTTGCTCGAATCGGCCCTGGACAGGTTCCAATAGAACAGCTTGCCCAGTTCGATACCGATGTCGGTGACCATGCCGGTCACGTGCGTGGTGCGGATCTCGGCATTCGACAGCTTGGTGACCATGGCATTTTGCAAGCCCATGATGAAACAGAGCACCATGACTGTTGCCGGCACGAACAACCATTCGTGGTGTTCGAGATTGCTGCCTAGCAGGCCAAAACACACCAACAACAAGGCTTCCAGCATGAGCGGCAATGCGTATTCGCTATGCAGTCGCTCGCGCCGGGCCCAGTTGATCAGTACCGCTGAGCAGGCGGCGCCCGCCAGGAACGACAGCAAGGCCCCAAGGCCGTCCAACATCAGCCAGAAACTGCCAAGCGCCAGGTTGTCGGCCATGGCGGACACAACGCCCGACATGTGCGAGGTGTACTGCTGCACGGCCAGGAAGCCGCCTGCGTTGGTTGCTCCGGCCACAAACGCCAGGTAGCAGGCCAGTTGCCGATTGCTGCCGGGACTGCGCTCCTTCCCAGTCAGCTTGCGCAAGTACAGGATAGGCATGGTTGCGTTGGTAAGGAGGCTTGCGCGGGGGAGGGCGGTGTCAATACCGGAGCTGCGGTCTTGCCAGCTTCGACCAGGCCGCACGATCCGACGCAAGGCGCTCGCCGCGTTTCAGGCGGCGAGCGGCCGCGGTCAGGCTTAGCGAATGCGCGGTTTCCAGGATGCGCGCTCGTGCAATCAGCGCGTCCAGGGAGGGCAGCTTGTGCGCCCCCTTCCAGGCAAACAGCGTGTAGTTGGAACTGTCTTCGGAAAGAGAAATCGACATCGACTGGCCGAACGCGGTGCTGACTTCCTCCAGGTAAAGCGGGATATCGGGATCGCTTTCGAGAAAATTCGCGACCAGCACGCCGGTATCGGCCAGGCGGGCATGACAGGCGGCATAGAAGTCTGCCGTCCCCAGCTGCACCGGCATGCCATCGGCCAGAAACCCGTCCACCAGGATCACGTCCGGTCGCGCATCCTGGTTCGCAACATAGTCGGCGCCATCTGCGCAAACCACCTCAAGTCGTTCGTCGTCCGGCGGGATCTGGAATTGCTCGCGCAGGGCGATGACCGCCGGATTAATTTCAATTGCCACGATCTTGGTGTTGGGCAGATGCCGGTAGCAGTACTTGGCAAGCGAACCGCCACCCAGGCCGATCATTGAGATCCTGGCCGGGACTGGGTGCAACAACAGGAATCCCATCATCGTCCGGGTATAGCCCAGCACGAGCTTGTCGGGATCCTTGCGCGACATGAAGCTCTGGGTCGCGAGCGCGTCGAAATGCAGGGACAGGGCGTGCTGGGTTTCCAACACCTTGGGCGTACCGTCGTGGCTCGCC
Organism: Cupriavidus necator; assembly: GCF_016127575.1. Taxonomy (NCBI): domain Bacteria; kingdom Pseudomonadati; phylum Pseudomonadota; class Betaproteobacteria; order Burkholderiales; family Burkholderiaceae; genus Cupriavidus; species Cupriavidus necator. The sequence goes on from NZ_CP066018.1 coordinate 3,169,642, forward strand.
TCGGCAAGGAACTTCAGGTAGGCGTCGAACGAGGTGCGGTCGGCATGCATAGCTCAGGATTCCATCAAAGCGCCTTGGGAAGCGCCTCTCCCCGCAACAATGCCGCGATGGTGACGACAGCGGCGGCTTCGTCCGCTCCGTCCGCCTGGATGCGGATGTGCGTTCCCACCCGGGCGGACAGGCGCATGACCTCCATCACGCGCTTGGCGTTTGCAACCCAGGGGCCACTGGTAAGCAGGATCTCGCACTCAAATTGATTGGCCGTGAAAGCCAGCCGTGCGGAATTCCGCCCTTGAAATGCATTCCCGGCAGTTACCGCTATCGTCACTTCTACCACTGCGCCCCTCATCAAAAAGTTGTGCCCCCTGAAGACTCGTTTGCGCGGGACCGCGCGCCCTGCCAGCATCTACTAAGACATGCCGGCGCATCTTGGAGATGTATACTATTATAATTCCATTATTATATGATGACATTGTTAGACGCATGGAATCCAAGACTGCCCGCCTGACCGTATTGATCGATCCGGAGAAGAAAAAGGCCTTTGAGGCGCTCTGCGCCGCCCAGGACCAGACGCCATCCCAAGTCGTTCGCCAGATGATTCGCGACTATTTGCAGCAGTACGAGGTGGACTACGCCACCCGGCCGACGCTTGGAGCGCCAAGGTCAGTGGCGAAGGAACGCGGGTGATGCAGGAAGGGGCCAGCCGGTGCCCACGCTCAGGTGCACACCTCAGGTGCACACCGCTGTTGCCAGGGCCGGATCACTAGCGTCTTGTGGCACCGGTCTGCCGGACGGCGCTTAGTATTGCGCGCAGGATCTCTATCGGCGGCGGTGGACAGCCCGGCACCGTTATGTCTACCGGGATGACATTGGCGACGCGGCCGCAGCTCGCATAGCTCTCCCCGAAGATCCCGCCAGTACAGCCACAGTCGCCTATCGCCACCACCAGTTTCGGCTCCGGGGTTGCCGCATAGGTGCGCAGCAGGGCCTCTTCCATATGACGCGAAACGGGTCCCGTCACCAGGAGCATGTCGGCATGGCGCGGGCTTGCGACGAACTTGATGCCCAGGCCTTCGATGTTGTAGTAAGGATTGCCGAGTGCGTGGATTTCCAGTTCGCAGCCATTGCAGGAGCCTGCGTCGACCTGCCGGATCGTCAGCGCCTGCCCGAGAATGTCGAGCAGCTCCCGGTGGATGCGCTGGATGGAGGCGGCCTCGTCCGCCGCGCCGCGCGGAGCAGGCTCAGTAACGATGCCGGTATGTGCGATCTGCCTGAGGATTTTCCACATCAGAGATCGTGCCCCGAATAGCTGAGGTTGAAGGATTTGTTGATCAGCGGAAAGTCCGGCACGATGTTCCCGATGATGGCATGCTCCAGCACCGGCCAGTTCTGCCACGACGGGTCGTGGCAATGGCAGCGCAGAATGCGGCTGTCATCGGCAAGGTCGAGCGCGACCAGGACTTCGCCACGCCAGCCCTCCACCCATCCGACCCCGATGGCGGCGCCGGCGGGCGCTTGCGGAACGATTCGCGTGGCACCCTCCGGCAGGCCTGCACAGATGGCACGGATCAGTCGCAGCGACTCCAGCACCTCATCGAAGCGCACCGCCACCCGGGCGGCGACATCGCCGCCGCGGTGCGTGGCCATCTTCACGGCGACGCTATCGTAGGGCCGCCAGGCATGGTCGCAGCGCAGGTCCGCGGCGCAACCGCTGGCACGTCCGGCCAGGCCGGTAAGCCCAAGCCGGGCGGCAAGCTGCGGCGTGACGCAGCCTGCTCCAAGAAATCGGTCCTGCAGGCCCGCATGTTCGTCGTACACCGCACGCAGCACGCGTACTTCCCGCTCGATGTGACCGCACTGCTGTTCCAGGCGCTCAGCCATGGCTGGTGCCAGGTCTTGCGCAACGCCGCCCGGTACCACGGCGTCCATCATCAGCCGGTGACCGAAAGCCTCTGCGGACAACCGCTGCCAGTCTTCGCGCAGGCGCGAGAATTGCGCCAGGCCGAAGGCCAGCCCCGCGTCATTGCCCAGCGCCCCCAGGTCACCCAGGTGATTGGCCACCCGCTCACGCTCGAGCATCAGGGCGCGCAGCCAGTCCGCCCGCGGTGGAGGCGCGCAGCGCCAGGCGGACTCCAGCGCCATGCAATAGGCCCAGGCATAGGCCACGGTGGAATCGCCCGAGACCCGGCCGGCCAACCGGTAGCCCTCGGGCGGCGCCAGTTCGGTGAAACGCCGCTCGATGCCCTTGTGGGTGTAGCCCAGGTGTTCCTCCAGCCGCAGCACCTTCTCGCCGACCACCGAAAAGCGGAAGTGGCCGGGTTCGATGATGCCGGCATGCACCGGCCCGACCGCGATCTCGTGCACGCCGTCGCCCTCCACGCGCACGAAAGGATAGTTGGCAGGCAATATGCCGCCGGTGGCCGCACCCGCCGGCGCGCCGCCTTGCAGCGGCCGCGCCCCTGCCGGCCACAGGCCGTGGTCCAGCCAGGGCCGGCCATCGCGGCTGTCCTGCACGGGGATACCCACCAGGTCGGTCATGGCACGTTGCATCCGGCCCGCGCATGGGAATACGCCGGCCAGGTCCGGCACGGCGGGCGCGACGCCATCCAGTCGCAGTTCGAGCCACATCAGCCCCCGCGCCGCGGCGTATGTGACGCATGCCGTCAACGTGCCGCCGATGGCACTCCGATCAACGCCCCACAGCGCAACGAGGCGCCCGCCAGCGTCCGCCACCGCGCGGGCCGTGACCGACCAGCCGTCTGGATCGACCCGGCCATGCCAGACTGGCAGCGGCGCGGGCAACCGCTCCAGGTTGAGGCCGGGATCGGACAGAGTCATCGGTTCAGCTCCCAAGCATTGCGGCTGCCTGCCGGTACCAGGTGTCGAGATAGGGCGGAACATAGAGGCCCAGCATCAGCCCCAGGGCGAGGTGCGTGAACACCGGGACCAGCGCTGGCGGATGCGCCAGCGGCATGAGCGTGGTGTCGCCGAAGACCATCGGCTGCACCCGGCTGAACACCGCGGCGAACGCCAGCCCAAGTGCCAACAGCAGGAAGGGCGTGGCCCACGGCTGTTCGCGCATGGCGGTGGTGACGATCAGGAACTCGCTGGCAAAGACCCCGAACGGGGGCATGCCCAGGATGGCGAGCACTCCTACCATCAGGCCCCAGCCGACCGTGGGACTGACACGGATCAACCCGCGAATATCGTCCATGACTTGCGTGCCCGCCTTCTGCGCGGCGTGGCCGACGGCGAAGAAGATCGCTGACTTGACCAGCGAATGCACCGTCATGTGCAGCAGGCCGGCATAGCTGGCGATCGGCCCGCCCATGCCGAAGGCGAAGGTCATCATGCCCATGTGCTCGATGGACGAATACGCGAACATGCGCTTGATGTCGCGTTGCCGGATCAGGAAGAAGACAGCCGCGACCACCGATAGCAGGCCGAACCCCATCATCAGGCGGCCGGTCAGATGGTTGCCAAGCGCCGCATCGGTCAGCACCTTGCAGCGCAGCACGGCATAGAGCGCCACATTGAGCAGCAGGCCGGAGAGCACGGCGGATACCGGGGTTGGCCCCTCGGCGTGGGCATCGGGCAGCCAGTTGTGCAGTGGGACCAGGCCGACCTTGGTGCCATAGCCGATAAACAGGAAGGCAAACGCCAGCGTGATGATGTTGGGATCGAGCTGGCGCTTGACCGCGTCCAGGTTGGTCCACAGCAGGGCCCCGCCCTCCGGGCCGATGACCTGCTCGGCGGCCATGTACAGCAGCACCGTACCGAACAGCGCCTGGGCAATCCCCACCCCGCACAGGATGAAGTACTTCCAGGCGGCCTCGAGGCTCGCGGCGGTGCGGTAGACGCTGACCAGCAGCACCGTGGTCAGCGTGGCGGCCTCCATCGCAACCCACACGATACCCATATTGTTGGTCGTCAGCGCCAGCAGCATGGTGAAGGTGAAGAGCTGGTACATGCTGTGGTACAGACGCAGCCGCGGCGGCGTCATCTTGCCGTGGTCGTGCTCCACCCGCATGTACGGCCGCGAAAAAATCGAGGTGGTCAGCCCCACGAACGCGGTCAGCGCAACCAGGAAGACGTTCAGGGCATCGATGTAGAACTCCCGGTCCCATGCCAGCATGGGACCATCGGCGACGATTTGCGCCGTCAGCACGCAGGCGGCGAGGAATGTGCCCAGGCTGAAGGCGACATTGATGTCGCGGGCGCGCTCGCGATGTCCCGTCAGCGCCAGCACCAGCCCGCCGGCAAGCGGAAATCCAAGCAGAAAGGCCAGCGCGGTCAACTCAATCCTCCTTCAGCTTCTCAAGGTGACGGATGTCCAGGCTGTCGAACTGCTCGCGGATCTGGAACATGAACACGCCCAGGATCAGCACGCCGATCAGCACATCCAGCGCGATGCCCAGCTCGACCACCATCGGCATGCCATAGGTCGCGGCGGTGGCCGCAAAGAAGAGGCCGTTCTCCATCGCCAGGAAGCCGATGACCTGCGGCACCGCCTTGGAGCGCGTGATCATCATCAGGAAGGACAGCAGCACGCAGGCCAGCGCAATGCCCAGCGTGCCGCTGGCGAGCTTCAGCGACAGCCGCGAGATCGGCATGGTGAGGTTGAAGGCGAAGATCACGACCAGGATGCCGATCAGCATCGTGGTGGGAATGTTGATCAGCGTCTCGACGTCCCTGCGGATCCGGAGACGATCGATCACGCGGTGCAGCAGATAAGGGATGAGCAACGCCTTGAGGATCGCGGTCAGGCCGGCCGACAGGTAGAGGTGCGGCTGGCCCGTCACGTAGCCGACGATAGCCGTGGCCAAGGCCAGGGTCGCACCCTGCAGCGTGAACAAGTTGATCAGCGACAGGATCCGTCGTTGCGAGATCATGGCGAAGGCGAGGATCAACAGCACCGCGCCGAGCAGGTTGACAAACTGGGTGAGGAGTACGGTCACTGGACTGGCCTCCGGGGGTTCAGCGTGCCAGCAGCAAGTGGACCAGCATGCCGATCACCGCCAGCAGAAAGGCGGTGGCCAGGAACTCCGGCACGCGGAAGATGCGCATCTTGGCGCTCGCCGTCTCCAGCGCCGCCAGCAGGATCCCGCCCACCATGAGCTTGAACAGCAGCGCGGGCAGCGCCAGCAGCATGGCCAGGGGAGCTTGCGCTTCTGCAACGCCCCATGGGAAAAACAGCGCCAGGCCGATGCAGGAATAGGCGAACAGCTTCAGGCTTGCCGCCCACTCAAGGAGGGCCAGATGCCGCCCCGAATATTCCAGGATCAGCGCCTCGTGGATCATCGTCAGCTCGAGGTGGGTGGCGGGATTGTCGACCGGTATGCGGGCGTTCTCGGCCAGGGAGACCATGGTGAACGCCACGCCGGCAAACGCCAGGCCGGGATAGATGGCCAGGTCCCGGTGAGCAATCGTCTCGACGATGGTGGTGAGCGAGGTCGACTTGGAGACCAGCGAGGCGGAGAACAGCACCATCAGCAGCGCCGGTTCCGCCAGGAAGCCGATCAGCATCTCGCGCCGCGCTCCCAGGGTCCCGAAAGCGGTGCCGACGTCCATCGCCGCCAGCGAGATGAAAACCCGCGCCAGCGCGAACAGGCCGACCAGGGCAATCGCGTCGGCGGCCGGTGCCAGTGGCAGATCGGTGGACACGGTCGGGACGATCGAGCAAGCCAGCGCCATGCAGCCGAACACCACGTAAGGCGTGGCGCGGAACAGCGGCGAGGCATTGTCCGCGACCACCGAGTCCTTGTTGAACAGCTTGTGCAGCATGCGATAGGGCTGCCAGAGGCTGGGTGCCGACTTGTTCTGCAGCCAGGCCCGCCACTGATTGACCCAGCCGGTCAGCAGCGGCGCCAGCGCGATCGAAATCACGATCTCAAGCAGCTGTGACAGGATCCCGGTCAGGTTCATGCGGCCCTCTTCACATCACGGCCAGCAGCGTGGCGGCCAGGGTCAGGAAGCTGTACAGCAGGTAAACCGAGATGCGTCCCTGTTGCATCAGGCCGATCAGCCGGGCCAGGTACGACGCCAGATCGATCACGGGGACATACATCCAGCGCCAAAAATGATCCGCCACTGTGACCCGGTAGTGCGGCTGCTCATCGAATGGCGTCGGCAGGTCGCGGCGCATCAGGAAAAACGGCTCAAAGATCTGGCGGATCGGCTGCCCGAACCCCTCGGCAGTGTCCTGCATGCGCGCGGTGCCCCAGGGAAAGCCGCAAGCCCAGGGCGGGCTGCGGCGAAGCCGACCGTGGTACAAGCGGCGCACCAGCAGGTAGGCGAGCGCAACGCTGGCCAGGATGCCTGACAGGAAAATAACCGGCCCGTAGCTGGCCTGGGCCAGGCCATTCGGCGCCAGCAGCCAGCTGCTGGCCGCGGTCCGGGCGCCGAGTCCGCTCGCCACCAGTTGCTGCGTCACCGGATCGATCAACTGGACGAATTGCGTCGGCAGCAGGCCAAGCGCGATGCAGCCCAGCGCCAGCCACAGCATGCCCGCGCGCTCCCAACGGCCGGCGTCGTGCGCGTTGACCAGTCTGGGCTCACGGGGCTGGCCGAGGAAGATCACGCCGAAGAACTTGACCATGGTGTAACCGGCCAGTGCCGCCACCAGCGCAATCAGCGCGGCGACCACCGGGATCAGCATGGTCAGTATCGGTTCCGGCAGACCAGGCGTGAACAGGAAGCTCTGCAGCAGCAGCCACTCCGAGACGAAACCGCCAAGCGGCGGCAGCCCGGCGCTGGCCAGCACGCCCAGCAGTGTCAGCCAGCCCACCCATGGCATGTAGCGAATCAGTCCGCCTAGCTTGCCCAGGCTTCTCTCGGTGGTGGCATGCAGCACGCTACCGGTTCCCAGAAAAAGCAGGCTTTTGAAGAATGCATGGCTGGCGACATGGTAGAGCGCGGCCGTCAGGGCGAGGGCGGCCATCGGCTTCATGCCGTAGGCCGAGAACAGCAGTGTCAGCCCCATGGCAACGAAGAGCAGGCCCATGTTCTCGATCGACGAATAAGCCAGCAGCCGCTTCATGTCGGTCTGAACAGCTGCGAAGACCACGCCGAACAGCGCGGTGGCCAATCCAATCGCCAGCAGCAATCCGCCCCACCACCACAGGCGCATCGGCAGCAGGTCGAAAGATACGCGCAACAGGCCGTAGATGGCAGTGTTGAGCATGACGCCGCTCATCATTGCCGATACCGGTGACGGCGCGGCCGGATGCGCCTCCGGCAGCCAGATGTGCAGAGGCAGGATGCCGGCCTTGGCGCCGAATCCGAACAACGCGAGCAGGAAACCGGCGGAGGCCCAGAACGGCGTCAGCGCCTGGGCGCGCATGTTGGCAAACGTATAGTCGCCGGTATTGGCCTGCAGCACGCCAAAGCACAGCAGAATCGCAATCGCCCCGATGCGCGCCATCGTGATGTAGAGATAGCCGGCGGCGCGCACTTCGGCGATGCGGTGGTTGGCGGTCACCAGGAAGAATGAAGCCAGCGCCATGGTTTCCCACATCACCATGAACGAGTAGGCGTCGTCGGCCAGGATCACCCCGGCCATGCTGGCAAGAAACAGGTGGTATTCAAGACAAAGCAGGCCTGGCGGCGTACCTTCGCCCGTGCGGAAGTAGCCAGCCGCAAACGTGGAGATGCCAGCCGCCGCTCCCCCCATTACCATCAGGAAGTAGGCGGACAGGCTGTCGAGCCGGACGTGGAACGGCAGCGATGGCAGGCCAATGGGCAGCACGGCTGCCTCGGGCGTGCCGGACACAGCGTGCAGCGCCAGGCTGAACAGCGCAAGCCCTAGCAGTCCCCCGATGGGGAACAGCACGTGGGATACCAGGGCAAACCGATGCAGCGCCAGGACCCCTGCCACGCCGATAAGCAGCCAGGCCCCAACCACAACAAGCATCCAGTCGAGATGGAGCCATTGCGTGAGAGGGGGCACGGTGCTCATGGATCAGGCTCCACGACGGGTCGTACGGCGCTTGGCAGGAGGTGCCGCGTCGCGCCGCGACGACGCGCCGACCGGTGGCCTCTCTTTGCCCTTGGCTTCCGCCTTGTCCGTGCCTACGCCGCTGGGCACGTACTGGACGCCATGCTGGGCCAGGTAGTCGCGGATAAGCCGCCGTATCACCTGCGAGGCAGTCAGATCCTGTTGTGCGCAGAGGCGCTCGAAGGCGGCCTTCTTGTTGGGATCGATGAGCAACGTAAGCCGAGCGGTCTTTTGCTCCATGGGATCCTCAAGATGGCAATACGATGATTACATGAATCACATCATAGATGATGGCCATGCGAATCAAAAGGCCTGGACGCTGCCATTCCTTTACTCGCTGCAACCAGGGCAAATACACTGGACGGCGTCGCACATTCGTCGCTGGCGTTTCCTGCTGTCAGCCTAGTGCATGCGGCGCTGCAGCATCCCGCTGTCGCCGGTGCGCAATTCTCCCAATGCGGTCAGCGCCATCGAGTTTCTCGTTCCGCGTGTGCTAGGCTGAAGGCGAAATCCTGCCGCCCACGCGGAGACACCAATGGTCGAAGCTTCCGAACTGAAGTCGGGCATGGTCATCATGCTTGAAGGTGAACTTCATAGCGTTACCAGCGCCGGGTACCACGCCGGCGGCGGCCAACAGGGGAGCGCAGTTTTCGCCAAGTTCAAGAGCCTTAAGACTGGCCACATCAAGGAGTTGCGGTTACACCCGGGCAACAAGCTCGAAGAGGTCGCGCTTGATCACCAGGAGATGGAATATCTGTACACCGATGGTGACGCCTTTTTCTTCATGAATCCCGACACCTTCGAGCAGATCAGTTTTCCTGCGGAAACCATGGGCGCATACCAGAAGTTTCTTCGTCCCAATATGCGAATCCCGGTGCAGCTTTATGAGGGCGAGCCAGTCACCATCGCATTCCCCCCTGCGGTCGAGGTAACCATCATGTCCACGCCGCCGGGCCTGCACGAGCATGAATCCTCTACCTTCAAGGCTGCCACGCTGGAGAACGGCATGGAAGTTCTCGTTCCTCAGTTCGTCAAGGAAGGGGACACGGTGCGAATCGAGGTCGCTTCAGGAAAATATTTGGAGCGGATAAGGCGAGGGACGCGAAAGGCGTGACTCCGGTGCCGCGCGACTCCCTGCATGCGCAGCGCCGCGTACAGTTCCGGCGGGACGGGGGCGGCAGCGTCGGCAGTACCGCATTCGGCACCTGATAGCCATCAGCGACAAAAGGCTTGGCGCGTAAGCGCGGCGATGCTTCCGTCGCCTTGGTTCTACGGTCCTCTTGCCTCCTTCCGGACGGCTTCGTCGTAGCGTGTTCTTTGTCATGCCGGGCTGTCAGCCCAGTCCTATATTTGACACAGTGCCAATCGTGCTGCGCGACGCACCGCGATGATTTCGCTAACAGGAGGGCAAGATGAACGACATCCAATCTGATTTCTCTATGCGCAAGGACGCATTGGCCCGCGACGTCGATACGCTGATGGCCGACGTTCAGGCACTTCTTCATGATGTCAAAGCCGAAACCGGCGTAGGGACCAGCCTTGAGCGCCATGCACTCAAGGCCCGGCAGCGCGCGCTGCAGGAGCGCATCGTTACGCTGCGCGAAGAAAGCCGCGCCAAAGTCTCCGAGTGGGCGACAACGACCGATCGCTACGTTCATGAGCATCCGTGGCAAAGCATGGGTACTGTGGCCGCCATCGCGGCTACCACAGGCGCTATCGTCGCGCTGGCTGCCAGCCACCGTTAGGTATTCGTGACTGAGGGACCTGCACGGCAGTGACCCGTGCTGGTCCCGCAAGGGGCACGTGTTTTTTGCCATGCCGGCAAATGGCTACAGCCCCTTGCGGGAGCCTCGATCTAAGTGGCGACACATCTGAGCGGCAATACAACAACTGTGCCCGCCAGGTGCGATTGCCCAGACGCGCCACGCTGGACGGTCTGCTTACGTGCGACCCGCAGGATGTTTACCCAGGAGGCCAGTCATGGACGGGCTGACAAAGGAAGAGTTGGCGAAGTTGGTGGCCCAAATGGACGCTGAGGAGTTGCGCATTCGTGCCGTCGCCGGAACCGCGGATTCGCCTGTTGTGGCGCCAACACAACGTGAACACCTTGATGATGGTGAAGTGGCGGACGAAAAGACTGTGCAGCGCCAGGGCGACGCGATGCTGAAACACTATCGCATGCAACTGGCTGACATTGAAGCAGCCCGGTCACGGATGAGGAGCGGCCAGTATGGCGTCTGTATTGACTGCCAGCAGGCGATCCGTTTCGCCCGCCTGCAAGCGTACCCGACCGCCACGCGCTGCACGGCATGCCAGAATCTCCACGAACACCGCCATCCCCGCCAGGCGCAGGAGACGCGCCGACCGGCTTCCACAGATCTTTCGTCGCCGGACTGACTTACTCGTTCCTGAGATCAATGCCGAAGCCGCCCGCCAGTTCACAATCGATGATCCCGGCGGCGTAGGCGAAAAGCCATTCCTCTGCCTCCTCCAGCGTTGCGGGCGGGTGGGGCCAGTCCGGCGTAAAGCGGATGCCCATGTCCTCATTGCGCGTGGAGATCTGAACTCGCCCGCCTGGCTTGCCTGGCTCAATCACCTCCGGCACGAAGAGCGCAACGTGGAATCCCTTGTAAGACCGCTTTTTTTCCAGCATTTCAGCCTCCGGCAATTTACGATGTCCGTAGCTCAGCCCGAGCGCCGGACTGTCTTGAATTCAAGATATAGCGAGGCGCGGCTAATGCCTAGTAATGCCGCGGAACCCCGGCGATCACATCGGAGCGTGCGGTTGAATTTGACCTAGACTGAAAAAGTGCCTTCGCGCGCTTCGAGGCTGGGCAATGGAGCTTCATTGGCAGCCAACTGATGCGGGCGAATGACAATGGCACAGGCAACACACAATCATCTGCTGCCTGAACTCATGTGAATTGGTGTTCACGAAGGGGGCATCATGTTGCAAGCCAGTGAAATGCAGCAACGTTTTAGTCATCTGCAGCAAACCATCAGCGAGACATCCCGGACTTGTCATGCCGATACGGGGATTCCACAAGACTTGATGAACTGGGTGGATGAGCTCGACAAGGAGTGCAAATCGGCATCGAAGGTCGTGTCTTCCAAGGATGAGGATCGGATCCGGCAGTGGGTCGATGATCTCGAACGGATCGGTGATCGTGCAGACCGCGCTTGCCAGCAGGCCGGCAGTCTCGATGCAAAGGTCAAGGATGCAGTCAGTTCGATGCATTCGGAACTTGCTGACCTGAAGCGCCAACTGCACTAACTTATCTGACAGCCCCGGTCCAACCAGCCGGGGCTGATTGCATGCGCCGCGGTCAAGGCGCGCACGATCTCAGTCCGCAGGCAAGGCCAGGTTGCACCTGCACCCCGCCTGCATAGGCGGCCTCCCTCAGCCCTGCAGGGCACCCAAAATCACCTCCTGCACACGCGCTTTCCAGGCGGATCAGCGCGCTGGAGAAGGCCATTGGCCTGCGGCTGCTGCATCGCACGATGCGCAAGGTCGAGCTGACCGAGGCCGGGCAGCTCTACTACGAGCGCTGCAAGCGCATCTGGACGAAGCACGGATCGCCCACGAGCAACCGGGGGAGATGCTGCCGCCTGGCAATGCTGGGCCTGGGCGTGGTCTTGCTGGCCGAGGAGGTGGCGGCAGAGGACGTGGCGGCCGGCCGCCTGCGCCGGATATTGCCTGGCAGGCAGACCAGGCCGACGCCGGTCTATGCGCTGACCGAAACACGCTTGCTGCCGGCAAAGACACAGCGCTTTATCGAGTTCCTGAAGGAGCGTCTGGGCACCAAAGCGTGAGCACACAGTGATTGCGCGCCGAACGCGCAATCACCTCCAGCGACGGTAGCCCTCACTTGCGCCGCATTTGCATGACCGTAGGCTTGCCATCAACGTTGTCGAACGTCACGGATACCGCCTCGCCCTCCTTGAAATCCTTCAGCGATGCGCGATCCTTGACGGGGAACGCCATGGTCATCGGTCCCATGCCGAGGTTGGCGATCGGTCCGTGCCTGAGCGTGACCTTGCCGGCCTGCGCATCGATCTTCTTGATCTCGGCTGCCACGGGTTGCGGCGCCTGCTGCGCGGGTGCGGACGGCTTCATGTCCATGCCGTCCATCGATCCCGCTGCGAATGCGGCCGGCGTGGTGGCGAAAGCCAGCGCGAGGGCGAGCGTCTTGATGGAATTCATAGTGGTTCCTTCTGAAGTGAGGGGTGTACGGAAACTGGTTGAGGTCTGGTCTGGCGCCGGCGCATCAGCAAATACACCGCCGGCACCACGAAGAGCGAAAGCAATGGCGCGGTGAGCATGCCGCCCACCATCGGCGCGGCAATGCGCTGCATGACCTCGGAGCCGGTGCCATGCGACCACATGATCGGCACCAGGCCGGCAAGGATGACGGCGACGGTCATTGCCTTGGGGCGCACGCGCAGCACCGCGCCTTCCTGGATGGCCTCAAGCAGCGCGGACAGGCTGGCATCGCCCTGGTTCGCGCGCGCGGTCCATGCCTGCTTCAGGTAGAGCAGCATGATCACGCCGAATTCCGCCGCCACGCCCGCCAGCGCGATGAAGCCGACCACGCCGGCAACCGACAGGTTGTAGCCCAGCAGGTAGAGCAGCCAGAAGCCGCCGATCAGCGCCAGCGGCAGCGTGCCCATGATGAGCAGGGCTTCATCGAGACGGCCGAACACCAGGTACAGCAGCACGAAGATGATCAGCAGCGTGAACGGCACTACCACCTTCAGCTTTGCGGCGGCCCGCTCCAGGTATTCGAACTGCCCCGACCAGCTCAGCGAATAGCCAGCCGGCATCGGCACCGCTTTCGCAACGGCGGCCTGCATATCCCGGACGGCCGAGCGCAGGTCACGCCCGCGGATGTCGACATACACCCAGCCCGACAGTCGCGCATTTTCGCTGCGCAGCATCGGCGCTCCCTGCACCACCTGGATGCGCGCCAGGTCGGACAGCACGATCTGCTGGCCCTTGTCCGTGACGATGGGCAGGCTGCGCAGTTGCTCCACCGAGTCGCGGTAGTCGCGCGGGTAGCGTACGTTGATAGGGAAGCGCGCCAGCCCGTCGACGACCTCGCCCACATTGTCGCCGCCGATGGCCGACGATACCACGCTCTGCACATCCGCGATGTTCAGCCCGTAGCGGCCCGCCGCCACGCGATTGATGTCGATATCGACATAGCGCCCGCCGCTCAGCCGCTCGGCCAGTGCCGACGTCACCCCCGGCACTGTCCTGACGGCTTCCTCGATGCGCGTTGCCAGGCGATCGATCTCCTTCAGGTCCGCGCCCGCCACCTTGATGCCGACCGGGCTCTTGATGCCGGTGGCAAGCATGTCGATGCGGTTGCGGATCGGCGGCACCCAGATGTTGGACAGGCCCGGCACCTTGACCACGCGATCGAGCTCTTCCACCAGCTTGTCGGTGGTCATGCCGGCACGCCACTGGTCGCGCGGCTTGAACTGGATGGTGGTCTCGAACATCTCGAGGGGCGCCGGATCGGTCGCGGTATCGGCGCGGCCGGCCTTGCCGAATACGGTCGCCACCTCGGGCACGGTCCTGATCAGGCGGTCGGTCTGTTGCAGCAGCTGCGCCGCCTTGCCGGCGGAAAGGCCTGGCAATGCCGACGGCATATAGAGCAGGTCGCCCTCGTCGAGCGGCGGCATGAATTCGGCGCCGGTACGCAGCATCGGCCACGCCGTCGCGGCCAGCAGCACCGCGGCGACCGCAAGGGTGGTCTTCGGGTAGGCCAGCACCCGTGCCAGCACCGGCCGATAGGCGCGGATCAGCCATCGGTTCAAGGGGTTGGACTGCTCCGAAGGAATCCTGCCGCGGATCATGTAGCCCATCAGCACCGGCACCAGCGTCACCGACAGGCCCGCCGCCGCGGCCATGGAATAGGTCTTGGTAAAGGCCAGCGGCGAGAACAGCCGGCCCTCCTGCGCCTCCAGCGTAAAGACCGGGATAAACGACAGCGTGATGATCAGCAGCGAGAAGAACAGCGCGGGCCCGACCTCGGTGGCGGCCCGGCCGATCACGCCCCAGCGCTCGTTCCCTGCCAGCTCCCGGCCGGGGTTCTCGGCATGCCAGTGTTCCAGCTGCTTGTGCGCGTTCTCGATCATCACGACCGCGGCATCGACCATGGCGCCAATGGCAATGGCAATGCCGCCCAGCGACATGATGTTGGCATTGATGCCCTGGTAGCGCATCACCAAAAAGGCGGCCAGCACGCCCAGCGGCAGCGACACGATCGCCACCAGCGCGGAACGCAGGTGGAACAGGAACAGCAGGCACACCAGCGCGACCACGGCGAACTCTTCGGCCAGCTTGTGTGTCAGGTTTTCCACCGCGCGCTTGATCAGCGCGGAGCGGTCGTAGGTGGTGACGATCTGCACACCGGCAGGCAGGCTCTTCTGCAGCGTGGCTAGCTTCGCCTTGACCGCCTCGATGGTTTCCAGCGCGTTCTTGCCTGAGCGCATCACGATCACGCCGCCGGCAACCTCGCCCTGGCCGTCAAGTTCGGCGATGCCGCGCCGCATCTCCGGGCCGAGCTGGACGATGGCGACATCGCCCAGCCGCACAGGAATGCCGGCATCGCTGGTCACCAGCGGAATCTGCCGGAAATCGTCGAGCGTCTTCAGGTAGCCGCTGGCGCGCACCATATACTCTGCCTCGCCCATTTCCAGCACCGACCCGCCGGCCTCCTGGTTGGCGCCCCTGAGCGCCGCCAGCACCTTGCCCTGCGACAGGTTGTAGGCGCGCATCCGGTCCGGCAGCAGCACCACCTGGTACTGCTTCACCATGCCGCCCAGCGAAGCGACCTCGGCCACATTGGGCAGCGATTTCAGTTCGAAGCGCAGGAACCAGTCCTGCATTGCGCGCAACTGGCCGAGGTCATGCTGGCCGGTCTTGTCCACCAGCGCGTACTCGTAGATCCAGCCGACGCCGGTGGCATCCGGCCCCAGCGCCGGCCTGGCCGCGGCAGGCAGGCGGGACTGCACCTGGTTCAGGTATTCCAGCACGCGCGAGCGCGCCCAGTACAGGTCGGTGCCATCCTCGAACAGCACATAGACGAACGAATCGCCAAAGAAAGAGTAACCCCGGACCGTCCTGGCGCCGGGCACCGACAGCATGGTGGTGGTCAGCGGATACGTAACCTGGTTCTCGACGATCTGCGGCGCCTGGCCCGGGAAGGGCGTGCGGATGATCACTTGCACATCGGACAGGTCGGGGAGGGCGTCGAGCGGCGTGCTTCGCACCGCCCACAGGCCCCATGCGGTCAGCATCACCGTGGCCAGCAGGACCAGGATGCGGTGGCGGATCGAGGCCAGGATCAGGCGCGCGATCATGGCCGGGCTCCCTGGGCGGTGCCGGCGGGCTCGACCGACGACAGCATGGCCGCGCCGTCGCGGTCCAGGTGGAAGCGGAAGCGGATGCGGTCGCCAGGCTTCAGTCCCTTGGGCAGGCCTGTCGGCGGCGCGGCGAAATCCATGGTCATCGCACCCCACTGTGCCGACGGGATGGGGCCATGCGAGATGGTCAGGCTCTCGCTGCCGTTCACGGCTTCGATGCGGCCTGTGCCTTCATGCTCGGCCGATGGTGCGGCAGGTGCGGAGGCCGCAAGCGGGGCGGACATGCGTTGCGCGCTGCCGCGCAGGCTGGCTTCCGAGTCGATCAGGAACTGGCCGGACGTGACCACTTTCTGTCCCGGCGCCAGTCCGTCCAGCACCTCGACCATGCCATCGGCTTCGCGGCCGGTCTTGATCTCAGTGGCAACGAACCCTGCCTGGCCGGCATCGACCATGACGATACTGCGCTGGCCGGTGCGGATGACCGACTCCGACGGGATCAGCAACGCTTCCTTCTGCGCGCCACTGTCGAAGCCGACCGTGACAAACATGCCCGGCAGCAGGCGCCTGCCGGGGTTGGGCAGGATGATGCGGGCCTTGACGGTGCGGGTCGCCGGGTTGACGTCGGGAAGGATGGCGTCGACCTTGCCGGCAAGGGGGCTGGCCGTGCCGCCCTGCAGTACCGTGGCCGCCGCGCCGGGCCGGATGGTGCCGGCCTGGCCCTCTGGTACCTCGGCAATCACCCACACCTGGCTCAGGTCAGCCAGGCGGAACAGCGTCATGCCCGGCGACACGGTCATGCCCTCGCGCACCGCCACCTCGGTCACGAGGCCATCGACCGGGCTGGCGATGGCAACACCGGGCTGCGGCTTGCCGGATCTTTCGACCGCACTGACCTGGCCCGGCGTCATGCCTGCCTGCAGCATGCGATTCCTGGCAGCACTGCGCAGGTCGTCCAGATGCTCGCTCGCTGCCATGCGTGACACGGCCAGGTATTCCTCTTGCGCCGCGACCCAGTCGGGCGAGTACAGGGTGACCAGCGCCTGTCCGCGCCGGACCGGGTCAAGGGTGGCCCGGACCGCGACGTGCTGCACAAAGGCGTTGGTGCGCGCCTGGATGACCTGCACGCTGCGTTCGTCGATGGCGACATTGCCGGGCACCTGTAGCATCGCGGCCAGCCGTCCAGGCTTTGCCTCGGTGGTGCGAATGCCGAGGTTTTGCGCGACATGGCTGTCGACGGTGACACCGCTGCCGCTGCCATCGCCGTCCGCGTAGACCGGCACCAGTTGCATCTCCATGAAGGGAGATTTGCCCGGCTTGTCGAAGCGCTGGCCCGGCACCATGGGATCGTGCCAGTACAGGATCTTCCTGCCGGTCTTCGGATCGATGTCGCCGGCCTTGAGCACGGTGGATTGCGCGCCAGCCGTGCTCGACGGTTGCGCAGTCTGTGTGCCGCGCGTGAACCCGAAGTGGTAAGCGCCGTAGAGGGCGATGCCGGCGACGACCAGCCCGGCTGCTGCTGCAATGATGTGCTTCTTCATTTTGCCTCCCTCACTGCGGCTTCGGCCTGGGCGGTAGGCAATGGCACCAGGTAGTTCAGGTCCGCCCACAGCTTCGCGGTCTTTGCCTCAAGCAGCAGGCGATCCATGGCGGTGTCGATGGCGCGATGGTTGGCTTCGGCGACCGCCGCCAAGGTGCCCGTGCTGGCGCGGTAGGCCGTCAGTGCCGCATCCGCCTGTGCCCGCGCGAGCGGCAAGGTCTTGTCGTCGTAGCGCCGCAGCCGGTCAAGGTTGCGCTGCAGCTCGGCCAGCCTGGCGCCGACCATGGCCTGGGTATTGCGCCGGACCATTTCCAGCCTGGCCCGCGCGTCATTGGCCTGCGCCAGCCGCGCACTGATTTCGCGGTCCTGGCGGTTGCCCCGGTCCCACGGCAATGGGAAGCTGACATTGAGCGAGCCCATGTTCGAGTAGGCCGAGCCGCGCTGGCTGTACATCAGCTCGACCGTCACGTCCGGCTTGCGGGCTTCCGTTGCCACCTGGATCTCCGATTCGGCCAGCGCCACGTCGCGCTGCGCAGCCGACAGTTCGGGCACGGCCTCGAACTCGCCCCTGGCGAGTTGCCGGGCGCCCGGCGGCACTTCAAGCGGTGGCCGCGCCGACAGCGGGCGCCGCGCAGCGGCGCCGACCCAGCGCTCCAGGTTCAGCGTGGCCGTTGCCAGCGCGGCGCGGTTCTCGTCCTCGCGGTCGTGCAGCTTCTGGATTTCCAGCTCCATCGCCAGTACCTCCGCACGCGAGCCGCGCCCGCCGCGGTAGGCCGCGGTGGCGGCCTGCAGCGCCAGTTCAAGCGGATGGCCGTGATGGCCGAGCAGCACGCCGGCCTGCTCCGCATACCACCGGTCGAGCCAGGCATTGACCGCATTGCGCTGCACGCCTGCCAGCCCCACTGTGCGCTGCGCGTCGGCAGCGGCGGCTTCGGCTTCGAAGCGCGCGGCCCTGGCGCGGCGCTTGTCCGCGCGCGTGAATTCCTGCATCACCGAGATCGAGCGCATGGTCATGGAATCCCGGCTCAGCGAGAACGCGTCCGAGCCGTTGACCGGCACGTTGTTGACGCCGAGCTTGAGCACGGGATCCGGCAGGCGGCCGGCGGCGACGGCCATTTGCCCGGCGGCCTCCACGGCGCCGCGCGACGATTCGGCGTCGCCGGCATGGGCGCTCGCGATCGCGACGGCTTCCTCAAGGGAGAGGGAAGGGGCGGATTGCCCGGGCGCGCCTTGCGGCGCAGCCAGGCCGATTGCGGGCGCGCTGAGCAGCGCCACGGACAGGTGACGTAGAAAAAGCATAAAGCCTCCAGGGACGACGACTGCTGCCCGCATGGAAGCAGGCAGCACCAGGTGACGTCGAGCCGGAGGCTAAGTCTGGAAACTGCAGTGAAGGACGGTGAGGGGAGGCGGTGCGCGCGCCTCTGCCTCGGCGCGCAGCCCAACGCGAACCTCCGCCAGGACCACGCGCGTTGGCTCAAGCACGCGCATCAGCACCGGCATGAAGGCCGGAAGCTGCGGCGAAGCATGGTCGGCGTTCCTGGAATCGGCCTGGCAATGCGCCAGGCAAAGCCCGCTCTGGTCGATGTCCTGCTGGGTGTCGCTGGCGGCCATATCGGCGCAGGATTCGGTCATCGCCGCCATCGTGCCGCTGTGTTCCGCCTGGTAGCGGCTGCCGGTACAGGCGTACGCCGCCACTGCCAGCTGGGCTGCCAGGAAGACAACGAGGAGGAAGCCGGCGAACCATGGCCGGCGATGCGATTTGCTCACGAGAGCGGTGCCTGTTTTGGCGACAATATATCAGTGTTCGGCGCCACCAGGCAGCATCGCTACTGCGGCAGCTTGCCGCACAGGTGGGCCGTTCGCGAACATAGCGAACGGCCTGATGCTGCACTTTCGCATGTTTTCCTGCAGCGGCAACGATGCCGTCCTGTGACACGTCACGGTGCCGAAATATTCGTCGTGCATCCTCCCGCCAAAACCAACGGGGAGGAAATATGAGGCGTCTTTCAATACTGGCAGCCCCGCTGCTGGCGCTGGCCGTAGCGTCGTGCGGCAGCGATGATGACAACAATGCGCCGGTCACGCAGCCGCCGGCTGCCGGCAGCACCGCGCCGGCGAAGAACGTCGTGTTCTTCCTTGGCGACGGCATGGGCATGACGACCATGACCGCGGCGCGGATCTACAAGGTCGGCGAGGATGGGGACCTGACCATGGATACGCTCCCCGAGAGCGGGTTTATCCGGACCTATTCGAACAACGCGCAGGTGACCGACAGTGCGCCGTCGATGGCGGCCTACATGACTGGCGTCAAGATGAACAACGAAGTCATCTCGATGACGCCGGAGACCAATGCCTTCGACGCCAGCGGCAAGGACTACCTGTCCGGCGCGGACAGCACCTGCCCGGCTTCCGGCAACGGCCAGAGCGTGCCGACGCTGCTCGAGCAGATGAAGGCGGCAGGCTACGGCACCGGCGTGGTCACCACCACCCGCATCACGCACGCAACCCCCGCCACGACCTACGCGCACGTGTGCCACCGCGACGCCGAGAACACCATCGCCGCGCAACTGGTGCCGCACGGCGCTGGCTACAACAGCGCGCTTGGTGATGGCGTCGATGTGATCTTCGGCGGCGGCCGCAAGCACTTCCAGAACAAGGCCGCGGGCGGCGCCCGCACCGACGGCCGCGACCTGGTCGGCGAGCTGACCAAGGCCGGCTATGCCTACGTTTCCAGCAAGGCCGAGTTCGACAAGATCGACGCCGCCAGCGCGAAGAAGGTGGCAGGGTTGTTCACGTCCAGCCATATGGCCTACGACCTGGACCGCGTGCCCGGCGATGAACCGAGCCTGGCGGAGATGACCGGCAAGGCCATCGACGTGCTTGCCGCGAAGAGGAAGGGCTTCTTCCTGATGGTGGAAGGCGGCCGCATCGACCACGCATTGCATGAAACCACCGCGCGCAAGGCGCTGCAGGACACCGTGGCCTTCGACACCGCGATCAAGACCGCGATCGACAAGCTCAACGTGATCGACCCGGGCCTGAAGAACACGCTGATCGTCGTCACCGCCGACCATGACCACACGCTGGTGCTGAACGGCTACGCCAAGCGCACCGGCCCCACCAGCGACAGCAACCCCGGCGTGCTGGGCCTGCTGAAGAACTACGTGACCGGCGCCCTGTCCACGGACTCCGGCGGCAATCCTTTCACCATTATCGGCTTCGGCACCGGCGAGAACCGCCCGGCCACGCGCACCGCGCTGACCGATGCACAGGTCTACGACAAGAGCTATCACCAGGAAGCCGCGATCCCGACGGCGGCGGGTGGCGAGACCCATGGCGGCACCGATGTCTTTATCGGCGCACTGGGCAACGGTGCCGAATCCTTCGCCGGTGTGATGGACAACACCGACGTGTTCGGCCTGATCAAGACGGCCATCGGCCTCTAAGCCACTATCGCTGACGGAATAACGCCATGAAACTCATCATTCGTACCGGCCTGTCCGCACTTGCGGCTGCCTGCGCCTGCATTGCTCTCCCTGCGCAAGCCGCGGGCGAGGCCAAGAATGTCATCTTCTTCCTGGGCGACGGCATGGGCCCGACCACCGTCACCGCTTCGCGCATCTACAAGTATGGCGAGACCGGCAAGCTCAACATGGAGTCGCTCAAGCGCACCGCGCGCGTGAAGACGTATTCGAACGACGCGCAGACCACCGACAGCGCACCGTCGATGGCGGCCTACATGACCGGCGTGAAGATGAACAACGAGGTCATCTCGATGTCGGCCGATACCAAGGCCAGCGACGGCACCGGCAAGGCCTATGTGACCAGCGCCGGCGACAGCACCTGTCCCAGCGGCAACGGCGCGCCGGTCGTGACCGTGCTGGAACTGGCCAAGGCCGCCGGCAAGTCGGTCGGCGCGGTGACCACCACGCGCGTGACCCACGCAACGCCGGCGGCCACTTTCTCGCACGTCTGCCACCGCGACGGCGAGAACAATATCGCCGCGCAGGCAACGCCCGGCAACGCCGGCTACAACACCGCGCTCAAGGATGGCCTGGACGTGCTGCTTGGCGGCGGCCGCCGCCAGTTCCTGCCCGACAGCGTCACGGGTGGCAAGCGCACCGATGGCGTCGACCTGACCACGCAGTTCCCGGGCTACACCTACGTGACCACCGGCACCGCGTTCAAGGCCGTTGACCCGGCATCCACCAGCAAGCTGCTCGGCCTGTTCAACATGGACCACCTCAACTACGAGCTGGACCGCGTCAAGAACAATGTCGACGAGCCCAGCCTGGCCGACATGACCGAGAAGGCCATCCGCATCCTGCAGAAGAACGGCAACGGCTATTTCCTGATGGTGGAGGGCGGCCGGATCGACCATGCGCTGCATGGCACCAACGCCAAGCGCGCGCTGGAAGACACGATCGCGTTTGACGATGCCATCAAGCGTGCGCTGTCGATGGTGGACCTGTCGAACACGATGATCGTGGTCACTGCCGACCACGACCATACGATGACGATCAACGGCTACTCGCATCGCGGCAACCCGATCCTGGGCACGGCAACGGACATCAAGACCAGGCAGCCGGCCACGGCGGCCGACGGCCTGCCTTACACCACGCTGGTGTTCGGCAACGGCGGCGGTCCGCGCAAGACCCCGCGCGACAACCCCGCGCTGGTGGACACCACGGCCGACGGCTATCTGCAGGAAGTTGGCGTCAACCTTGGCTCGCCGGGCTCGGAAACCCACGGCGGCGGCGATGTGATGCTGTTCTCGACGGGGCCGGGCAACGCCGCGCTCAAGGGCACCATCGACAACACCAAGGTGTTCAGCGTCGTAAAGTCCGCGCTGGGCCTGTGATGCCGGCCGCGGCCTTGCTGCACGACTGAGCACAGGGTCTTTTGATGCCATGCGCGCGCCGGTTGCCGGCGTGCGCATTTTCGCTTTCTGAACGGATTTCATGAAAACCAAGCAAGCCACTCCCGTCCTCGCACTGCTGCTGGTCTCGGCAGCCTTCACTGCCGTGGCGGCGGAACCGTCCAAGGCCTCCGGCCCGCTGGCGCTGCGCGTGCAGCATGAGTTGTCGGCGCTCGGGGCCGACGGCGTGCGCCGCGACATCTACTTCACCGAACGTGTCTACCGCGAGGGCGGCACGGTCTGGATCGAGCGCGAGATCCCGCACGGGGCGCACGACGAAGCCGAGCACGCCAAGGCAGACAAGGGCCACAAGCACATGGACATGTCGGCCGCCGCGCGCTGGATCGAGCGGCAGCCGTCCGGCAAGCTGTCGGTGCGGCTGGTCAGCGACGCCATGCGCAAGACCTTCGAAGTCAGCCCGGCCGAATACGGCAACATCGGCTTCGACGGCTCATGGGCGACCGCCTACCACCTGCTGGATCCGGCAGCGCTCAAGACCATGAGCGCGAGCGGTCCTGCACGCGGCGGTGTGCAGGAGTACCGCGCGAAGCGCGGCGATGAACAGGTGACGGTCCAGTGGGACGTGGCCGGCCAATATCCGCGCCTGGTCCAGTCGCGCAATGCCAGCGGCACGCAAAAGAAGATCACGCGGGTGACCGCCGCTGCCTTGCCGCAACCCGCTCCGTGGAACCGCACCCGGCCCTATGCGAAAGGTGAGTACACGGATCTGATGGACTAGTCCGCGGCTATCGCAGGCGCGGTTGTCCTCTGGACAACTCGGACGACGGGCAGGGTGCCAGCGGCGCTTCACCGGATCAGGCATTGCATCAATCCTATATTTCTAGTATTGTAGAAATATGGAAGAATATGATGTTGTCCGCTCCCTTGCAGCCTTGGCCCACGGGCTGCGCCTCCAGGTCTTCCGGATGCTGGTCGTCGCCGGCCCGGGTGGCATGACGCCCGGCGCGATGGCCGAGCGGCTGGACGTGCCTGCGGCCACCCTGTCGTTCCACCTGAAGGAACTGGCACACGCCGGCCTGGTGACGCAGGAGCGGGACGGACGCAACCTGATCTACCGCGCCGCTTTCGCGCATATGAGTGCGTTGCTCGGCTACCTGACCGCCAATTGCTGCGAAGGTGTCGAGGACAAAGCGGCGGTTCCCTGCCACTGCTGATGGAGATGTTCCGATGAAGCGCTTTCACGTTCACGTCCATGTCGACGACCTTGGCAAGAGCATTGCCTTCTATTCGAAGCTCTTTGCCGCTGAACCGACGCGAGTCGAGAGCGACTACGCCAAATGGATGCTCGAGGATCCGCGCATCAACTTCGCGATCTCCACGCGCGGCCAGGGGACGGGCGTCGACCATCTCGGTTTCCAGACCGATGACGCCGCCGAGCTTGCTGAACTGAAAGCGCGCGCCGAGGCGGCCGACATGGCGCTGCTGGACCAGGGTGAAACCACTTGCTGCTATGCCCGCAGTGAGAAGCACTGGGTCACCGATCCGCAGGGCATTGCATGGGAGCACTTCCATACGCTGGGCAACGTCCCGGTATTTGGTGAAGGCAAGGCTGAAGCGGCGTCCGCCGAAGGCTCCGCCTGCTGTGCACCGCGTGCCCCGCGCGGCAAGCCGATCGGAATTGCAGTGAACTCCAACTCGTCGTGCTGCTAAGGACTCGCCATGAGCGCCAGCGTCTACAACGTTCTCTTCGTCTGCAACGGCAATTCGGCCCGTTCGATCCTGGCCGAGGGACTGATGAACCATCTTGGCCAAGGCCGCTTCCGCGGCTATTCGGCAGGCAGCCACCCGACTGGCGTGGTGAACCCGTTCGCGCTGGAAGCGCTGGAAAAGCTGGGTCTTCCGACCGGCGGGTTCCGCAGCAAGAGCTGGGACGAATTCGCGCGAGATGGCGCCCCGGCGCTCCACTTCGTGTTCACGGTGTGCGACAAGGCCGCCGGTGAACTCTGCCCGGTCTGGCCGGGCCAGCCGATGACCGCGCATTGGGGCGTGGCGGATCCTGCAGCCGGTGAAGTATCGGACGAGCGCAGGCAAAAGCTGGTCCGCGAAGCGGCGGTAATCCTCACGCGACGCATCGAGTACCTGCTCGCACTCCCCATCGATAAACTGGATGCCGTAGGCCTGCAACAGGCCGTACGGGACATCGGCCAACGCTGACTCTTTACTGTCCATGACTACAAACGTTCTGATCCTGTGCACCCACAACTCTGCCCGCAGCGTGCTGAGCGAAGGGATGCTCAACCATTGGGCCAGCAAGCTCGGCAAGGATGTGCGCGCCTTCAGCGCCGGCAGCGCACCGAGCGGGCGCCTGAACCCGTTCGCACTGGAAGCGCTGACCAGTGCCGGCGTCGACGTGAGCGGCTACCGCAGCAAAAGCTGGGACGAATTCGTCGGCGACAACGCGCCGGAAATGCGGATCGTGATCACGGTCTGCGACAGCGCCGCGGCGGAACAGTGCCCATATTGGCCGGGCAGCCCGGTCAAGGTGCACTGGGGCTATGCCGATCCGTCCAACGCCCTGGGCGGCGACGAGGGCAAGCGCCTGGCATTCGAGCTGACGCGCGAGGCCATTGGCTACCGCATGCTGCAACTGCTGGCGTTGCCGCTGGAAGGCATGAGCAATGCGCAGCTGCAGGACGCGCTCAACGCGATCGCGAAGAACTGAAGGCGCCGGAACTCCAATGAATCAGAACGCAACCACCCACGCCCCCATTTCGACCAAGCCCGCCATCGGCTTCTTTGAACGCTACCTGACCATCTGGGTGGCCCTGTGCATCGTCGTCGGGATTGCGCTGGGGCAGGCGATGCCGGGCGCGTTCCAGGCGATCGGCAGCATGGAGTACGCCCAGGTGAACCTGCCGGTCGGCATCCTCATCTGGATCATGATTATCCCGATGCTGCTGAAGATCGACTTCGGCGCACTGGGCCAGGTGAAATCCCACTGGCGCGGCATCGGTGTGACGCTGTTCATCAATTGGGCGGTCAAGCCGTTCTCGATGGCGCTGCTGGGCTGGCTGTTCGTGCGGCACCTGTTTGCGCCCATGCTGCCCGCCGAGCAGCTCGACAGCTATATCGCCGGGCTGATCCTGCTGGCCGCGGCGCCGTGCACGGCGATGGTGTTCGTGTGGAGCCAGCTGTGCAAGGGCGA
This sequence comes from Cupriavidus necator, assembly GCF_016127575.1. Taxonomy (NCBI): domain Bacteria; kingdom Pseudomonadati; phylum Pseudomonadota; class Betaproteobacteria; order Burkholderiales; family Burkholderiaceae; genus Cupriavidus; species Cupriavidus necator. Next base: position 3,194,633 of record NZ_CP066018.1, read on the forward strand.
CCCGTATTTCACGCTGTCGCAGGTGGCGCTGAACGATGCCATCATGGTGGTGGCGTTCGCGCCGGTGGTGGCGCTGCTGCTTGGCCTGTCGTCGATCACGGTGCCGTGGGATACGCTGCTGACGTCGGTGGCGCTGTATATCGTGGTGCCGGTGGCGATTTCGCAGGTGTTGCGCAAGCTGCTGCTGAGCAAGGGCGTGGCGCATTTCCAGCGGGTCGTGGGCAAGCTCGGTCCTTATTCCATCGCCGCGCTGCTGCTGACGCTGGTGCTGCTGTTCGCGTTCCAGGGCCAGGCCATCATCGAGCAACCGCTGGTGATCGCGCTGCTGGCCGTGCCCATCCTGATCCAGGTGTTCCTGAACTCCGGCCTGGCGTATCTGCTGAACCGGAAACTGGGTGTGGCGCATTGCGTGGCGGGCCCGTCCTCGCTGATCGGCGCCAGCAATTTCTTCGAGCTGGCCGTGGCGACGGCCATCAGCCTGTTCGGCTTCAAGTCCGGGGCGGCGCTGGCAACGGTGGTCGGCGTGCTGATTGAAGTGCCGGTCATGCTGCTGGTGGTCAGCATCGTCAATCGGACCCAAGGTTGGTATGAAGCGGGGCGCAAGGCCTGACGCCCGCCCCAAGGCACTCCGATCCCGGCGGCCGTGATGCTCGGGCTGCCATGGCTCAGGCCGCTTCGGTCGAGACGCCGCGGCCTTTGGTGGCCGCCGGCTTGCATGCCACTTCCGGCACGCCGCAGCCCTGCGGATTGCCTTGGCAGCAATGTTCCGTCAGGAAGGCAATGAGCGCGTTCATCGTCTCGAATTGCGCCCGGTAGATCACGAACTTGCCTTCCTGCGTATTCTTGATGAGACCCGCGTGGACCAGTTCTTTCAGATGGAAGGACAGCGTCGCGGGTGCGACACCCAGCGCTTCGCGGATCCGGCCCGCGCTGACGCCGTCCGGGCCGGCCTGGACCAGCAAGCGGAAGATCGCCAATCGGGAATCCTGGGCAAGTGCAGCGAGCGCTGCTACGGCGGTTTCATTCTTCATTGGTCGAACTGTAGAGGTACTGGCGCGGTCCGCGCAAGTCAGGTGCCGTCGAATTCAACTATTCTGATTGGATCCTGCTTCCGGCGCCCGCCGCCGCGGCGGTTCCCGCTTCGGGGTCTTGTGGCGCCAACGATTCCTTCAAGGAGAACCACAATGCGTGTCATGGTGATGGTGAAGGCCACGAGCGAATCAGAAAGCGGCAAGATGCCAAGCACGGAGTTGCTTGCGGCAATGGGCAAGTTCAATGAAGAGCTCGTCAAGGCGGGCGTCATGCTTGCGGGCGAGGGCTTGCACCCTAGCGCAAGGGGAAAGCGGGTGCGCTTTTCGGGCGATCAGCGGACTGTGACGGACGGGCCGTTCCCGCAGACCAGCGAACTCGTTGCCGGGTTCTGGTTGTGGCAAGTCGAGTCAATGGATGAGGCTGTCGAATGGGTCAGGCGCTGCCCCAATCCCATGGAAAGCGAGTCCGAAATCGAAATTCGCCCGCTGTTCGAGGTCGAGGACTTCGGTGCTGAATTCACGCCAGAACTGCGGGAGCAGGAAGAGCGGCTGCGCGCTGAAGTTGAAGGGCTTGCGAACAAGGCGCGCTGACGGGAGCCCAAACGCACAGGGCAAGGCGGTTGCCTCGCCGCCCAACGCTGGTTCTTTCGGCGTTGTCCATCTCCACGGCATGGAGCACCGTAGACCTGGGTGTCCTCTTGCGGGGCGCGCCGAATGCAAAAGGTGTGCGCGTCCATCGACCGTAGTCATCTCTTCGGCGGCTGACCTCGCCCCTGAAGGCGACGTCTCATTGGCGGCCAACTGATCCTGGACCGAGGCGCGTTGGCCTTTGAGCACAGTCCCGTGCTTCCTTGGCCTTGACCTTCCAACGATGGGAACCTCTAGGCTGGGGTCATCAGGCGTGACATGGACGTCCCACCGCGAATGGCCGTCGTCTTCGCATCATGAGCGTGTCATGAAGGTAAAAGGCACGCCGGATGACGCAGTGGATGCCCGGCCCGACAACTGAAGGAAGCAGCCAGGATGAACAGGACAAGCAACGAACGCGATGCAACCGAGCCTGGCCGCCACAGCGCCGGTGCACATGGCTCGACTCAGGACCAGTCCGGTCCTGTTCATCACGAGCATGCGCATCACCATGACCATGTTCATGAACCGGCTGGCACTGGAGCCGGGGCGGCGCAGCCCGCTGCCGAGGGAACGATTTATACCTGTCCCATGCACCCGGAGATCCGCCAGGATCATCCCGGCAACTGCCCCAAGTGCGGCATGGCGTTGGAACCGTTGTTGCCGGAACTGGATGAAGGCGAGAACCCCGAGCTGGTGGATTTCCGTCACCGCTTCTGGTGGACGCTACCGCTCACCGGTGTGGTGTTCGTCATGGCCATGTTCGGGCATCGTCTTGGCTGGATGGAGGTGTCGACCCAGAGCTGGGTCGAGCTTGCGCTGGCGACGCCTGTGGTGCTGTGGGCAGGCTGGCCGTTCTTTGTGCGGTGTTTCCACTCGATCGTCAACCGTAGTCCGAACATGTGGACGCTGATCGGAATCGGCACCGGTGCGGCCTATGTCTACAGCGTCATTGCGACCGTCATACCTGGCGCATTTCCGCAGGTGTTCGCCGAGCATGGCCGTATCGGTGCCTACTTCGAGGCAGCGGCGGTGATCATTTCCCTCACGCTGCTGGGTCAGTTGCTTGAACTCAAGGCCCGCTCCCAGACTTCCGCCGCCATCAAGTCGCTGCTGGGACTGGCGCCCAAGACGGCGCGGCGTATCGGTCCCGACGGCGCCGAAGAGGACGTGCCGCTCGCCCATGTCCACGTGGGCGACCTGCTGCGCGTGCGGCCCGGCGAGAAGGTGCCGGTCGATGGCGTGGTAACGGAAGGCACCAGCGCGGTCGACGAATCGATGATCACTGGCGAGCCCATTCCGACCACCAAGCGCGTCGGCGACCGCGTCATCGGCGCCACGATGAACACTTCGGGCAGCCTTGTCATCCAATCCGAAAAGGTCGGCTCCCAGACCGTGCTGTCCCAGATTGTCCAGATGGTGGCGCAAGCGCAGCGATCGAAGGCACCGATGCAGCGGATGGCCGACCAGGTTGCCGGCGTCTTCGTCGTCGGTGTCATCGGCATTGCGGTGCTGACCTTTGTCGCGTGGGGACTCTTCGGCCCCGAGCCGAGCTGGGTGTTCGGACTGATCAATGCCGTCGCGGTGCTGATCATCGCATGTCCGTGCGCGCTGGGTCTCGCCACGCCGATGTCCATCATGGTTGCAAGCGGGAAGGGCGCTTCCAGCGGCGTGCTGTTCCGCGACGCCGCTGCAATCGAGAACCTGCGCAAGGTCGATACCCTGATTGTCGACAAGACCGGGACGCTTACCGAGGGTCGGCCGGCTTTTGAGCGCGCGATCGGCACCAATGGCTATGCCGAGGAGGACATGCTGCGGTTAGCTGCCAGCCTGGATCAGGGCAGCGAGCATCCCCTGGCTGCCGCGATTGTTGCAGCAGCCCGTGAGCGCGGCCTGCAGTTGGAAAAGCCGGAGGGCTTCGAGTCGAGCTCCGGGATTGGGGTAAGAGGCAAGTTGGGAGGCAGCAAGGTCGCGATCGGGAATACTGCGCTCATGGAAGCCGAAGGCGTTCCCATCGATCCGCTCGTGGCGCAGGCCGATGAGCTGCGGGCGCAAGGCGCCAGCGTGATGTATCTTGCCGTCGATGGCAAGCTTGCTGGCCTGCTCGCCGTTTCGGATCCGGTCAAGGCCACCACGCCGGAGGCGCTGGCGCATCTCAGGGGAGAAGGTATCCGTGTCGTGATGGCGACCGGCGACGGGATTGCGACGGCGAAGGCGGTGGCCGGGAAACTTGGCGTTGACGAGTTCCACGGCGAGGTGAAGCCGGCGGACAAGCTTGAACTTGTCAGTTCGCTGCAACAGGCAGGCGCGGTGGTGGCGATGGCGGGCGACGGCATTAACGATGCGCCGGCGCTGGCGAAGGCCGACGTCGGTATTGCCATGGGCACGGGCACTGATGTCGCGATGAACAGCGCTCAGGTCACGCTGGTCAAGGGGGATTTGCGCGGGATTGCCCGTGCCCGGAAACTCTCGCAAGCGACCATTCGAAACATGAAGCAGAACCTCGGTTTTGCGTTCGTTTATAACGCATTGGGCGTTCCGCTGGCGGCGGGCGTTCTGTATCCAATGACAGGCCTGTTGTTGTCGCCCATGATTGCGGCGCTGGCGATGAGCCTGAGTTCTGCCTCGGTCATTACCAATGCGTTGCGGCTCAGGAAGGCTGCGACGTGAGGCATACCGGCAGCTCGGGCTGCCCTGTGTGGCCGCTCAGGGCTCATTTCCATTTTCCCCTTGCTGTATTCAGAGATCCGTTCCAAGCGTCTGGGGTGAAGTGCGCCCTACACATGTCATGCACTGCAACATTTCTGCGTAAGCACATGTAAATTTAGAGACGTACGATGCACTTTTATTGTCCTGTTTTAAAGACTTTTTGGGTATATACCTAGGGATCAAATTAGAGGAAACCCTCTAGGATTCGCACTCGGATGCTGCGCTGCAGGATTGGTGGCGCTGTCAATCCGGAAGCCAAACCGAAGCGGATTCACGTTGCAATCTGTTGCGCGAATCCGTTCGATCAATCCACAGGAGATTTTGCATGTCCCCTTTTATGCCCGAGCAATTTGCTGCAGTGCAAAAGTCCAGTCTGAACCAACTGTTCGCGCTGACGAACATGGCTTTTGACGGCTTCCAGAAGTTGACCGAGTTGAACCTGCAGGCAGTCAGGACGACGCTTGCCGAAGGCCAGGGCAATATCGAAGCGGTGCTGGCCGGAAAGGACCTGCGTGAAGTGTTCGCCGTGCAGGGCAATCTGGCACAGCCTGCCGCGGAGAAGGCGGTTGCATATGCACGCCATGTGTACGAAATCGCATCGAACACGCAGGTGGAGCTGACCAAGGCAGTCGAGGGCCAGTACGAACAGCACAACCGCAATGTGCAAGCCTTCGTTGACAACTTCGTGAAGAACGCGCCAGCCGGGTCTGAAGCGATCACCGCGCTGCTGCAATCGAGCGTTGCAGCCGCCAGCAGCACCTTTCAATCCTTCCAGGACGCCGCGAAGCAGACGGCTGAAGTCGCCAAGGCCAACTTTGCCAAGACCGCCGCAGCGGCCTCCGGCGCGGCCCAGCAGGCGGCGCCCCGCGCTTCCAAGCAATAACGGCGTGCGGCTGGCCAAGCAGGCCAGGCCAGCGCGCTGAACATAGATCGCAGGCTTGCAGGCCACAGCACTGCGACGCCAATCTTCCCGCATCGGTATACAAGCTGGGCCCGGAGTCATCCGGCCCGGCTCGCCCTCGCTTTGTCCGCGCCAGGGCAGCGGGAATGTGCTCGGGACAATCAGGCAAGAGCCCGTCCCGGCAAGGCAGGGGTCTTTCAACTTTACGAGAATGAAGCAGGCAGGATGATGAAGAAAATTGCACTGGTAACAGGTGGTATGGGTGGGCTGGGAGAAGCCATCAGCATCAAGCTGCACGACGCAGGCTATGCGGTGGTGGTGACGCACTCGCCGGGCAATGCGGCCGCCCAGGACTGGCTTGCCGCGATGGCCGCCGGCGGCCGCGAGATACGTGCCTACGAGGTGGATGTATCCGACTACGATGCCTGCCAGGCTTGCGCGGCGCAGATCCTGGCTGACGTAGGCCGCGTGGATATCCTGGTGAACAACGCCGGCATTACCCGCGACATGGCCTTCAAGAAGATGGACAAGCCGAACTGGGACGCCGTGATGCGGACCAATCTCGACTCGGTGTTCAATCTCACCAAGCCGCTTTGCGAAGGCATGGTCGAACGCGGCTGGGGACGCATCATCAACATCTCATCGGTCAACGCATCCAAGGGCGCCTTCGGCCAGACCAACTATGCCGCCGCCAAGGCCGGGATGCACGGCTTCACCAAGTCGCTGGCGCTGGAAGTGGCAAGGAAGGGCGTGACCGTCAACACCGTCTCTCCGGGCTACCTTGCCACCAAGATGGTCAACGCCGTGCCCAAGGAAATCATGGAGACCAAGATCCTGCCGCAGATTCCGGTCGGCCGCGTCGGCAAGCCGGAAGAAGTCGCAGCGCTGATTGCCTACCTGTGCTCGGAGGAAGCGGCCTACGTGACCGGGTCCAATATCGCCATCAATGGCGGGCAGCACATGCAGTAAGGGTGCTGGGCCAGGCGCCGCCAGGCGAATGCGCGGCGCGGGCCCGTTGCAGCCGCACCGGCCCGCGCCGCATCGAACCCAGGTCGGCGCGGTTGCCTTGCAGGCGCTGCGACAGCAACTGGTCCTCGATTTGGGCGACGTTCGACGTTAGCACTGCACGATGATGGTTGGGGGCGGGCCGGATGCCTACCAGCCAAAGCGATAGTCCCTGGTCGGATGCAGCCACCACTTTCCGTTCCCGGGCAGTTCCAGCACCTGGTGGTGGAACTTCAGCAGCGTGGGCCGGTGGCTGACGCTGACAAGCGTCGACTGCATGTCGGCCAGCAACTGGTACATGGCTTCCTCATTGCTGATATCCAGGGCACTGGTCGCTTCGTCCAGCATGACATAGCGCGGCTTTGACAGCAGTACGCGGGCGATGGTCAGCCGCTGCTGCTCGCCAAGGGACAGGACTTTGCCCCAGTCCACTTCCGTGTCCAGGCCGCCAAAGCGGCCGGCGATGTCCTTCAGGTTGACCGCTTCCAGCAGCTTCAGAAGCTCCTCGTCAGGGATCCGCTGGCCGATGTGGTTCGGGTATAGCAACTGGCTGCGCAGGCTGCCGACCACCATGTAAGGATGCTGCGGCAGGAACAGCATTTCCTGCGGCACTGGCCGCACGATGCATCCCGTGCCGTTGTTCCACAATCCGGCGATCGCGCGCATCAGCGAACTTTTGCCGCCGCCGCTGGCGCCGACGATAAGAAGGCCCTCTCCCGGGTTGACCGACAGCGTCAGGTCGGTGACCAGCGTTCGCTCCTGATTCGGCGTGCGCAAGGTCACATGTTCCAGCGCCAGGCGGGAGTCATGGATGGACTCGATCGTGGTGGCCGGCTTCACGGAGGCTGCTGCCGTCCCGGTCAGCGAGATGGAGAATGTGTCCAGTCGATCCAGCCCCGCCACGAAGCGGCTCAGGTCTTCAAAGTTGTCGACGATCACGGTCAGCGCGTTCAGGATGGCGGCGAACGCGCCGGCCGCCTGGATGGCGCTGCCGACTTCAAGCTCGCCGGAAAGCACGCGTGAAGCGACGATGGCGCTGGGCAGCAGGATGGTCAGGAAGCCATAGGCATACTGGAACATGTTCAGGCTCAGCTGCCACTTGATGAGCCGGTCGAAATTCTGGAAGGCCTTGCCAAAACGGCCTCTCACATGGGATGACTCCAGCGCCTCGCCGCGATAGAAAGCGATGGACTCGGCGTTCTCACGCACCCGGATCAGGCTGAAGCGGAAATCCGCCTCCCGCCTTAGCTGGAAGAAGTTCAGGCCGATCAGGACGCGGCCGAAGAAGAAGATGGAGACAAATGTACCGGCAATGGCATAAATGACAAGAAAGTAGACCAGCTCTCTTGAGATCGACCACAGGACGGCGCTGAAGGCGATGAGCTGCAGCAGCGCGCCGATACCGATTGAAAGGAAGAACAGGGATTGCCGCGTGAAGGTATTGATGTCCTCGGCGATGCGCTGGTCCGGATTGTCGATCGCGGCATCTGAATTGAGCTTGTAGTAGACCCGGCCCTTGAAATACCCGTCCAGATAGTGATGCGTCAGCCAGCGTCTCCAGAGCAGGCTCAGCTTGTTCCTCAGGTAGTAATAGACCGCGTAGATGGGGACGGCAACCATCAGGATATAGAGACACTTCCTGATCGAGGCCCAGAAACGATCCGCGTCTTGCGCTGCCAGGGCCGAGGTGAATTCACCGGTTTGCTGGACGATCAGTACCTCGGTCTGGGTCTGGCCCAACAGCAGCAGGATCAGCAGGACCAGCAAGCCGGAGGCTTTCCATTTTTCCCGCGAGAACCAGTAAAGTTTTGCAATGGCCCAGTATCGGGTCCACACATGCCGGGTGGAAGTGACGGGACGTTTCCCTGGGGCCGAAGTGGTGCCGGTGACCCGCGACTCAGGAACGGCGCTCATATCCCATCTCCCAGCACTAACCGGATTGCATACTCGCCACATGGCCCGGCACGGGACACGTGGGAGAACGGCAGAAGACTATTAATGAAATATAGGCTAGCAGCATCGATGCCTGGCTGATTCGTGGTCCCTGCCCGCAGTCAAGGACCCGACCCCGGACAGGCGAGCGGAGATCTGGCTTGACGCGCGCCCGGAACCTGATTCCAATCCGGAAGTGACCTTTCCGCTATGACAGCCCCTCCGCATGGACCGCTTCGACGCGCTGCAACTCTTTACCCGGATCGTGGAACTGGGCTCCTTCACCGGCGCCGCCAGCGCGCTGGACATGCCACGCGCCACCGCCACGCACGCCATCAAGGAACTTGAGGCCCGCGTCGGCGCGCGCCTGCTGGAGCGCACCACGCGCCAGGTGCGCCCCACGCTGGACGGGCAGGCGTTCTATGAGCGCAGCAAGCGCGTGCTGCAGGACCTGGAAGACGCCGAGACCTCGCTCAGCACGCAGGTGGCCAACCCGCGCGGCACGCTGCGGCTGGACCTGCATGGCACCCACGCCACCATGATCATCCTGCCGCGCATCGGCGAGTTCCGGGAGCGCTATCCGCATATCGACCTGATCGTCAGCAGCGGCGACCGGCTGGTCGACCTGGCCGGGGAGGGCATCGATTGCGTGGTGCGTGCCGGCCAGCCGCGCGATTCCTCGCTGGTGGCCCGGCGGCTGGCGGAAATGCCGGAGGTGCTGTGCGCCAGCCCCGCATACCTGGCCGCGCATGGCAAACCGGAACACCCGTCGGAGCTGGCACAGCACATCGGCGTGGGATTCTTCTCGCGCAACCATGACCGCCGTTATCCCTTCACGCTGACCGTCGATGGCGAGGTGCAGGAGTTCAAGGCGCGCGGCTGGATCTCGGTAAGCGATGCCGAGTGCTATACCAGCGCGGCGCTGGCCGGCTGCGGCCTGATCCAGGTGCCGCGCTTCCGCGTGGAAGAGCACCTGCGCGCGGGACGGCTGGTGCCGGTGCTTGAGGCCTGGCCCTGCCCGGACTTGCCGGTGTCGGCGCGGTATCCGTTCCACCGGCAGCTGGCACCGCGGGTGCGGGTGTTTGTCGATTGGGTGGCGGGGTTGTACGTGGAGCGGTTCGGGCCGCTCCGGGGCGCGGCCTGAGGCATCAACACGGCGCAATCAGGCCGCCGCGGGGCGCGGCAGCGGCCGTGCCGGCGCGGGTGCGGCTTGCGCCGGCTCGCTGACCGGCAGTGTCATGCCGATCCGGATCGCGTCCGCCTGCACCTGCGCGAACACGCTGCCGCCGTGCATGGTGGCGATTGCCTTGACGATGGCCAGCCCCAGTCCGTGGTTCTGCCGGCTGTCGCTGCGCGCGGCGTCGGCGCGGTAGAAGCGATCGAACAGCCGCTCGGGCCGGATCGTGTGCAGGCGATCGGATTCATTGCGCACGGCGATGGTCAGCGTGTCCGCCGATTGCGCGATCGTGACCGTCACCGGCCGCCCGGGCCGGCCGTGCTGCAGGGCGTTGCTCATCAGGTTGGTCAGCGCGCGCTGCAGCAGCGAGACGTTGACGCGCACGCGTGCATCGCCGGTCACGTGCAGCGTGGCGCCGGCTTCCTCGAACAGCATGTCGAGGAAGTCCGCGCTGCGCCGGACTTCCTGGGCGACCGAGACCTCGACCAGGTCGCGCGCCAGCGCCCCGCGGTCGGACTGCGCCACGAACAGCATGTCGATCACGATGCGGCTCAGGCGCTCCAGGTCTTCCAGGTTGGACTGCAGGATCTCTTCAAGCTGTTCGGTGCTGCGCGGGCGCGACAGCGCCACCTGGGTCTGGCCGATGACATTGCCCAGCGGCGTGCGCAGTTCGTGCGCGACGTCGGCATTGAAGGCGGATAGCTGCTGGTAGGCGTGCTCGAGCTTGTCGAGCGCGCCGTTGAAGGCATGCACCAGGCCGCCCAGCTCGGCGGGCAGGTCGGCGTCGGGCAGGTGCTCCAGCTGCTTGGGGTCGAGCGCGCCGGCATGTTGCGACAGGCGCTCGATCGGCGCCAGGCCGGACTTGGCAATGCGCCAGCCAAGCAGGCTCACCGCGATCACGCCGAGCACCGACGACATCACCAGGGCGATGCCAAGCGTGCGGCTGGTCTCGAAGAATGCCGCCTGGTCCACCGCGACCGCGAGCGCCACCTCGGGGCGATCATTCAGCGCCGGGATGCGGCGCTTCAGCATCAGGAAGCGGTGGTCGCCGAACTCCACCGCCCACACGTCGGGTGCGCGCGGGCTGGTGTCGGCCTCGCGCGGGAAGGGCTCGCCGTAGTCGAAGCGGCGGTCGGTACTTTCGACAAAGTAGCGCACGCTGTGATCGGCCGGCGTCAGGGTGCGCAGCATGGCGGCAAAGTGCTCCCATTGCTTTTCGGTGCCCAGGCCCGCGGCCTTGGTGCCGGCCAGGTCGAAGCGGGCGCGGATCTCTCCGAGCTGGCGCTTTTCCAGTTCCACGCACTGCACGCGGTACAGCACCATGCCGGTGACGGTGAAGACCAGGGCTGCCGCCAGCCCGAACATGGCGGCCAGCCGCGCCGCGATCGAGCGTTGCCGGTTCATGCGCTCAATCCGTCGCGGTGCTCCAGCACGTAACCCATGCCGCGGATGGTATGCAGCAGCTTGGCTTCGCCGGGCCAGTCCAGCTTGGCGCGCAAACGCTTGACCGCAACTTCGACCACGTTGGTGTTGCAGTCGAACGAGATGTCCCAGACCAGTTCCGTGATCGCGGTCTTGGACACGATCTGCGCCTGCCGCCTGGCCAGCACCGACAACAGCGTGAATTCGCGTGCGCTCAGTTCCAGGCGCCGCGTGCCGCGCGTGGCGCGCCGCGACAGCAGGTCGATGCGCAGATCGCCCACGGTCAGCTGCGACGGCTCAGTCTGCCGGCCGCGCCGCGTCAGCACGTTGAGCCGCGCCAGCAGCTCCAGAAAAGAGAAGGGCTTGGACAGGTAGTCGTCGGCGCCGGCATCGAAGGCATTGAGGCGGTCATCCAGGTCGTCGCGCGCGGTCAGCATCAGCACCGGGGTCTGCTGCTCGCGGCGCAGGGACTTCAGCACCGAGACGCCATCCAGCGCGGGCAGCATCACGTCGAGCACGATCGCGTCGTAGGGCTCGGTACAGGCCAGGTGCAGGCCGTCCACGCCGTTGTGCGCGGTATCGACTACGTAGCCATTCTCGGACAGGCCGCGGCGCAGGTAATCGACCGTCTTGATCTCATCTTCGACCAGCAAGAGTTTCATTGGTCCAATCCTCGGAATCTAAACAATATAGAAGATGTGTGCGGCTCCAACCTGTCAATCCTGTCAGTTTCCCGGTGCCGCACCGAAGCTGTGCGGCCAGGCCTTGCGGCGCGCGCTCCGCAAGCATGACAGGAGCACGTGCCGCTTTTGTTCACACTGGTGGAAAAGACTGTTTGAAGACGCGCCGCCGCTCCAGCCTGACGCAATTGTCAGCGTTGCGTCAGGGTGGCGTCGGCTGCGCTCCCTAGACTCCATGCGTGCCCGGCCGGGCCGGTTTTCCCACTTGCACAGGAGTCCTTCCATGACCTCACCCAAGCGATCCCACCACCACGACAGCACAGGCCACCGTTCCGCGCTGCTGCGCGCCCTGATCCCGACCTTGCTGATGATGGTCGGCGCAAGCATTTCGTTGTCGGCCAAGGCTGCACCGCGGGCCGTTGACCCGTATACCGATGGCGCGGCCAGCGCGGCGACAGCCAAGGGCCGCTTCGATGTGTACAGCGACGGCGCCCGGGTGCGTGAACCGCGCGACACGTACACGGACGGCGCGCGCAGCGAGCCACGGCCCGCTGACGCGAACGGCTGAGCCCCGCAGCCCACCACCACCCATGCAGCCATCACGGCCTGCCATTAGGTGTGGCAGCGCCCGGCACCGCCGCCAGGGGCCGGCGATAGCGGGACAGCCGGTCCAGCGCGAGGTAGACCACTGGCGTGGTGAAGAGCGTCAGCGCCTGGCTGAGCAGCAGGCCGCCTACCACGGCCACGCCCAGCGGCTGGCGCAGTTCCGCGCCGGTGCCGAAGCCCAGCATCAGCGGCACCGCGCCCAGCAATGCGGCCAGCGTGGTCATCATGATCGGGCGCAAGCGTGTGAGCGCCGCCTCGTAGATCGCCTGGCCGGCGCTGATGCCGCGGGTGCGCTGCGCCGCCAGCGCAAAATCGATCAGCAGGATGCCGTTCTTCTTGACGATGCCGATCAGCAGGATCACGCCGATCAGCGCCATGATGGAAAAGTCGAACCCGCCCAGCCACAGCAGCGCGAGCGCGCCAATGGCCGCCGACGGCAGCGTGGACAGGATCGTCAGCGGATGCGCCAGGCTTTCGTAGAGCACGCCAAGGATGATGTAGACCGCCAGCAGCGCCGCCAGGATCAGCCAGGGCTGCCCGGCCAGGGCCTCCTGGAACGCCTGGGCCGAACCCAGGAACGTGCCCTGGATGGCGGCCGGCATGCCGATGCGCTGCCGTACCTGCTCCAGCCGTGCCACCGCATCGCCCAGCGGTGCGCCCGGCGCGAGGTTGAAAGACAGGTTGACCGCAGGGAGCATGCCGTGGTGCAGGATCGAGACCGGCCCGGCGCCCGGCGGCGCGATGCTCGCCACCGCGGCGAGCGGCACCATCTCGCCCGACAGCGGGGATCGCAGGCGGAACGACTGCAGCGTCTCGATATGCCCGCGCCCGTCGTCGTCGACTTCAAGCACCACCTGATACTGGTTGGTGTCGGTCTGGAACTCGTTGATCTGGCGCTGCCCGAAGGCGTTGTAGAGGGCCTCGTCGATATCGGCTGAGGTGAGACCCAGCCGCGCTGCCGCCGCGCGGTCGATGCGCATGCGGATGACATTGGCGCCGAGCTGCAGGTCGCTGGACAGGTCGCGGTAGAGCGGCTCGCCTTGCAGCGCGCTGGTGAGCCGCTGCGACCACGCATAGAGCTCGGCGGTTTCGTTGCCCTTGAGAACGTACTGGTACTGGGCCCGCGGCTGCCCCGCGCCGATGTTGATGTCCTGTGCTGCGCGCAGGTAGAGCCGGATGCCCGGCACCGCGGCCAGCCTGGGCCGCAGGCGGTCGATCAGGCCGCTGGCCGAGACGTCGCGGTCGGAACGGTCGTTGAGCACGATCCAGAAGCGGCCGTTGGCCAGGGTCTGGCTGCCGCCGGTCATGCCGACCGAATGGGTGACCGTCAGCACGGCCGGGTCGGCAGCGATGATGTCGGCGAGGGCGCGATGCTTGGCGACCATGTCCGCATGGGGGATATCCGCCGCCGCCTGCGAGGTGCCCAGCACGAATGCGGTGTCCTGCAGCGGGAAGAAGCCCTTGGGGATCAGCACGAAGCCTGCCACGCTGGCGCATACCGTCAGGCCGAACACCGCCAGCACGCGCGCCTGGCGCCGCAGGCACCAGCGCAGCCCGGCTGCGTAGCGCTGCCCCAGCCACGTGGACAGGTCCGCCTGGCGCGCGCCCGTATCGTGATGCGCCTTGCGCATGGCGATGCCCGCCAGCGCGGGCGCCAGCGTCAGCGACACCACCACCGAGATCAGTATCGCCATCGCCGAGGTCAGCGCGAATTCGCGGAAGAGGCGGCCCACGACCCCGGACATGAACAGCAACGGGATAAACACCGCCACCAGCGACAGGCCGATCGACACTACCGTGGGCCCGACCTCGGCCACGCCGCGGCGCGCGGCCTCGCGCAGGCCGAGTCCGGATTCGCGGTAGCGGTGGATGTTCTCCACCACCACGATGGCGTCGTCGACGATAAAGCCGACCGCCACCACCACCGCCACCAGCGTGAGATTGTTCAGGCTGAACCCCATCAGGTACATCGCCGCGCAGGTGGCCGCCAGCGACACGCCCAGCACCGCCGTCACGATCAGCGTGGCCGACCACTCGCGCAGGAACAGCGCCATCACGCCGATCACCAGCATCACAGCGATCAGCAGGGTCAGCTCGACCTCGTGCAGCGAGGCGCGGATGGTGCGGGTACGGTCGTTCAGGATCTCCACGCGGACATCGGCGGGCAAGGCACGCCGCAGGGACGGCAGCGCTTCGTTGATGCGATCGAAGGTCTGCACGATGTTGGCGCCGGGCTGGCGCATGACGGCGAGCGCCACGCCCGGCCGGCCATTCGGAAAGCCATTGACGTAGGCGTCTTCAGGCCCGACCGCAACCCGCGCGACGTCTTTCAGGAATACCGGGCCGCCGTTGCGCCAGGCCACGACAAGCTCGCGATAGTCGTCCGGTTCCAGCAACTGCCCATTGGTCTCCAGCGTGCTGACGCGCGCCTCGCCGTACAGCGCGCCCTTGGGCGCGTTGCGGCTGGCCGCGCGGATTGCGCCGCGGACGTCGGCCAGCGTCAGGCCCACGCCGGCCAGCGCCGCCGGCGAGGCCTGCACACGGATCGCGGGGCGGCGCAGGCCGGTGGCGTTGACCAGCCCCACGCCCGGCAGCTGCCCGAGCTGGCGCACCAGCACGCGCTCGGCGTAGTCGCTGACTTCGGTCAGCGGCAGCGTGTCAGAGGTGATGCCAAGGATCGCCACCGGACTGTCCGCGGGATTGACCTTGCGCCAGGTCGGCATTGCCGGCATGTCCGGCGGCAGCCGGCTGGTGGCGCGGTTGATGGCCGCCTGTACCTCTTGCACGGCGCTGTCGAGCCGGGTCTCCAGCGTGAACTGCAGCACGATGGTGACCGAGCCCAGCGCACTGGTCGAAGTCATCTCGGCAATGCCGGGGATTGCGCTGAACTGCACTTCGAGCGGTGTGGCAACCGACGAGGCAATGGTGTCCGGGCTGGCGCCGGGCAGCAGGGCGTTGACCTGGATGGTTGGCACTTCGGCTTCGGGCAGCGGTGCCACCGGCAGCCGGAAATATGCGGCCGCACCCAGCAGCACCAGGGCGGCAGCCAGCAAGGCGGTGCCGATCGGGTGATCGATGCACCAGCCATATAGCGAAGAGGATGATTTCACTTCAGGCTCTCGGGGCCGGGGTTGCGATCGGCACGGAGACGCGGCTGCCGGCGCGCAGCCGGGACTGGCCGTCCGACACCAGCTGGTCACCGGCGGCGACGCCCTCCAGCACGACCTGCTGGCGGTCCTGGTAGCGCACGCTGACGGGCACGATCTCCACGGTGTTGTCCGGCCTGACGCGGAACACATAAGGCTGGTCCTGTTCGCCGTAGCGCAGCACCGCGGGCCGGGCCACCAGCGCATCGCGCAGCAGCCCGGTGTGCAGCCGCACCGCGACAAACTGGCCCGGCCACAGCTCGCCGGCGCGGTTGTCGAACTCGGCCTTGACCCGGACCGCGCCATTGCCGGTGCCCACGCGGCTGTCGATCACCAGCAGGCGCCCCTGCGCCAGCGGCGCGCCGCCGTCGCGTGCATGCGCGTGCACGGCCGCGTTCGCGCCGCCGGCGCTCAGGTGTTGCAGCACCGGCAGCGCCGACTGCGGCATGGTGAATTCCACGGTGATGGGCGACAGCTGCGTGACGGTGAAGATCCCGTCGGCATCGCCGACCCGCACCAGGTTGCCTTCATCGACGTTGCGCAAGCCGATGCGCCCGGCGATGGGCGAGCGGATGCGGGTGTATGACAGGCGCACTTCCTCGGCGACGATAGCGGCGCGGTTGCCCTGCACGGTGGCGCGCAGCTGCTCGACGGTGGCGAGCTGCTGGTCCAGCGTCTGGCGCGGGATGGCATCGGCGGCGATCAGCGTGCGGTAGCGCCCAAGGTCGAGCTCGGCCGCGCGCAGCTGCGCCAGGTTCATCGCCAGCGTGGCGCGGGCCTGACCCAGTGCGGCCTGGATCGGCCGGTCATCGAGCGAGGCCAGCAGCTCGCCGCGGGCCACCTGCTGGCCTTCGCGCACATGCAGGCGCATCAGCTGGCCGTCGATCTGCGTGCGCACCACCACGTCGCGCAAGGGCCGGACGGTGCCGACGCTTTCCGCCTGGCGGGCGACGTCGCGTGCCTCCACGCGCGCCACGCGCACAGGAACAGGCGGTGGCGGCGGTGGGGGCGCATCGGACTGGCTGCGCCGGACCAGGCCGAGCGTGCCGAGCGCGAGCACGCAGAGCGCCGCGGCTGCAAACCACAACCGTCGCGCATAAGGCCCGAGCGCCGCGAGCAGATAGGAGGTGAGGGAGAACGCAGGCATGGCAGTCGGACCCGCCGGATCCACAAGTCATTGGCATGCTGGTTTATAGCCAACGGAGGCGGTTGGAACGGTGACGCCAGCCTGTCAGGGCTGTCAGGAAGGCCGCGGCGCGCGCGCATGCGGTAGTCGCAGCGTGCTTGCTGACGGCTTTGCCAGTTGCCTGTCAGCACGCCGTTGGCTGCGGGCAGCTAAGCTACGCGGTTTATCGATTGGCAGGGCCGGGCCATCATGCCCGGAATCTGGCGCACGGCAGCGACGCTGCCAGTGAGGGCAGACGATGTGGAGGACAGGTTGAGATCCAACCGCAACAAGCTGAACGCAGCCAGGGCCGTGCTGGGTGCCATGGCACTGACCGTGGCAGCGTGCGCCGGCATCGGCAGCGGCGGCTCGCTGCCCGCGCGCGCGAGCTTCAGCGATTACCGTAGCGAAACCCTCAGCCAGCTGCAGGCGCGGCGCCACTTCCAGCTTGCCGACAAGGCAGCCGAACTCGCGTGGAACGGCCCCGGCGAATGGCTGCCGGCGCTGTCCCGTGCCGGAACGAAGCCGGAGAAGGGCATCCTGCTGATCCACGGCCTTGGCGATTCGCCGTGGTCGTTCCATGACCTCGCCCGGCAGCTCGCCGCGCAGGGCTTCCTGGTCAGGACCGTGCTGCTGCCCGGTCATGGCACCCGGCCGGAGGACCTGCTGGACGTGACGCTGGAAGACTGGCAGCGCGTGGTGCGGGAGCAGGCCGAGGTGCTGCGCCGCGATGTCGGGCAGGTCTACCTGGGAGGCTTCTCCACTGGCGCCAACCTGGCACTTGAATACGCCTACGCTCACCCGGACGTGGCGGGGCTGGTGCTGTTTTCACCGGCATTCCAGTCCAACAGCCGCTACGACTGGCTGACCCCGCTGATTGGCTGGATCCGCCCATGGCTGCTGGAGCCGGACGGGCGCCGGCCGATGCAGAACGCCGTGCGCTACATGACGGTGCCAACCAACGGCTTCGCCCAGTTCTACCGCAGCAGTCGCGCGGCGCGCCTGCGGCTGGAGCAGGGGGCCTACGACAAGCCGGTCTTCATGGCGGTGGCGCAGCACGATTCGGTGCTCGATACCCGCTATTTGCTGACCGTGTTCCAGGACAGGTTTACGCATCCCGCAAGCCGCCTGATCTGGTATGGCCAGAGGCCGGAAACCACGGCGGACAGCGGCCGCGTGCTGGTGCGTGGCGATACGCTGCCGCAATTGCGGATCAGCCAGTTCTCCCATATGGGTTTGCTGTTCTCGCCGGCGAATCCGCTGTACGGGGAACAGGGCCGCCTGCGCATCTGCTGGAACGGGCAGGATGAGTTGGCGACGCGGGCTTGCGAGCGTGGCGAGGCCGTGTGGTATTCGGACTGGGGCTATCGCGAAGCCGGCAAGGTGCATGCGCGGCTGACGTTCAATCCCTATTTCTCCTGGCAAGGCGAGGTGATCGCGGGGGTTTTCGCCGGCGCGGACTTGCGTGCCGGCGACCGTGCGCCAGAAACGCAGCGCATGACGCGGGACGACAACGGCAGCAGCCCGCAGGCGATGTAGGCGAATGCAAGGCAGGCAAGCCACCGGCAGTCCGCGCCCGGCTCCGCCGCATGGAGGAAAACCCGGGCCTGTCCCACGGCGCATCAGCCTCTAACATGAAGTACCCGCCGCCATCGCGGCAAACAACGATAACGCGGAGACTTCACACATGGATCGTCGAAAGTTCCTGAGCGCCGCGGCCATCGCGGCGACCGCCGGCGTCGCGCCGCACGCCATCGCGCAGCAGTGGCCGGCGCGCGCCATCCGGCTGGTCGTGGCCTATCCGCCTGGTGGCGGCACCGACGTGGTGGCACGTTTGTTTGCCGACTACCTGACGCGCGTGACCGGGCAGTCGGTGGTGGTGGAGAACAAGCCCGGCGGGGCCACCATTCCCGCCACGCAGGACGTGATCCGCGCCAGGAATGACGGGCAGACGCTGCTGGTGACGCTGGGTTCCTCGGCCACCTCGGGCGCGCATATCAACCGCGTTCCTTACGACCCGTTGACCGACCTCACCGCGCTGGCGGAACTTGGCCGCGCCCCGGTGCTGCTGGCGGCCAACAAGGATGCGCCGTACTCCACGCTGAAGGAACTGATCGCCTATTCCAAGGCGAATCCGACCAAGCCGATCCACTCGGCCTCGTACGGTCCGGGCACCTCGTCGCACTTCGGTCCGCTGCTGTTCAACCGGCTGGCAGGCACCAACCTTGAACCGGTGCTGTACAAGGGCTCGGCGCCGGCCACGCAGGACCTCGTGGGCGGCGTGGTGCCGCTGATGATCGACGGCCTGACCACCGGCGTGCCGCTATACCAGGCCGGCAAGACCAAGGCGCTGGCCACCACCATCCCGGAACGCTCTGATCTGGCGCCCGGGGCGCCTACCTTCCGTGAGCAGGGCTTTCCTGAGATGGAGCAGCTCAGCGGCTATTTCGCGCTGTTCGGCCCCAAGGCCATGCCCAAGGCCACGGTCGATGCGGTCTCTGCTGCGGTGCGCAAGGTGCTGGCCGACCCGGCCTACCAGAAGCGGCTGGCAGGCGTTGGCGTGCTGCCGCCGCAGGCGGTCACGCCTGAGGCCTTCGCCGCGCAGATCCGGACCGATCATGCGCGCTGGGGGCAGTTCATCAAGGATATCGGCTTCAAGATCGATGGGTGAGGGCGCCGCGGCAGCGTCGGCGTGTGCGCGGGTGCATCGGCGTGGGTGGCGAGAGGCGGATTCTTGTCCATACTGAACTTGACTGGCGGGCTGTCGCTGCCCGCCGGGATCAATCGCCCAAGGAGAAGAATCGTGTTCAAGCACATCTTGCTGGCCACCGATGGCTCGGAACTGTCAAAAATGGCAATGGATGCGGCCATTGGCTTTGTCAAAGCCGGCGGCGCCAGGCTGACGGCCTATACGTGCATGGAAGAGTATCCCTACGTGGCGTCAGGCGATGCCGGCCATCCCAGGCGCAAGGCCTTCGAAGAGCAAGAGGCCGCACATGCAAGCGCCAGGCTGGAAGCGGTTGTTGCTGCGGCCAGGGCCGCGGGAGTCACATGCGAAACGGATATGACGACTTCGGTACCCTACAAGGGCATCATCGATGCGGCCGCGAGGCACGGGTGTGACGTGATCTTCATGGCGTCGCACGGCCGCAGGGGCCTGGAGGGGCTGCTGGTCGGCAGTGAAACCCAGAAGGTTCTTACCCACTGCCGGGTTCCTGTCCTCGTCTACCGCTAGACACTGCGCGGCGTGCCGCCGCGGGTGCTGGCGTACTGTCGAATCCACCTCACGGGGGGAACCTGCCATGACGGAAATGGAACAGGAGAAAGTCGTCGGTGTGCTGGATCGAATACTCGAAGCCGAGCTCGCCGGGGTAGTGCGCTACACGCACTATTCGTTCCTGATATTCGGCTTCGGCCGCATTCCCATCGTGTCGTGGCTGCGTGAGCAGGCGAATGAGTCGCTGCTGCACGCGCACCAGGCCGGCGAATGGATCACGACCCTCGGCGCCTATCCCTCGCTTGGCATCGGCGAGCTGCTGGACACCCACACGACCGATATCGGCGCGATCCTGCGTGAATCGCTCGCGACCGAGATGGAGGCCCTGGACCTGTACCGTGAGCTGCTAAGCCTGGTCGAGGGGCGCTCAGTCGCGCTGGAGGAGTATGCGCGGCAGTTGATCCAGCTGGAGGAACTGCATGCGGGAGAGGTCGAGAAAATGCTGCGCAAGCCCGGCCTTGCGGCGACGGTGCAGCCGCGACAGGGCTGATCTGGGCCGGCCCGCTGCCTTCTCGTGCGTGCAAAAGCGCGCGTGCCACAAGGTTTCGCCCCCATTGCTTTCGTCCCCGACGCCGGGAGCAGGGCACAGGCCGCGTCACCGCACCGGCCATCCACCCCCATCGCGCGCCGCGCCAACCGAGCTGGTTGCCAGCGCCAATGTCGCCGCGGCGGCGAGCGCTCCGTGATAGGCGTCAGCTGACGCGTTCCGTGCCGGCAGCAACTGGTTCTGTGCCAGGTTGGCTTCGGTGAGGTTCGCATGTGCGCGGCTATGGCAAATGCTTGCCGGGAAGCGTGGGTGCAGGTCCGCGCGTGCTGACCGGACGTGCGCTACGCGGATCGGCGGCTTGCCGGCCTGGCTTTGCCGTATTGTCCCTGCGCCCAGTGGGCGTGCCGCGACTGCTGTCGGTGCGGTGCGTCGGACCGGAGAACGCGCCGATCCTGACTTCCTCGCCCATCCCCCCGACGACATGCTGCGCAAAGGCGGCCCCCGAGGCGGTCAGCATGGCGATTGCCATCAGCGGGTACGCGTGGATCTTCTTCATTTTTGCCTGTTTTTCGTGTGGTGGGCCCGGGCGGGCAAGGTTCAGGCAGCGGAGGGTAAATCAAGCGGATGTCCGTGTATGTAAGCTATTGTTAGCGCGATTTGCTCCGCCAACCAAAGAATATGAAAAGTGCTTGTTAGCGCATGCGCGATCAAAGCGCCGCGGTGAAAGGCGGGATACCGGCCGCGACCATCAGCGCCATGGATAGCGGGAAGAGGGCGCTGATGTGTGCCGTGGCGCTGGCGAAGGAGTAGTGAGCGTAGCAATAGATCGCCGCCACCAGCATATAGACGGCCAGCCGGTGGAAGCCCTCGAGGTGTGCCCCGAACTCCTTGCCGAACCAGGCAACCATGCCGTACTCATTGAGTTTGGAGGCCAGCATGATCAGCAGGCCGATCCAGATCATGGTGTCCCAGGCGGATTTCTCGTTCAGGGCATCCTCCCAGGTCAGCACGCCGGTGATGAACAGCAGCGAGACGCCGAGAGCCGCCGCCAGCGTTGCGCCGATGGCCAGGTCCTCACCGAAAATCCAGAGCACCAGCAAGCCAAGGAAAATTGCCGCCATGATGATTTCCTTGGCGCCGATGATGGCGACGGCCGCCATGGGCAGGGGCGGTCATGATGCCGGCGATGGTGGTGACAAATACCGCGAACATGTGCCACGCCTTCACCGCGAGGCCGGCCGGCGCCGGCAGGAACCAGAGCACGATGCCGATTCCCACCGGGACTAGAAATCTCCAGAGATCTTTGAGATGCCCTGCGGGGGCCGCTGGCTTCGCGGCGGGGGAGCTTCCAGCGCCTGGCCTTCGGCCCGGATTCGCGCAACATCGATGATGACCACCTCCGCGCTCGGGATAGCCACGGCCGCAAACAGGGCCGCCGAGCCGCCAACCAGTCCTGCGCCGACCACGACGATCTTGGGTTGATGCATTGGCATGCCTCCGACGTGCGTGGATAGTCGAATACCTGAATCAGGGGCCAGTCCGTGAACGCCGACGACAAATGTGGCGTGAGGGACGCGGGGCAGGCGAATAACCGTTCGTATGCTATGGTTTATAGACCTTTCCGGTAGAAGCGCCGGCGTCGTGCCGGCGCCGCCGAACGACGGCATGCCAGCAGACGGGGCTCGAGGAGTAAGTCATGCATCCCAGCAAGCTAATCGTGGCGGCGATACTTGCCGCGGCAACTCTTCCGGTGCTGGCACAGCCCGAGACGCGCGTGGACACGGTGTCGGGCGTGGGGGCTACCAGGACCACCGGCACGGTCAAGGCCACTGCCACGGTGGTGGCCATCGATGCCGCCACGCGCACCATTTCGCTCAAGAACAAGCAGGGCAAGGTCACGGACGTACAGGTCGGCGAGGACGTGCGCAACTTCGAGCAGCTCCGCGTGGGCGACATGGTCACCGTCGAGTACACGCAGGCCTTGTCAGTGGCTCTCGCCAAGCAGAGCGGCATGCGCTCCAGCACCGAACGCGAGACCGCCGAGCGGGCCGCTCCTGGCGCCAAGCCCGGCGGCATGGTCGGGCGCGAGGTGACGGTCACTGCCGATGTGGTGGCCGTCAACGCCAAGACCGGCATGGTGACGCTCAAGGGGCCAAAGGGCAAGACGGTGGACGTGCATGTCGAGGATCCGGAGCAACTGAAGGCGGTTAGACGCGGTGACCAGGTGCAGGCCGTCTACACCGAAGCCCTTGCCATTTCTGTCACGCCCAGGCGTGCCCGCTGAGTAAGGCGGCGCCGGGTGGGAGCATGCCAATGGGTTTTCTGCGGTGGTTGCGCTGGCGCAATGCGCAAGTCCATGCGCACGGCAAGCAGGAGATTGCCGAGCTGACCGAGCGCGTGACCCGGATCTATCCGCGCTTGCGGCTGGTGTCACGCTACCAGCAGCGGCTTCGGCCTGCGCTCGAGCAAGCGCAGGACTACGTGCGCGAACTCGTCCAGGGTCTTCCCGCGCCGCGGGAAGCCAGCATGCAGGCATGGGGTGACGATCCCTATGTTCACGCCTTCTTCGGCGCGCCGCGTGACGTGCCGCTGGCCTTCAGCCGCTCTCCTGAACTGCGCGCGTTCTTCGAACAGTCGCCCGATGCGCCGCAGGCGTTTGCGGTGCTGGGGATGGCGATGACCGAGCGGCGCACGCTCGGGGTTGCGCTGGAAGGGGATGTCATGCGCACGGAAGTGCCGCAAACCACCGTCAGTTTCGGCGATCACAAGGTCAGGATCATCGCTCGCAGCGAGGCCGCGCTGCGCGAGGAAATTGTCCGGCGCATGTTCGATCAGTTCAGCATGGAGGGTCTCGCCCGTTTCGCTGCCGGCAAGTCACGCCGCGACGTGCTCGCGCGCGAGCAGGCGCTGCTGGTGGCGCGCCTGCGCCTGCTCCAGCAGCAAGGCACCGGCATGCGTTCGGTGCTCGGCGGCGATGCCGACGCAAGTCCCGGCGAGCAGGCCGCCCTGGGCGGGCAGATTGCCGCGAACGAGCAGGAACTTGCGCAGCTCGGCCCCGAAACCGGGGCGCTTGACCGTCAACTGGAATGCCTGGCCGAGGTCCTGGCGGACGCACGCTCCTGCTTTTCCATCGAGCAAAGACACTTGCGGCTTAGTGCCATGAACGTGCTGCTCGCGGCGGACAGCGCGGGGCCGGCATACGACATCGACCTGCTCACTGCCCACGTCCCGGGCGATCCTCCACTGGTGCGATCCATCGCACTGGTGCGGTTCGCGCGTGGCGACATGCTGTCGCCGACCGCCCTGATCGAGGAGGCGGAGCGGCTGCTGTGACAGCGGGGATGGTGGCGCGCCAGGCAGTGGAGAGCGGCGCGGTGGAATGCGCGCTGGCGCTGGGCTTCGAGTTCATGCAGCCGGGCCCGCTGAAGAGCGCGTGGACTGACCGCGAGGCGGCCATGGTCGAGTTCACCAACATCGCCGCCCCGATGGTGCAGGATGCGGTCGAGGCCGGCGTGCCCGCGCGCGCTGACGCTGTTCGGCGGCGCCGGCCGCGAGCACATGCAGCGCTACGGCACCAGGCTGGAGACCTTCGCCAGGATCCGCGCCAAGGCCAGCCGCCACGCTGCCAACAACCCGCTGGCCGTGTTCCGCACCGTCGTCACGGAAGCAGACGTGATGGCCGAGAAGGTGATGTGGCCCGGCGTGATGACCCGCTCGATGGCCTGCCCGCCGACCTGCGGCGCCGCCGCTGCCATTGTCTGCACCGAAGCCTTCGCGAACAAGCACAACCTGCGCACCGACGTGCGCATCCTGGCCCAGTCGCTGACCACCGACGTGGCCCCGAGCTTCGAGCCGCCTTCGATGATCGGCCTGGTGGGCTTCCATATGGCCGAGGCGGGCGCGCAGGCCGTGTACGAGCAGGCCGGCGTCGGCCCGTCGGATATCCAGGTCTGCGAACTGCACGATTGCTTCGCGCAGAACGAGCTGCTGAGCTATGAGTCGCTGGGCTTCGCCAGGGCCGGCGAGGCCGAGAGGATGGTGCGGGACGGTGACAACACCTACGGCGGCAAGGTCGTGGTCAACCCGTCAGGTGGGCTGCTGTCCAAGGGCCACCCGCTGGGCGCCACCGGCCTCGCGCAGTGCTACGAGCTGACTCGCCAGATCCGCGGCAGCGCCGGTCCGACGCAGGTGGAAGGCGCGCAGCTGGCGCTGCAGCACAACCTCGGCCTGGGCGGCGCCTGCGTGGTGACGCTGTACGGCCGCGGCTGAACCAGATCCCGACAATCCAGAGGAGATCAGATGGCTGACAAGAGCATGATTGGCATGGACCTCGGCAAAGGCTCCATCGAGGTGGAGAAGGGGCGCCTGCGCTTCTTCGCCAAGGCAACCGGCGAAACGAATCCGGTCTATATCGACGAAGCCGCCGCGCGCGACGCGGGGCATCGCTCACTGCCGGTGCCGCCGACGTTCTTCATGTGCCTGAACAGCGATGTGTCGGCCGCATCGGGCATCGACCGCATGAAGGTGCTGCAAATGGACCTGGGCCGCATCCTGCACGCTGAACAGGCCTTCGACTATCACCGCATGGCCTACGCCGGCGACACGCTGCACTTCGACACGACGGTCAGCGACGTCCACGACAAGAGGGGGGGCGCTGCATCTTGTCGTCAACACCACCCGCGTGACCAACCAGGACGGCGAACATGTCGCCGACATGCGCAGCACCCTGGTGGAACGCCGCGGCTGATCGCGCACAAGGAGAACAGAACCATGCAAGCCCCCCCGTTTCGCCGACGTGAAGGTTGGCGACAAGCTGCCGAGAACGCATTGCCGGCTACAAGGTCCCCCGCAGCGTTGAATTCGTGGAGGCGTTGCCTTTGTCGAGCGTCGGCAAGGTGCTCAAGCACGAACTTCGCAAGCAACACTGGAAGTCGGCGTTTGCTGGCATGCAGCCTTGCTCAAGCTTGCATGCTGACCGCTGCTTCACGCTGCGTGGGCACCACGACCGGGTTCAGGAATGCCGGCGCCAGGCCAGTCAACTGTTCCGCGGCCGCTCGCAAGGGCGGCAGGAAGCGCTTCACCGCTTCCTCCCTCGTGACTTCGCCCGAGGGCAGGTTGACGCTGATCGATGCCACCACGTTGTGGTGTTCGTCGCGTACCGGTACGGCGAGGCCTGCGATGTGCTGGTCGAATTCTCCATCCACCCACGCATAGCCATCGCGGCGCACGGCAGCGAACGCTTCAAGCAATGCTGCCTTGTCGTGCACGGTGCGGTCCGTGTAGGCGCGCAGGGAGGCCTCGTCGAGAAACTGCGAGAGAAATTCCGTGGTCTGGAAGCCCAGCACCGCCCGGCCTGGTGCTGTGGCGAAGGCCGGCACATGGCTGCCCACGCCAAGCCCCAGTGAGCGGATCTTCAGCGACGGAATGCGCAGGACATATACCGCATCGTGCCCGTCGAACACACACATGCCGCACGACTCGGTGACCTGCGTCCACAGGGTTTCCAGCGCGCGTTGCGCGTGCCCCCAGAAGGGCAGCGAGGTCAGGTAGGTCATGCCGAGGGTAAGGATCTTCGGGGTCAGGCGAAAACCCCGCGTTTCGGATTCCGCCGCATAGCCCAGCTCGCACAGCGTGAGCAGGATCCGCCGCACCACGGTCCGCGGCAGGCCAGTGGATGCCGTGATGCTGGCAACGGTGTGCGTGCCGCTGCGCCCGAGCGCGTGGATAACGGCCAGTCCGCGGGCAAAAGAGCGTACGAAGCCATCGTTGTCGGTAGTAGTCATGTCTGTACGAGGTCTGATTTCAGGTTGACATTGTAGCAAGGCCGGACGTAAAGTTCGAAAAAACGGGCGGTAATGACCGCTAGGCGGACATAAGTGTCCGAAAAAAATTAAACAGGAGACAACCATGAAGCGGCGTTTTCTTTGCCAGGCGCTAGCCTGCCTCGCTGTCGTGTCCACCTCGGGCCTTGCATTCGCCAGCCCGTCCCCCGAGACCTTCCAGGCCAAGCGTCCTTTGCGCCTGATCGCGCCAAGTTCGCCCGGCGGCATCCTTGACCTGACCAGCCGCCTGCTCGGCAAGACGCTGTCTGAGCAGCTGGGGCAGCCCGTCGTCGTGGAGAACCTGCCTGGCGCGGGCGGCGTGATCGGGATGCAGGCCATGCTGCGCGCGGAACCGGACGGCCACACGCTGGTGATGGGCAGCCTTGGCCCCAATGCGGCCAACTACGCATTGCACGACAAGCTGCCTTACAAGTTCGAGGACTTTGCACCGGTGGCGCATGTGCTGACGATGCCGGACGTCGTGGTGGTCAACCCGAAACTGCCGGTCAAGACCATTGCCGAGCTGGCGGCCTATGCCAGGACGCGCCCCAACGGCTTGTCCATGGCGGTGTCGACGAGCGGTTCTTCCGGCCATCTCGCCGGGGACCTGCTGAAGCAGCGCGCCGGCATTACCGCCGTCGACGTGATCTATCGGGGCGCATCGCCGGCGCTGACCGACCTGGTGGCGGGGCAAGTCGATTTCATGGTGGACAACCTCATCACCGCATTGCCGCTGGTGCGAGCCGGCAAGCTGCGCGCGCTTGCGGTCACGACAAGGCAGCGTGCCCCGGAACTCCCGGATACGCCGACCATGGCCGAATCCGGTTACCGCGACTTCGACGTTTCGGTCTGGCTCGGCCTCTTTGTCTCGTCCAGAACGCCGCCCGCGGTGGTGCAGGCGTTGAATGTTGCCGTCAACAAGGCGCTGGCCGATCCTGCTCTGCGCGAGAAGCTGGCGCAGCAGGGCGGTACGGCCGCGGGCGGGTCGACGCGGCAGTTCGACAGCTTCGTGCGCGCCGAAAAAGCCCGCTGGGAGCAGGTCATCAAGGACGGCAACATCAAGCCCGAGTAAGCGCGAACAAATTCATCACTCTCTTCTTGCAGACAACGCCATGCAAAACAATTTCAAGGACAAGGTCATCCTCGTCACCGGAGCCGGCAATGGCATCGGCCGTGCCATTGCCATGCTGCTCGGCGCGCAGGGCGCCAGGGTGGTCGTCAACGACCTGGGCTCCAGCGGCAGCGGCGAGGGCAGTGATGCCGGACCAGCCCAGAAGGTGGTTGACGAGATCCGCGCAGCCGGCGGGAAGGCTGTGGCGAACACCGATTCGGTCGCGACTGCGGAGAGCGCGCAGGCCATTGTCGATACCGCCATCCGCGAGTTCGGCCGCATCGATGGCGTGATCAACAACGCCGGCATCCTGCGCGACCGCATCTTCCACAAGATGAGCACCGCTGAATGGCAGGCGGTACTGGATGTGCACCTGAACGGCGCTTACTTTGTCAGCCGTGCCGCGGCGCCTTATTTCAAGGAACAGCAAGGCGGCACCTACGTCCACATGACCTCCACCACCGGCCTGGTCGGCAATTTCGGGCAGGCCAATTACGCCGCCGCCAAGCTTGGCATCGTGGCGCTGTCGAAATCCATCGCGCTGGACATGGCCCGCTTCAATGTCCGTTCCAACTGTATTGCCCCGTTCGCATGGAGCCGCCTGATCGGCACGCTGCCCAGCGAAACCGAGGCCGAGAAGAAGCGCCTTGAGCGGATGCAGGCGATGAAGCCGGAGCAGGTTGCCCCGGTTGCCGCGTTCCTGTCTGGCGATGATTCGGCGGACGTCAATGGCCAGGTGCTGGCCGTGCGCGGCAATGAGCTGATCGTCATGAGCCAGCCGCGCCCGGTGGCGTCGGTGCATCGCGCCGAAGGCTGGACGCTGGAGACGCTGGCGGAGCATGCCGTGCCGGCGGTGAAGCGCGCTTTCACGCCGCTGGAGCGCTCGCCCGAGGTGTTTTCCTGGGACCCGATCTGAGAACGGAGGTACGCAGCGATGGCCATCGACTATCACCGCCTGCGCTCGTGGGCGTTCTTTGACCAGGTTTCCAGCTATGCGGCGAATGACAACATTCGCTATGCGCTGAGCCTCGGCTTTGGCACCGATCCGATGGACGAGGCGGACTTGCCCTTTGTCTTTGAGGAAGGACTGAGCGTGGTGCCCACCTTCCTCGCCACCGTCGGCGCGCCAGGTGCATGGGCAAGCGACCCGGGTACGGGCATCGACTGGATGCAGATCCTGCACGGCGAGCACCGGATGCGCTTTTTTTCAGTGCCCGCGGCGTCTGGCGCGGTACGCAGCCAGACGCGCGTCAGCCGCGTGGTGGACAAGGGCGCCGGCAAGGGCGCGCTGGTGGTCACTGAGCGGCGCATCGAGGACCAGGCCAGCGGCGAGTTGCTGGCGACCGTCGAGCATGTGTCGTTCTGCCGGGCTGATGGTGGCTTTGCCTGCGCCGCCACGCCCGGCGATGCACCGCTCGAGCCATTGCCGGCGGTGCCGGAGCGCGCGCCTGACATGATCATGTCGATGCCGACCCAGCCTTCCGCGGCCTTGCTGTACCGCCTCAATGGCGATCGCAATCCCATCCACGCACTGCCCGCCGCCGCCCGGCAGGCCGGCTTCGAGCGGCCGATCCTGCATGGCCTTTGCACTTACGGCATGGCATGCCGGGCGCTGCTGAAGCAGGCTTGCGGTGGCGATCCGTCGCGCCTGGCCAGCCTTTCGGTGCGCTTTTCATCGCCATTCGTGCCTGGTGAAACGCTGCGCGTGGAGATGTGGCGCGGCGAAGGGCAGGTCCGGTTCCGTGCGCTCGCAGACGAGCGCAATGTGGTCGTGCTGAGCCACGGCGTCGCCGACCTGCATCCGTAATCAAGGAGTCAAGATGTCCGTGATCGAGCAATTCGCCCGTGCCACGCCCGACCGGGTTGCCTACCGCATGGTGCCGTCCGGCCAGGCGGTGACGTGGGCCGAACTGGAGCAGCGTTCGCGACAGTGCGCTGCCGCACTGCTGGCTGCCGGTCTGCGCGAGGGCGACGGCATTGCCGTGCTGCTGGAGAACCATGTCCGCTATTTCGAGATCCTTTGGGCCGCGCACCGGATCGGCTTGTACTACACCACGATCAGCCGTCACCTGAAAGCCGACGAGGTGGAGTACATCGTGCAGGACTGTGGCGCCCGGGTACTGTTCTGCTCGGCGCAGACCCTTGGCGACCTTGCGCCCGGCGCCCTGGCATCGCTTCGGGTCACGCGGGTGCTTCTGGATGGGAGCGAGCCGGGCTACAGCAACTATGAAGCGTGGCTGGAGCAGATGCCGGCCGATGTCACGTTGCCGCGCACGGTGGAGGGAACTGACTTCTCATATTCTTCCGGCACCACGGGCAGGCCCAAGGGCATCAAGCGTCCACTGCAAGGCGCCAACGCTTTTTTCCGCACCGGTGATGACGCTCGCCTGGGCTGGAAGTCGCTGGACCGCGATACGGTCTACCTGTCGACCGCGCCGTTCTATCACACTGCCCCGGTGCGCTGGAACATGGCCACGATGCGCGCCGGAGGCACCTCGGTCATGATGGAAAAGTTCGAGCCGCTGGCGGCGCTGGATGCGATCGCGCGCTACGGCGTGACCCATAGCCAGTGGGTGCCGACCATGTTCGTGCGCTTGCTGCGGCTGACTGCGGCGGAGCGCGAGCGCTTCGACCTGTCCACCATGCGCTATGCGATCCACGCCGCCGCGCCGTGTCCGATCTCAGTCAAGCAGCAGATGATCGACTGGTGGGGGCCGATCCTCTATGAGTTCTACAGCGGCACCGAACTGGTCGGGCGCACCTCGCTGGACTCCGTGGAATGGCTCGCGCACAAGGGGTCGGTCGGACGGCCCGAGTTCGGGCAGGTACACATCGTCGGCGACGATGGCAATGAAGTGCCGCAGGGCCAGACCGGCGTGGTCTACTTCTCCGGCGGCGGGACCTTTGCTTACCACAATGATCCGGAGAAAACCCGGCAGGTCTATAACGACCGTGGGTGGGCCACCTATGGGGACGTCGGCTACGTCGATGCCGACGGCTTCCTTTACCTCACGGACCGCCTTGCCAACACCATTGTCTCTGGCGGCGTCAATATCTATCCGCAGGAATCCGAGAACGTGCTGATGAGCCATCCGGCGGTCTTCGACGTGGCGGTGGTCGGCGTGCCGAATACCGAGTTCGGCGAGGAAGTGAAGGCGGTGGTCCAGTTGCACGAGCCTGAGCGGGCGTCGCCGGTCCTGGCCGAAGAACTGATCGCGCTTTGCCGCAGCAGGATCTCCCCGATCAAATGCCCGCGCTCGGTCGACTTCGTCGCGGCGCTGCCGCGCACCGAAACCGGCAAGCTGCTCAAGCGCGCCGTCAAGGCCAGCTACTGGCCAACCGAAAACCGAATCGCGCATTGAGCGCAACTGATGCCATGTCCCGACAAGAAGCCAGCTACCACGCGCCGCGCAAGATGTTCGCGCCGGAGCACGAGATGTACCGCGACAGCGTCGCCCGTTTCCTGGCTGACAAGGTCATGCCCGGACACGCCGAATGGGAAGCCGCTGGCCTGGTTCCGCGCGATCTCTGGCGCGATGCCGGCGCCCACGGCCTGCTGTGCCCCGGCTTGCCCGAAGCCTACGGCGGTGCCGGCGGCGACTTCCTGCACAGCGCCATCGTGGTGGAAGAGATCGCCCGGGCCCTGGCCAGCGGCGTGACGGGGTTCACCACGCACTCGGAGAACGTCGCGCCGTACCTGCTGGAGTTCGGCACCGAGGCGCAGAAGCGTGAGTTCCTGCCGCGCATGGCCAGCGGCGATGTGGTTGGATCGATCGCGATGACCGAGCCGGGGGCGGGTAGCGACCTGAAGGCCATCCGCACCAGCGCTGTCAAGGTGGATGGTGGTTACCGGCTCAACGGCCAGAAGACCTTTATCACCAATGGCTACCACGCTGACCGCGTGCTGGTGTTCGCCAAGACAGAGCCGGCCGCCGGTGCGCGCGGCATCAGCCTGTTCTGGGTCGACACCACCAGCCCCGGGTTCAGCCGCGGCCGCCTGCTGGACAAGATCGGCCAGAAGGCCCAGGACACCGCTGAACTCTTCTTCGAGGACGTCCTCGTGCCGGACGACATGCTGGTCGGCGAGCGCAATGCCGGCTTCGGCTACGCCATGAGCGGGCTGGTGCGTGAGCGCCTGCTGATCGCCTTGCGTTGCGCCGTGGCGCTGGAGGTGGCGCTTGACTGGACCATCGCGCATGTCAAGGAACGCCGTGCCTTCGACAAGGCGCTGATCGACAACCAGTTCATCCGCTTCCGCCTGGCCGAAATCAAGACGCATGCGTGTGCCACGCGTGCCTTCGTCGACAGCTGCCTTGAACAATACCTGGCCGGCACGCTGACGCCCGATGGTGCCGCCATGGCCAAGTACTGGGCCGGCGAGGCCACGCGGGCCATCGATGACCTGATGCAGTTCTTTGGCGGCTACGGCTATATGCGCGAATACCCCATCGCCCGTGCCTACACCGACGTGCGTCCGAACCGGATCTACGGCGGTTCGGCCGAAATCATGCGCGAAGTCATCGCGCGCGCACTCTGAATTCACCATGACCAAGAACCTCTCTCGCTCGGTCGCCATCGTGGGTGCCGCGGAATCCGACCTGGGCAAGGTGCCCGGCAAGACGGCACTGGAGTTGCAGGCGCAGGCCGCGCGGCTGGCGCTGCAGGGCGCGGGGCTGTCGCTGCGCGATGTGGATGCCGTGTTCGCGCATACCGATGACCGCTTTGCCACCGTGCAGCTGGCCGAATACCTCGGTATCCAGCCACGGTACGTCGACTCCAGCAACGTCGGCGGCATGTCCAACCTGATGCACATCCGCCATGCGATGGCGGCCATTGCCGCCGGCATGTGTTCGGTGGCGCTGGTGACCTATGGCAGTACGCAACTGTCCGACGGCTCGCGCAAGAGTGGCGCCGTCGCCCCGGATACGCCGGAGTCGCCGCGTGGCCAGTTCATCGCGCCTTATGGCCAGCTCAGCCCGATCGGCTACTACGCAATGGTTGCCCAGTTGCACATGCATCGCTACGGCACCACGTCCAGGGATCTCGCCGAGGTGGCAGTGGCGGCGCGGCGCTGGGCGCAGCTGAATCCGAAGGCATACCGGCGCGAGCAAACCAGCATCGAGGAGGTCATGGCGTCGCCTGTGATCGCGTCGCCGCTGCGTACGCGTGACTGCTGCCTCGTCACGGATGGCGGTGGCGCACTGATCATCACCTCCGCCGATCGTGCCCGAGACCTGAAGTCGAAGCCGGTCTATGTGATGGGCGCAGCCGAGACCTTCTCGCACCACTACACCCCGTTCAGCACGGCGGACTGGCTGGATACGCGCGTCGCCGAGACGGCGGACGAAGCGTTCGGCATGGCTGGCGTCACCCGCGAAGACATCGACGTGGTGCAGATCTATGACCACTTCACCATCGGCGTCATCCAGTCGCTGGAAGAACTGGGCTTTTGCAAGCGAGGCGAGGGCGGTGCCTTCGTCGCCGATGGCGCCCTGGGCCCGGGTGGCCGCTTCCCCATCAATACCTCCGGCGGCGGCCTTTCCTACGGCCACCCTGGCATGTTCGGCATGTTCGTGCTGATCGAGGCCGTGCGCCAGTTGCGCGGGGAGTGCGGCGAGCGGCAATTGCCCGATGCCGAACTGGCGCTGTGCCATGCGCCCGGACTGGTCTTCTCCTGCAACACCACCATGATCCTCGGAGTCTGAAGCATGAGCGAAGCACAACGTCCCCTGCCGCGTCCCACCGAGATCACCGAAGGCTACTGGCATGCGGCGGCGCAGGGCCGGCTGGTGGTGCAAGGCTGCCGCGCCTGTGGCCACCGCCAGTTCTATCCGCGCACGCTGTGCCTTGCGTGCGAATCGGACCAGGTCGACTGGACGGAGGTCTGCGGCTTTGGCTCGATCTATACCTTCACCATCAACCATCGCGCACCCAATGCCTTCATGAAGGCGCGGCTGCCGTACGCCGTTGCCATCGTCGAACTTGACGAAGGTGTGCGCATGATGGCGAACATCCTCAACGCATCGCCCGAGGCCATTGCTATCGGCAAGCGCGTGCGAGTGGTGTTCGAGAAGGCGAGTGACGACGTGAGCCTGCCGCAGTTCGAATTGATCGACTGACCCAATCCTGCCCCAAGGAGGGCCCATGCCCATCATCACTGTGCCGCGGCGGCGTGCTGCCCTGGCCGCGCTGGCGTGCATCGCCGCACTGCCGGCCTGGTCGCACGCCGCGGACGATTCTGCCTATCCGCAAAAGCCCATCCGGCTGGTCGTGCCATTCCCGGCCGGAGGCGGATCCGACACCGTGGCCCGCTTGCTCGGCCGCGAGCTGACGGCGATGTGGGGCCAGACGGTGGTGGTCGAGAACAGGCCCGGTGGCAGCGGCGCGATTGGCACAGGCGCGGTCGCGAAGGCTGCACCGGACGGCTATACGCTGCTGTTGGGCGCAACGCCGCTGGTGCAGTTGCAGGGCGCCTACAAGTCACTGCCCTATGACACCTTCCGCGACTTCGCGCCGCTGGCGCGCCTGGCGCTCTCGTCGGACGTATTTGCCGCTCCGGTATCCACCCGCGTTGCCAGCGTGAGCGAGCTGCTGTCCGCGGCCCGGGCCACGCCTGGCAAGATCAGCTACGGCTCCTACGGCAACGGCACCTCCTCCCACATGCACGGGGAATTGCTGCGGATGCAGGGGGACGTCGACCTGACCCACGTGGCCTACAAGGGCGGCTCGCCACTGATCCAGGACTTGCTGGGTGGGCAGGTGAGTTCCGGGTTTGTGGATGTGGCCAGCGGCAAGGCCGCGCTCAACTCCCCGAAGATCAAGGTACTGGCCGTCACGGGCGAGCGCCGGCTGGCGCTGCTGCCGGAGGTGCCGACCTTTACCGAACTGGGCTACCGTGATTTCGAGCCAAACGGCTGGTATGGCCTGTTCGTGCCGGCGGCGACGCCGAAGGCGGTGACGGACAAGCTATCCGCGGCGGTGCTGGCAATCCTGGCCAAGCCGGCCATGCAAACGGCGATTCGTGAGCAAGGCCTGGAGCCGGGAACGCTGGAGCCCGAGGCATTCCTGAAGCTGATGCGGCGCGACGCCGAGATCTGGGGACGGATCGCGGCCAACGCGCGCATCACGCTTGACTGAGCGGTGTCGCAGGCCGGGCCGCCCTCCCTGTTCCGGGGAGGCCGCGCCTGGCCGGACGGCTGATAGCCTCCAAGACTCCAACGTACTGTACGGAAGACCTTCACTTTCATGCTGAATCAGGGGGATCGTTCATGCTTTCCGGTGTAAAAGTTGTCGAGATTTGCGGGATCGGTCCAGGCCCGTTCTGCGCGATGCACCTCGCCGATCTCGGCGCCGATGTGATTGCCGTGGAACGCGCGGCACCGGCCAACGATGCGGCGCTATCCACCGAAGGCTACGTGCTGAACCGGGGCAAGCGCTCGGTGGTTGCCGACCTGAAAACGGCCGAAGGGCGTGAGCTGGTGCTGGCACTGATCCAGGATGCCGACGCGCTGATCGAAGGCATGCGCCCCGGCGTCATGGAGCGCCTGGGGCTGGGCCCGGATGTCTGCCTGCAACGCAATCCCCGCCTGGTCTACGGGCGCATGACAGGATGGGGGCAGAGCGGCCCGATGGTGCAGGCCGCGGGGCATGACAACAACTACATCTCGCTTTCCGGCGCGCTGTACTACCACGGCACGCCTGCAGAGCCGCCGTCGTCGGCCATTACCGTGGTGGGCGACGTCGGCGGTGGCGCGCTTTACCTGGCGGTGGGCCTGCTGTCAGGCATCCTCAACGCCCGCGCCACCGGAAAGGGAACCGTGGTGGATGCATCCATCGTGGATGGCTCGGCCCATATGCTGCAGCTGTTGCTGTCCACGCGCCGCAAGGGCTTCATCACCGGCGAGCGCGGCAACAATATCCACGATGCCTCTCATTTCTATTCGACCTACCGCTGCGCGGACGGGAAGTTCGTCACGCTCGGCTCGATCGAGCCGCAGTTCTACGCGCTGCTGCTGGAAAAGCTGGGCCTGACCGAGGATCCGCGCTTCGCCCGGCAATGGGACCGCGAGCGTTGGCCGGAGCTGCATCGGCACTTCGAAGAACTCTTTGCCACCAGGACTCGCGCGCAATGGTGCGCTCTGCTGGAAAACACCGACGTCTGTTTCGGCCCGGTGCTGAGCCCGGAAGAGGCCGCCGGGCATCCGCACCTTGCCGCGCGGGGCGTCTACTTCGAAGCGGAGGGCCATCTGCAGGCTGCCCCCGCGCCGCGCTTCGATGGCAAGGCCATGGCGGCGGGCGCGATTCCACGGCGCGGCCAGCACACTGGCGAGATTATGGCCGCAACAAACGCCAGCCACCCCAGCGGCATCTGGAAGACCGGCTGATTGTTGATGCGCTGGCCAGGCCAAGAGCCGGCCGGCGCGGTTGCGCGCTGGACGATGGCCATGACGTCTCGGCTTCCACCGCGGCATGACCGCGGGCTGCTGCTTCCCGAAATTTCCCACTCGATCCTGAACGGTGCCTTGACGGCTCCGCGCTATGCCGCGTCGGCTGCTGTCGACGCGATGCCATGGCATGGCAGGCGGCGAGTGCGGCTGCACGTTCCCGCGTGAGGCACTTCCACGAGAAAACATAAGGTTTTCTTATCAAATCGGGATGAATTTCTAACTGGAAGCTCTCGTGCCAGGAGGCCATCATGCAGCAGTCAGACACGCTTCGAATCCACGTACGAGCCAGCATGCGATGGCCACAAGGGCAGAAGATGGCAGAGAACAATATCACTCAGGACGCAACGATTTCAGGCGCACGTCCTTTGACGTCAGGCGCCGAACGCAACCGTGAGCACATGCTGGCGATGCTGGGCCAGGTGCGGGAACTGGAGCAACGGACGGTCAGAAAATCTGCAAGGGCGGCAGATTCATTTCATGCCCGAGGCAAGCTGTTGCCACGGGAGCGGCTGGCGCACCTGCTGGACGCCGACCGCCCGTTCTTTGAACTCATGACCCTGGCCGGGTATTGCGGCCTCGAAGATCCGGACCCGGCCACCAGCGTACCCGGTGCGGCACTCATAGTCGGCATCGGCTATATCGAGGGGGTGCGCTGCATGATCGCGGTAAACGACTCGGGCATCAGCGCCGGTGCGATGCAGGCGCTGACCGGCCAGAAGCTGATTCGGGCGCAGGAGATTGCGCTTGCCCAGAAGCTGCCATTTGTCCAGTTGGTCGAAAGCGCGGGGGGGAACCTGCGCAAATACCGGGTCGAACGCTTCGTCGTGGGTGGCGGCATGTTCTACAACCTGGCGCGGCTGTCCGCGGCCGGCGTGCCGGTGGTGTCTCTCATCCATGGATCTTCGGCCGCTGGTGGTGCCTATCTGCCGGGACTTTCCGACCACGTCATCATGGTGCGGCGCCAGGCCCATGCGTACCTGGCCGGGCCCTCGTTGCTGCGTGCCGCGACAGGCGAGGAGGCGAGCGATGAGGAGCTCGGTGGGGCCGACATGCACGCCAGCGTCTCCGGCCTCGCCGACCACGTCGCCGACAACGATCTTGATGGCATTGCCTGCCTGCGAGAGGTGATGGATACGATCGGTTGGCGCGATGTGCCGGGCGGCGAGAGCTGGGACGAGCCCCTTGAGCCTGCCGGGGACCTGCTGAGGCTGATGCCGGTCGACACCCGCACGCCCGTCGACATGCGCGAAGTGATTGCGCGCATTGTCGATGGATCCCGCTTCAGGGAATTCAAGGCGATGTACGGGGCTCACACCGTCTGCGGTCATGCCCGTATCCAGGGGCACCACGTGGGGATCCTGACGAACAATGGGCCGCTCGACTGCGATGGCTCCACCAAGGCGGCGCAGTTCATCCAGTCGTGCGTGCAGTTGGGCCGGCCGCTTGTCTTCCTGCAGAACATCACCGGCTTCATGGTCGGGCGCGAGCATGAGCAGGCGGGGATGATCAAGCACGGCGCCAAGCTGATCCAGGCGCTGTCCAATGCGCCGGTGCCGCGCCTGACCATATTGTGCGGTTCGTCCTTTGGCGCCGGCAACTATGGCATGTGCGGCCGCGCCTTTCGCCCCGACTTCCTTTTCTCCTGGCCGAATGCGCGCACGGCGGTCATGGGCGGCGAGCAGGCCGCCATGACCATGCGGCTGGTCGCCGAGAACGCCGCCCGCCGCAGCGGAAACTCCGCCGACGAACGGGCGATCGAGGCCGAGAGCCGCGACATCGTCGCTACCTTCGATCGTCAATCCAGCGCGATCCACACCAGCAGCCTGCTGCTCGATGACGGGATCATCGACCCGAGAGACACGCGGTCCTGGCTGGGCATGGCCCTGGCCACGGTGGAACAGGCGAAGCACCGCACCGTGCAACCGATGCAGTTCGGCGTCGCCCGCCTCTAGCCACAAGGCGGCGCTGCGCGCCGGCACCTTCGCGTGCCGGGCGGCTTGCCGCGCCCCATCCCTTCGAACCACAAGGAGACACGAAAGATGATGACCCCCGACCACATCGCGCTGCAGGATAGCGTACGCAAGCTGATCGACCGGGAGATCGAACCCCATGTCGAAAAATGGGAGGCTGACGAAATCTTTCCCGCGCACGAAGTGTTCAAGAAGCTCGGCTCGGCGGGTTATCTCGGCGTGAACAAGCCCGTGGAATTCGGCGGCATGGGGCTGGATTACTCATATGAGATTGCCTTTTGCGAGGCCATCGGCGGCATCAGCGCAGGCGGCGTCGGCATGGCCATCGCGGTGCAGACTGACATGGCAACTCCGGCGCTGGCGCGATTTGGCTCCGACGAATTGCGGGAGACCTTTCTCAAGCCGACCGTCGCGGGCGACTTCGTGGTGTGCCTGGGCGTGTCGGAAGCGGGTGCCGGTTCGGACGTGGCATCGCTGAAGACCACGGCGCGCAAGGATGGCTCCGACTATGTGATCAACGGCTCCAAGATGTGGATCACGAACGGGCTGCAAGCCGACTGGATGTGCCTGTTGGCGAACACCAGCGATGGAGATATCCACCGCAACAAGTCGCTCATCTGCCTGCCGCTGAGGGAAGGCGGGAAGCTGCGTCCCGGCATCACGATGAACAAGATCAAGAAGGTCGGCATGTGGTCCTCCGACACCGCCCAGGTATTTTTCGACGACGTTCGCGTGCCCCAGCGCTACCGCATCGGAGATGAGGGCATGGGCTTCACCTACCAGATGCGTCAGTTCCAGGAGGAGCGCCTCAGTGGCGCTACCCGCCGGGTCACCGCGCTCACCAATGCGATCAACGAAACCATTGAATACACCCGTCAGCGCAAGGCATTCGGGCGCTCGATCCTGGACAACCAGGCGGTCCATTTCCGGCTGGCTGAGCTGAAGACGGAAGTCGAGCTGCTGCGATCCGTTATCTACCGCGCGGCACAGGTGCACATGTCGGGCGGCGACATGACCGAGCTGGCATCCATGGCCAAGCTCAAGGCCGGCCGCTTGTGCCGTGAGGTGACCGATTCCTGCCTGCAGTACTGGGGCGGCATGGGCTTCACCTGGGACAACCGTGTATCGCGCGCCTGGCGGGACCTGCGGCTGATCTCCATTGGCGGGGGAGCCGACGAGATCATGCTGACGATCATCTGCAAGCACATGGGGATCCTGCCGAAACGGGCGGCCTGATCAACGGAGAGTCACATGCGCTTTGACACACTGCTTGTCGCCAACCGCGGAGAAATCGCACTGCGGGTCCTGCGCAGCGCGCGCAAGCTCGGCTTGCGCACGGTCGCCGTCTATTCGGACGCCGATGCCCGCAGCCTCCACGTGCGCGAGGCCGATCTGGCCGTGCGCATTGGACCGGCCGAGGCTGCCCGCAGCTATCGGCATGCCCATGCGCTGATCGAGGCATGCCGGCGCACCGGAGCCCAGGCGATACATCCGGGCTATGGATTCCTGTCTGAGAACGCGGAGTTCGCGCAGGCGGTCGCCGATGCGGAAATTACCTTCGTAGGGCCCTCTGCAGACGTCATTGCGTTGATGGGAAACAAGGCCCAGGCAAAGCTCGCCATGCAGAAAGCCGGCGTGCCGACTGTGCCAGGAGAACAGGGCTGCGCGACCGACGAGGAGGCAATCGCTGCGGTCGAGCGCATCGGCTTCCCGGTCATCCTGAAGGCGGCGGCAGGCGGGGGCGGCCGCGGCATGCGGGTCGTGCGCGATGCCTCGACCTTGCTGGCGGCGCTGCGACAGGCGCGCTCCGAGGCGGCAGGCGCATTCGGCTCTGACGAGATCATCATCGAGCGCGCCATCGAACGGGGACGACACATCGAGATCCAGGTGCTGTGCGATGAACATGGTCGCTGCTTGCACCTCGGTGAGCGCGACTGTTCGACACAGCGGCGCTTCCAGAAGCTCATCGAGGAAGCCCCTTCGCCCGCGGTGAACGCCGAGCTGCGCCGCGCGATGGGAGAGGTCGCTGTGCGCGCCTGCGAGGCCATCGGGTACACGGGCGCCGGCACGCTCGAATTCCTGCTTGACGGAAAAGGACGCTTCTATTTCATGGAGATGAACACGCGGCTCCAGGTTGAGCACGGCGTGACAGAACTGGTCACGGGGCTGGACCTGGTGGAGCAGCAACTGCGCATTGCCCAGGGTGAGCGGCTCGCGTTCGGGCAGGAGGATGTACGCATGCGCGGCCATGCCATCGAGGTGCGGCTGTGTGCGGAGGACCCTGCGGCGGGCTTTCTGCCTCAGGTGGGCCGCGTCGACGTCTGGCGGCCGTCGCCCGACATCCGCGTTGATAGCGCGCTGCAGGACGGCATGGAGATCGGTTCCGACTACGACTCCATGGTCGGGAAGATCATGTCCTGGGGCGAGACGCGCGAGGAAAGCATCAACCGCCTGGTCCGGGCCTGCGAGCGCACGGCGCTGCTGGGCGTCCGAACGAACCTTGGCCTGCTCGCCCGCTGTCTGCGTCATTCACGCTTCGTGACCGGTGAAGTCACTACCGACTTCCTGGCGGGCGAAGACATGGGCGGCCCGGCCTGGCGAGCACAGCCGTCGGTGCATGCACGCGCCGCGGCGGCCTTGCTGCTGTCAGGCGCAGTCGGCCGCGAGTCATCTGGCATTCGCCGGCTGCCGGCTGGCCCGGCGCAGACGCGGGCGTTGTGGCTCGTGGACGCGACCCATGCGCTCAACGCGGGCGCCGCCGCGCAAGGGACGGCCAGCGCAGTCGAACTGCGGCCGTCCGATGACGGGGGCGAAGTTCTCATCAGCTTCCGGGCTGGCGCAGCGGTGCCCGCGCGCGACGGGAAGCGTTCCGAAGCGTGTGACGACGAGCCTGTCTGCAGCGTCGGCAATGTGCACTGGGCGCCGATCGCCGGCTCAGCCCGGGGACATGGCGGCACGCTCGGGTTGGCCGTCGATGGCGTGTACCGCCAGCTGCTGTGCGACTCGCCTCGGCGCGACGAATGGTGGCTGCAGGATGGCGCGGATACCTTCGTGTTCAGGCGGCTGGCGCGCTTCGAGGCCAGCGACGGCGAGGCGCGGGGAGGCAGCGTGCGGGCGCCGATGAGCGGGCGCGTGATCGCCGTCATGGTGGGTGAGGGCGACGCCGTCGAGCGAGGCCAGACCCTGGCCGTCATGGAGTCCATGAAGATGGAAATGCCCCTGGCCGCGCCAAGCACGGGACGCATTGCGCGCCTGCTTGTCCAGGAGGGCATGCAGCTCAATGCCGGCCAGGTGCTGATCGAAGTCGGCACGGGCGCCGAGGAGGGTGCCATCCAAGCCCAGGAGGCGACCTGACTGCACGGAAGCCGAAACGCAGATCGGACCCGCGGGGCACGACCACAAGCACGTCCGCACACACTACAGGAGAGCATGAATGGGCCAAAACGCAAAGTCCGGCCGCGCGGTTGTCATTGGCGGCGCATCGGGATTCTGGGGCGACTCGCAGATTGCCGTCCCGCAATTGCTGCAGGAGCCGGAACTGGGCTACCTCGTCTTCGACTACCTGGCCGAGACCACCATGGCGATCCTTCAGCGAGCGCGCCTTCGGGCGCCGGAGCTGGGTTATGCAACGGATTTTGTCAGCGCGGCGCTGAGGCCCAACCTGCGGGCTCTGAAGCAGCATGGGGTGCGCCTGGTGTCCAACGCAGGCGGCCTTAACCCGGCAGGCTGCCGCGATGCCATCCTTGCCTTGGCGCGAGAGCAAGGGCTGGAGCTGAAGGTGGCGATCGTATCCGGCGACGACGTGCTGGCACTTCAGGGGAGATTCCTGCCTTGGCCCGGTGACGAGGCCGATGCCAGCCTCCCGCGGTTGATGTCGGCCAATGCCTACCTCGGTGCCCTGCCCATTGCCGAGGCACTGGACGGCGGCGCGGACATTGTCGTCACCGGCCGTTGCGTGGATAGTGCCGCGCTGCTTGGCATTGCCATCCACGAGTTCGGATGGTCGATGCAGGACTACGACCGGCTGGCGCAGGGCAGCCTTGCAGGCCACCTGGTGGAGTGCGGGGCGCAGGCCACGGGCGGGCTGTTCACGGACTGGGAGCGCGTACCGGACTGGACCAACATTGGCTACCCGCTGGTGCGCATGACAGCCGACGGCGTATTCGAGCTCTACCAGCCGTGTGACGCGGGCGGACTGGTGACGCGCCAGACCGTGGGCGAGCAGCTGCTCTACGAGATCGGTGATCCGCAGGCCTATGCGCTGCCTGATGTGGTCTGCGATTTCTCCGAGGTCCGCATCGAGGACCTGCCGGGCTTCGAAGCCAGTGGCGGCCGCGTGCGCGTCAGTGGGGCGCGGGGAAGGGCGCCCGGCGATTGCTACAAGGTGACAGCGACCTACCAGCAGGGCTACCAGATTGCACTGATGATGGCCATTCGCGGACAGCGGGCGTTGGAGAAGGCCGAGCGTACGGCGCAAGCGCTGCTGGCGCGTAGCCGCGGCCTGATGGCCAAGGCCGGCCATGCCGACTACAGCGACACCCTGGTGGAGTTGCTAGGCGCCGAATCCATGTACGGGCCGCATCGTCGCGTACGAGACAGCCGGGAGGTGGTGCTGCGCATTGCTGCCCAGCACGATGACAAGCAAGCGTTGACGTTCTTGCAGAAGGAGGCGGCGTCAGCCGGCA
Source organism: Cupriavidus necator (assembly GCF_016127575.1). NCBI lineage: Bacteria > Pseudomonadati > Pseudomonadota > Betaproteobacteria > Burkholderiales > Burkholderiaceae > Cupriavidus > Cupriavidus necator. The sequence goes on from NZ_CP066018.1 coordinate 3,236,833, forward strand.
CCTCCATGGGGCCGGGAACGCGCAGCCACTTTGGCGGGCGTTCGGATATCCAGAGTGTGATCCGCACGGCCTCGTTCCTGCTCCCCAAGCAGGAGGTGACGGTGCAATGGAGGCTGGCTGACGAGCCGGCGACAACGGTGGCGGTGCCGGCGTGTGGTGTGCCCTCGGAGCGGCCGGCAATGACTTCGCACACGCCCCGGAGACCGCCTGGGGACGAGCCGCGGCAGGACGCGCGCGGCCTCGTGCGTATTCCGCTCGGCACACTGGCGGTCGGGCGCAGCGGCGACAAAGGCAACGATGCCAACATCGGATTGATGGTGCGCGATCCTGCGTGGCTGCCTGTGGTCAGCGCGCAGGCGACGGCGCAGAGGGTACGCGACTACTTTGCGCATCTGATTGAAGGCCCGGTGAAACGCTACGAACTGCCGGAAATCGGCGCCTTCAACTTTGTACTGGAAAAGGCACTGGGTGGCGGTGGTTCCTGCAGCCTGCGTTCCGATCCGCTGGGCAAGTGCTATGCACAGATGCTGCTGGACATGGAAATCGAATGTCCCGCGGACCTTCTGCCAGAAACGGCGGCGGGGACAGCGGGGACAGCGCCCACACCTTGACCGGGCGGCAGGGCACTTTGCGACCGACAACGAACCAGGAGACATGAGCCATGCAAGCGACACAGCAACCGGACTACCAAGCTCAGAGCACCACGCGGCGGCTCGCCAAGCGACGATGCCGCGTCGCCGTGAGCGCGCTGGGTGCCATCCTGTGGGGCGCTGCAGCCAGCGCCCAGCCAACGTCCACTCCCGGCACTGATCGCATCGACAAGCCGGTGCGCATCATCGTTGCTTACGGAGCCGGCGGGGCTTCGGACAGCATCGCGCGTTTCGTGGGCGACGGACTCTCCAGGCGTGCCGGCAAGCCCGTGATCGTAGAAAACAAGTCCGGTGCTGACGGCAACATTGCAGCCGACGCTGCAGTCCGCGCGTCGACCGATGCTTACACGCTGCTGGTGTCCGGCTCATCGACGCACGCGGCAAACGCCACCATCTACCGCAAACTTCCCTATGACCCGGAAGCGGACTTCACGCCGCTGGCCACAATGGCCAGCACACCCTTCGTGTTGCTCGTGAATCCAAAGCGTGTTCACGCAGCAACGTTCAAGGAGTTCCTGGCATGGGCCAGGAAGGAGAGCAATCCGCTTTCCTTTGCGAGCGCCAACGTGGGAGGCCGTATCAGCGGGGAGTTGTTCAAGCAACGAGCAGGCGTCAAGGCAGTCAGCGTTCCGTACAAGAACAGCAGCCAGGCCATGACGGACCTGCTTGGCGGCCAGTTCGACTACTACCTGTGCGACATGGTCACCGCGCTGCCGCAGATCCAGGCCGGAACCGTGCGCGCCCTGGCAATCTCCAGCTCCGAACGAGTGCAGTCATTACCTGATGTGCCGACACTGGCGGAAAGCGGATTCCCGGACTTTGACGTCAGTTCGTGGATCGGCATCTGGAGCGCTAACGCGTCGACGCCCCAGCCTGTGGCCAGGCTGTTGTCGCGCTGGATCGCCGATACGCTGGACTCGCCCGATGGTCGTCATTTCCTCATCGGCAAGGGCCTGATTCCGGCCAAGGTTGCCCCGATGCATCTGCAGGAGTTGCAGCGGCGCGACACCAAGCTCTGGGGAAAAATCATCATTGACGCGGGAATGCAGCAGCCATGAAGCCCATAGCACGTTCAGCGCGGCGAGATCAGGCGGCTGATGCCCAGTGCGCTCTCGCTAAGCTTGTCGGTGCGCGCATAGAGCCGGTAGCTGATGGTCGGCAGCGCTGGCATGCCGGCGTGAGGGTCCAGGACCTTCAGGTCAGGGGCCAGCATCTCCACGGTGCGAGGCGTGACCCCCATGCCCGCTCGCAATGCCGCCCGGATACCCGCCAGCGTCGAGGTTTGGAAAGCGACACGCCAGGGGATGTTCGCGTCCGACAGGGACTTGATTGCCATGCTATGAAACGGACAGGCCCCCTCGATGAGCACGAGCGGTACCGGCGCGCCGGGCTGATGGTGGTATCGCGCGCCTGCGATCCAGGTTACGGGAGAGGTGCGCAGCACGACCTGATCGAACTCCGGGTTGGGCACAGGGTCAAGCATGACGACCAGGTCAATCTCGCCGCGGCGCAGGGACGAGGTCAGCCAACGGCGGCGGCCAACCTGGATGTCCACGCGCAGGCCGGGAAAAACCTCTGCACACATCTTCAGGTATTCGGGAATGAGCGAGTCGACGGCATCCGCGCAAGCTCCGACTTTCACCGGTTCGTCGAAGGCTCTCTGGGTCATGGCGCGATAAGCCTCATCGTTCAGGCCGACGATGCGACGCGCGTAGTCCAGGAGCCTGGTGCCCGCCGTGGTCAGGCGTTTGCTGCGTCCAACGCGCTCGAACAACACGCAGTCGAGCGCGGTCTCCAGCTTTTGCATCTGCTGCGACACGGCCGCCTGGGTGCGGAAGACCTGCTCTGCCGCCACAGCGAAGTTTTCTTTCTCTGCCACGGCAACGAACGTGCGAAGCAGGCCGATGTCAAGGTTGCGAAAGCTCATGTCGAATAGCGTTGCGGCTGCCGCTTGCAAGTTGTCGTGATTCCCAACATTAACATTCAGGATTGAACAGCGTGACTTCCAGCGTATCCTCCACACCTATCGAAGCTACAGGGCCGTCTGTCATCACGGACGCACCGTTCGTTCGCACCGTCGTTCACGGAGCCGTTTTTCGCATCGAGCTTAACCGATCCGATGCGAGGAATCCACTGGGCGCCGACATGGTTGCGGCCTTGTCAAAGGCGGTTGATCAGGCCGAGCAAATGGATGACGTGCGGATCATCCTCTTCACCGCAGCGGGAAAGGCCTTCAGTGCTGGTGGGGATCTCGGCAATATCTCGGACCGCCTGGCGGTCAAGCCCGGCGCGGATGGCCAGGATCCCATCGCGGTGGGTAACCGGCGCTATGGCGAGTTCCTTGCCCGGCTCATCCGGTCGTCGAAGGTCACGGTGGCCTGTGTGCACGGCGCAGCCATGGGCGGAGGCGCGGGCCTTGTATGCGCGGTGGATATCGCCATCGGTTCACCCGCGGCCCGGTTCGGCTTTCCAGAGGCCGGTATTGGCCTGGTGCCCGGGCAAATCCTGCCTTTCGTCAGCGCACGCATTGGCGTTCAAGTAGCGCGCCGCCTCATGCTCACCGGTGAACGGATCGATGGCGCGGAGGCCCACCGTCTCGGGTTGCTGGATTACCTTGCCGAATCCGAGGAGGCGTTGCCTGCGCGCGTGCGGGAAATTCTGGGGTCCGTCGTTGCCACGGCACCCGCAGCCAGCGCTGCAACCAAGTGCCTTCTGACGCAGATGCGCCCACTTTCGGCACAGTCGCACGAGGCATTGACGCACTACCTGGACACTGCCTCCGTCAAGTTTGCGCAGCAGATGCGCTCCGAAGCGGTGGAAGGCGTGACAGCCGCCCGGGAGCGCAGGCCGGCGCTCTGGAACGTGGGGGCCGAACTGCCGCCGCTTGCGGCGAACTGAACCACACGCGTCGAACGTCAACTTTTCGGAGGTTGGAAATCATGGCATCGCTGGAAGGCTTGAAGGTCGTGGATCTGTCCCGCGTACTTGGTGGTCCCCTGTGTGCGCAGATCCTCGGGGATCACGGTGCCAACGTGATCAAGGTGGAAGGTCCGATGGGCGATGAGACGCGCACCTGGGGGCCGCCCTTTAATGAGGCTGGCATGGCTTCGTACTTCGCGGGCATCAATCGCAACAAGCGCACTGTGTGCCTCGACCTCGCGTTGCCGCAAGGACGCGAAGTACTGATGCAGCTGCTCACCGAAGCGGACGTGCTTATCGAGAACTTCAAGGTCGGCACCCTGGAGCGTTGGGGGATGGGGTACGACGACGTGCTCTCCTTGCGCTTTCCAAGGCTGATCCATTGTCGTGTCACGGGCTTCGGTGCGACGGGGCCGCTCGGTGGGCTGCCCGGCTACGACGCCGCGGTACAGGCGCTCGGTGGCATCATGAGCATCAACGGTGACCCGGATGGAACGGCCACGCGCGTTGGGGTGCCGATCGTCGATGTGACGACTGGTCTGAGCGCCGTGATCGGGGTGTTGTTGGCCTTGCATGAGCGTGAGCGCAGCGGTAAAGGACAGTCCATTGAGTCGGCACTGTATGACAACGCTCTGTTCTCCCTATACCCACACTCCATCAACACGCTCTTCACCGCCAAGGCTCCGATGCGGTCTGGCAATGGCCATCCGAACATCGCGCCCTACGACACCTATGCCACTGCCACCGAGCCCATCTATCTCGCGGTCGGCAACAATGGCCAGTTTCAGCGGCTGTGCGAAGCGGTGGACCGAACGGAACTGGCGGTCGATGCGCGCTACGCAACCAATGCTCAGCGAGCCGTGCATCGTTTCGAGCTCAAGCGCGATCTTGAGGCCGCCTTCAGCCGCTTCGAAGCGCAGTCGCTGTTCGAACGCCTGGTGGCAGTTGGCGTGCCGTGCGGTGTCATCCACAACGTGGTCGAGGCGCTGAACCACCCGCACACGGCACACCGGGGCATGGTGGCTGAAATTGGAAAATTCAAGTCGGTCGCTTCGCCGGTCAAGCTTAGCCGCACGCCGGCAACGTACCGTGAAGCTCCGCAAGAGATCGGCGCGAACACGGTGGAGGTGCTGCGCGAGGCGGGCCTTACGGAATCACAGATCGAAAAGCTGCTCGAGCAGGGGGTGGCGCTTCAGCGCAAGCGCACTCCGTAAGGTGCAACCCCGACAGCGGAGCCGCACACTGGCGACATCATGGCCGCACTGAAATCCGGCCATCGGTCGGAGCGATTTTTTTGCTGTTGACTGCTGCAGCGGCCTCGGCAATACCGCTCCGCTCACGGCAAAAAAATCCCCCGAGGCTGTTACTTGGGGGAGGTGCTGGTCTGTGGCCGGAGACGCTGAGTCCCGGCCACGAATTTTTTGAGGGGACACTCTTTTCTGTAGTTCCTTACATGCTGTGGTCAACGAGTCCATCGCGGTTGGTGATTCTCGCGCCATCGGTGTACACGTCGCGCCTATCCGAGACTTTCGCCCCGTCTGAATAGACGTCAAACTTTGTGGTCTTGCCCCCATCGGAATATGGGTCTCGCGGCCCCATCACGCTGGCGCCGTCAGTGTAGACATCCCGCGTCCCGATGCCGGCATAGGCGATTCCGGCACTAAGCGCCGCACCCGCCGCAGCGAGCAGTATGACTGTCTTTACCATTTTTCTTACCTCCATTTCAGGTCGTTGCAAAAACACCGAAACGATTCTTCTTTCGCTTCAGTTTGAGGGTCGCAACTTCGCACAAGTGCAATGAAATGTAGGCCTTGGCGACAAGCATATGAATCGGGCTTTTTTCCGAAAAGAGGCTAGGGGATTGCCCTAGCCGGTGGGCAGGCAGATTCAGTCCTGCATTACTGCACGGTGGCGATCGAATCCATCCGGCAACTCTTACCGCGCAAGGGAGTTCTGGCGTAGATTCATAGTAGTGTTGTGGCACCATGGTTTTGCAGCGCTTCGCCTTGCATCGATTCGGTGCAGGCTCGTGATTTGCCGCAGGTGCATGGAACATTCACTTTCGCAAGAGTGTCGTCATTCCGTTTAACCACAGAAATGACTGGATGTGACAGTGTCGGTTCCCGGGGGTTTGAAGCGAACCATGTTTATTGTCCCGCGCAACTTAAGGCTCAGACTTTTCGTCCATACCGGACTTGTCGCTTTGGCGTATTTCGCAAGTGCAAAGCTGGGACTGGCTTATGCAGTAGTGGGCGGTGCGGTGTCTCTGGTGTGGCCTGCCAGCGGCGTGGCCCTGGTTGCGCTCCTTGTCATGGGTTTCGCAGCTGCCCCGGGAATTGCCATTGGCTCCTTTTTTGCCAATATGTCGGTCGGCGTGCCACTGCCAATGGCCGCGCTGATTGGCTTCGGCGCGACGGCTGCAGCCTTGACTGCCACGTTGCTGTTGACGCGCGTGGCCCGGTTCCGGATTACCCTCGACCGCGTCAGGGACGTATTGGCCTTCATCATCCTGGCCGCGACAGTCAGCACAGCAGTGAGTGCCCTGATTGGTGCGACTGCTCTCCTTGGCGGGGGCCGGGTGTCGGCTTCCGAGTACGGCAAAGCAGTCCTGGAATGGTGGCTCGGTGACATGATGGGGGTGCTGGTAGTGGCTCCGCCCCTGCTCAGCCTGCTTGCGAGTCCTGGCCCTGTGCACTCCACAAAGCAGGCCGTGGAAGCGTGCGGACTGACCGTTGCCATGCTCTGGGCAAGTTACCTCATCTTCGGCGCTCCCGAGCTTGCCGGGCACGGCTACTACCCTTCAGCCCTGGCGATTCTTCCGTTCATCATCTGGGCGGCTCTGCGTTTCGATCACCTTGGCACCACCTTCGCAACCTTGCTGGTCTCGATCGTTGCCATCTGGGGCACCACCAACGGCACCGGTCCCTTTGCCGCAGTGTCTCCAGTGGATAGCCTTGTGAGATGGTGCGCCTTCGCGAACGTCGTGGCAGTCACCGGGCTGCTGCTGGTGGCGGCACATGCCCAGGAGAAGCGCGTCCATAGCCTGCTGCAGGCATCCCACATCGAACTGGAGGGGCGCGTGCGGGAGCGAACCCGGGACCTGCAGCGGGCAAACCATGAACTGAAGCAGGAGATGGCGCGGCGTCGCCTGCTGGAAGCGGAGCTGATCCGGATCGGCGACCAGCAGCAGAGACTCATCGGCCGGGAGCTGCATGACGGCCTCGGGCAGCACCTCACCAGCCTGGGCTTCTACTGCACGAGCCTGAATCAAACGCTGCAGAAGCATGGCCACCCGGCTGCGGCGGACGCGGCTACCATCGTCGGACTGGTGAAGCAGGCGTCCTTGATGACTCGCAAGATTGCCCACGGCCTGGACCCGGTCGCCATGGAATCCGGTGGCCTTGCGCTCGCCCTGCAGAGGCTGGCGCAGACGACCTGCGCGCTGGATGGCATTGACTGCACGCTGCGCATCGGCTCGGACGTGGACTTGCTCGATCCGCCGATGCAGATCAACCTTTATCGTGCGGCGCAGGAAGCCGTGAACAACGCGCTGAAATACAGCCAGGGACACCACATCGGGATCGACCTTGAGCGCGAAGGCGGGATGCAGCGGCTTTCCATCAGTGACGACGGGGTGGGGGTGGACCCGGAGCAAATGGAGCGTGCCTCGGGACTGGGACTTCACAACCTGCGTCACCGGGCGAGCCTCCTGGGCGGCTCCTGCACGATCACCCGCAATGCTCTGGGCGGCACCACGGTTGCCATCAGCTATCCGATACCAGAGAGTCCGGGCCATGCAACAGAAGCCATCTAGCCCGGGCCGCGCAACCCAGATCCTGATCGTGGATGACCACCCCATCATCCGCGAGGGGTTAAGCCAAATGCTGAATCTGCATGAGGACCTGCACGTCTGCTGTGCGGCCGGCAGTGCCGAAGAGGCTCTGGCGTTGATGGCCTGCCAGCCTGACGTGGCCGTTGTCGACCTCAGCCTGCACTCGAACTCCGGCCTGGATCTTGTCAGGATGCTGCGGCAACACTATCCAAGGCTGGCAATCCTTGTCCTCAGCATGCATGACGAAACGCTGTTTGCCGAACGCGCACTGCGCGCAGGCGCCAACGGGTATCTGATGAAACTCGAGGCCACGGAGCATATTGTGAATGCCATCCGCGAGGTGCTGGCAGGCAATGTCTACCTGAGCGCCGCCATGCATGACAAGCTGGCGCGGGCCCTGAAGGCTCCTCAAAGAAGCCGCGCGGGCTCGATCGCAAGCTTGTCGGAACGGGAGTTCGAAGTCCTGCACCTGATCGGGCTTGGCTTCAGCACCCGCCAGATCGCCGGGAAACTGAATCGCAGCGTCAAGACCATCGAGGCGCATCAGGCCAACATCAAGGAAAAGCTGGACATCCCCAACGGCAAGGAGTTGATGCGCTTCGCGATTCAGTGGATCGAGAGCCAATAGGGGTTGAGTTGCTTTCGCCTGCTTGAACGCTCGACTGCTCGCGGCCCTGGGCCGGACGGAAGCCTGGTAGCGCGTGTCAAGGGCGGGGAACGTCCCACATAAGCTGCGTTCAGATCTGAAGTGAAGATCGATTTAGCTGGCCCGGGCCCGCACCGCAGTCCGCTTCTGGTGCCGCAGCGAATCTCGTTAGTCTCTTTTTTCCCCCGAACGGGGCGTTCCGCCCATGGCGGAATTTGCATACACTCGCCCACTCCGTGGACCAACGGCCAGCACAGGCGGTCCATCGTGATCTGTGGGCCGTCGGTGGGGATTCCACAGGGGGCGGCGCGGGCCCGGGGTTTGGGCGCTTCTGTCCCTTTCCGGTCGTTCAACCGGTAGATTCGAATACACGCCTGGCGGCCCGGACGCCGGAAAACAACCTGCTGCGTTTACTTCCCAAACTCACTGAACCTGGCCGCCAGGAATTCCACGAACAGCCGGATCCGGGACGACAGCTGGTGCCGCTGCTGGTAGACGGCATAGATGTCCGCCTCGGGCGTCGCGTATTGCGGCAGTACCTGCACCAGGCGGCCACTGCGCAGGAACCGCTCGATGTCCCACTCGGCGCGCATCAGGATGCCGTGGCCTTGCAGCGCCCAGTTGACCGCGATCTCGCCGTCATTGGTGGTGAGGTTGCCGCGCACATGGACCGATTCGGTCCGCGCCTTGGTCCCTTTGCCTGAGGTCAGGCGCCACACGCCATAGGCGTCGCTGCCCTGGCGGATGCCGATGCAGTTGTGCTGGCGCAGGTCGGCGGGCGTGTGCGGGGTGCCGTGGCTGCGCAGGTACTTGGGCGAGGCGCACAGCAGGCGCCGGTTCGGCGCCAGCTTCCGGGCCACGATGCGGGCGTCGGGCGGCTGGCCGAAGCGGACGCAGACGTCGAAGGCATCTTCGGTCAGCGGCGGCGGGTCGGCGGACAGCTGGAGCTGGACATCGACCTCGGGGTAGGTGGCGACATACTCGGAAATCACCGGCGCCACATGCATGCGCCCGAACCCCAGCGTGGCATTGACCCGCAGCAGGCCGCTCGGCCGGCCCTTTGAGCGGGTCAGGATCTGGTCCAGGTCGTCGATCTCGCTGAGGATGCGCCGCGCGTGCTCCAGGTAGACCTCGCCCTCCGGCGTCAGGCTCATGCGCCGCGTGGTGCGCGTCACCAGCGGCATGCCGATGCGCGCTTCCATCTGCGCCAGCCGCTTGCTGACCGCGGCGGTAGTGATCCCAAGGTCGCGCGCGGCCGCGCTCAGGCTGCCTGCCGTGGCCACCGACGTGAAGAATCCCAGTTCTGACGGTTGGATGCCGGACGATAGCGCCATTCCATCTTTAATTTCAGGTTAACAATGGTTTAACTCTACAAGCGATCCAAAACCTTGTCCACGGCCCAGAATCCGCCCCATGCACTCAACTCGTATTTGAATCGATCTGGACCAGGAGACACGGATGAAGACGTACCGCATTGCAACGATCCCCGGCGATGGCATTGGCAAGGAGGTGGTGCCGGCCGGCCGTGAAGTGATGGAGGCGCTGGCGGCTGCCGGTGCTGACTTCCGCTTTGAGTTCGAAGACTTCGACTGGGGTGGCGACTACTATCGCCAGCACGGCGTGATGATGCCCGCCGACGGCCTGGATGCGCTGCGCGACAAGGATGCCATCCTGTTCGGCTCCGCCGGCGACCCGCATATTCCCGATCACATCACGCTCTGGGGCCTGCGCCTGAAGATCTGCCAGGGCTTCGACCAGTACGCCAACGTGCGCCCGACGCGCATCCTGCCCGGCATCGATGCGCCGCTCAAGCGCTGCGCCGCGGAAGACCTGAACTGGGTGATCGTGCGCGAGAACTCGGAAGGCGAGTATTCGGGCGTGGGCGGCCGCGTGCACCAGGGCCACCCGATCGAGGCGGCCACCGACGTCAGCATGATGACCCGCGTAGGGGTGGAGCGCATCCTGCGCTTTGCCTTCAAGCTGGCCCAGTCGCGTCCGCGCAAGCTGCTGACGGTGATCACCAAATCCAACGCGCAGCGTCACGCCATGGTGATGTGGGATGAGGTGGCCGTGCAGGTAGCCAGGGACTTCCCGGACGTTACCTGGGACAAGGAACTCGTCGATGCGGCCACGGCGCGCATGGTGAACCGTCCGGCCTCGCTGGACACCATCGTCGCCACCAACCTGCATGCCGACATCCTGAGCGACCTGGCGGCGGCGCTGGCTGGCAGCCTGGGCATCGCCCCGACCGGCAATATCGATCCGGAGCGCCGCTACCCGTCGATGTTCGAGCCCATCCACGGCTCGGCCTTCGACATCATGGGCAAGGGCCTGGCCAACCCGGTCGGCACCTTCTGGTCGGTGGTCATGCTGCTGGAACACCTGGGCGAAAACGAGGCGGCGCAGCGCGTGATGCAGGCCGTCGAAGCCGTCACCGCCAACCCCGCGCTGCACACCGGCGACCTGGGCGGCAAGGCGACTACCGCTGAAGTGACCAGGGCGGTGTGCGACCTGCTTGCCGCTGGCCAGCAAGCGAAGGCCGCCTGAGCGCAAGGGCCGTTTCGTGAGCCTGCAATTTTCCGAGCCCAACGTGTTGCTGCGGCGCATGTTCGATGCGGCGGTCGCAGCCGGCCAGCCGGCCAGGACCCTGGCGCGGCACCTGCCGCCGCCGCCGCGCGGACGCACCGTCGTCATTGGCGCGGGCAAGGCCTCGGCGGCGATGGCGAGCGCGCTGGAAGCGGCATGGCCCGGGCCGCTTGAAGGCCTGGTGGTTACCCGCTACGGCTATGCGGTGCCGTGCTCGCGCATCGAGATCGTGGAGGCCGCTCACCCCGTGCCGGACGATGCCGGGCTGGCCGCTTCGCAGCGCATGCTGGCGATGGTGGCGGGCCTGGCCGAGGACGACCTGGTGATCTGCCTGGTCTCCGGCGGCGGATCGTCGCTGCTGCCGCTGCCGCTTGCCGGCATTACGCTCGACGACAAGCAGCGCGTCAATCGCGCGCTGCTGAAGTCCGGCGCCACGATTTCGGAGATGAATTGCGTGCGCCGGCACCTGTCCGCCATCAAGGGCGGCCGGCTGGCAGCCGCATGCTATCCGGCGCGCGTGCTGAACCTGCTGGTTTCCGATGTGCCGGGCGATGACCCCATCGATATCGCCTCTGGCCCGACCGTGCCTGACCCGACCACGCGCGCCGATGCGCTGGCCATCGTCAAGCAGTATGCGATCGACCTTCCGCCCAATGTGATGGCAGTGCTGGCGTCCGACGCGGCCGAGACGCTCAAGTCCGGCGCCCCGCGCCTGCCGCGCATCCGCACCGAGTTCATCGCCACGCCCCGGCTGGCGCTGGAAGCGGCGGCGCAGGTGGGCCGCGACGCAGGCTTCGCCGTGCACGTGCTGGGCGACGCCATCGAAGGTGAGGCCCGCGATGTCGGCAAGGTCATGGGCGGTATCGCGCTGGCAGCCGCCAGGCATGGCCAGCTGTTTGCGGCACCGTGCGTGCTGCTGTCCGGCGGCGAGACCACGGTCACAGTGCGGGGCGCGGGCAGGGGCGGCAGGAACGTGGAGTTACTGCTGTCGCTGTCGCTGACGCTGCGCGGCGAACCCGGCATTCATGCGATTGCGGGCGACACCGACGGCGTCGACGGCCAGGAAGAGATCGCGGGTGCCGTGATCGGCCCCGACACGCTGGAACGTGCCTGGCGCGCCGGACTGCGTCCGCAGGATGCGCTGGCCGCCAACGACGGCCATGGATTTTTCGAGGCGCTGGGGGATGCCGTCATCACCGGCCCCACGCTGACCAACGTCAACGACTTTCGCGCGATCTTGCTGACGCGCGCCTCTGGAGCCTGCGGTGCTCTGCCATGAAGTGGTGGATGTGCTGGAGATGACCAACCTGGCCAGCCACACCGTGCTGAAGGAGCAGTTCGGCGTGGCCGGCAGCAGATCGTCATCTCGGCCGGCCTGCCGTTCACCGTGGCCGGCACCGCCAACCTGCTGCGCATCGCGCAGGTCCAGCAGGCAGACATCAGGGGGCCAAGGCGCTATCAAGCACTAATCAGCCGAAGACCGGCTGCAAACATAGAACATTCAGGAGACAAAGCATGCGTGGTACTGAACTCGTGCGTCGTATTTCCGGCGTGGCCGTGCTGGCAGCCGGCTTTATCCTCAGCGGCACTTGCCTGGCACAGGAATGGCCGGCCAAGCCGATCACCGTGGTGGTGCCGTTCCCGTCGGGCGGGACTACCGACGTGCTGGCCCGCGCGCTGGGCGACCAGTTGTCGAAGAGCCTGGGCCAGCCCGTGATCGTCGAGAACCGGCCCGGCGCCGGCGCCACCGTGGGCGCGGACTACGTCGCCAAGGGCAAGCCGGACGGCTACACCCTGCTGATGGGCGCGGTCCACCATACGATTGCCAGCAGCGTCTACAAGAAGCTGCCCTACAGCTTCCAGAAGGACCTGGCACCCATTGCCACGGTCGCCATGGTGCCCAACGTGCTGGTCATCAATGCCGCCAAGACGCCGGCGAAGGACGTCAGCGAACTGGTGGCCCTGGCGAAGAAGGCAGCGCCGGAGTTTGCCTATGGCTCCAATGGCAACGGCACCGCGCAGCACCTGATCGGCACCCAGTTCCAGGCCGCCACGGGTGCGCCGCTGCTGCACGTGCCCTACAAGGGCAGTGGCCCGCTGACCACCGATCTGCTCGGCGGACAGGTGACGATGTCGTTCGATACCCTGACGCCGGTGCTGCAGCACATCAAGTCGGGCAAGCTGCGCGCCCTGGCCGTGACCACCGCGCGGCGCTCCAGCGTCCTGCCTGATGTGCCGACGCTGGAAGAGGCGGGGCTGAAGGGCTTCGATATCGGCACCTGGTTCGGCGTGCTGGCGCCGGCCGCCACGCCAGCGCCCATCGTCACCCGGCTGAACGCCGAGATCGTCAAGATCGTGAAATCGCCGGACTTCCAGCAGCGCATGGTGGCGGTCGGGGCCGAGCCGATGGCGAGCACGCCGCAGGAGTTTGCCAAGCGGATCCAGGACGAGACGGTCAAGTTCGCCAGGCTGGTGAAGGACGGGAAGGTGACGATCGAGTAGGCGACCCGCCGTCACTCGGTTGCTTGCCTTCTCGCCTATATTGAACTCTGCCCGGCATCGCCTTATGCGTTGCACGGGCGGACTGCGGGTAACGGAGGGAGGGCGCCATGAAGATCGCGAGCATCGAAGCCATCGTCCTGCGCATTCCGTTCACGGTGGGCGGCGTCTCCGCCGCGGGCGTCTGGGGCGGCGCCGGGATGCAGGCCGCCGACTCGCTGCTGCTCAAGGTGACGACCGACGATGGGCTGGTTGGCTGGGGCGAGACCTTCGGCTTCGTGGGGATTCCGGCGGTCAAGGCGGCCATCGAACAGATGCTGGCGCCGGCCTGCCTCGGCCGGGACGCAACCCGGATCGATGCCATCGGCCTGGACCTGCAACGCAGGTTCCATGTCTTCGGGCGCAGCGGGGCCATCTTCTACGGGCTGTCCGCGCTCGATATCGCCCTGTGGGACCTTTGCGGCAAAGCGGCCGGGCTGCCTGTTCACCAACTGCTCGGCGGCGCGCGCCGGGACCGCCTGCCTGCCTATGCCAGCCTGATCCGGTATGCCGATCCCGAAACGATGGCGGTCAATGTCAGCCGCGCCATCGCCGATGGCTACCGGAGCCTGAAGCTGCACGAGGTCGACCTCGCGGTCATCCGCGCCGCCCGCAAAGCAGCGGGCCCGGACATCGAGATCACGCTGGATACGAACTGCCCGTGGCCGCTCCATGAGGCCATCGACATGGCGCGCGCGCTGGAACCCTTGTCGCTACGGTGGCTGGAAGAGCCCCTGTGGCCGCCGGAGAACTATGCCGGACTGGCCGCCCTGCGCCAGCAGTGCGCCATCCCGGTCGCCGCCGGCGAGAATGCCACCACGCTGATGGAGTTCCAGCACCTGCTCAGCGTGGGCGCCGTCGATGTGGTGCAACCCAGCCCGGCCAAGATGGGTGGCATCAGCGCCTTGCGCAACGTCTTTGCGCTGGCCGAGGCGCACAACACGCAAGTGATGGTCCATACCTTCTACGACGGCCCGGGGCTGCTGGCCAGCATGCATGCCACGGCAGCGCTGGGGGATGCCGCGGCCATGATCGAATGGCGCTACTTCGACATGGAGGCGCAGGTGCTTGGCGATGCCGTGGTGCCGCGCGATGGCATGATCGCGGTACCCGCTGGCCCGGGCCTGGGCATCGACCCGGATCCGGAGGTCATTCGGCGATATCGCGTTGCGTGAGCATTATCCCGGCATCAGAAATCCACCTTCTCCCCCGGCTGCGGCACGATCACGCCTGCCGCGGCGCCAGCGCCCAGCGCCGCCTTGAACGCTTCCGGTGTCCCGCTCAACTGCGGCGAGGTCTGATAGTGGATCGGGATCGCAAAGCGCGGCCGGATCAGGTCGCGCACCGCGATGGCGGCTTCCTGCGGTCCCATGGTGAAATGGCCGCCAATGGGGATCAGCACGAGATCGGGTTTGTAGACCTCCCCGATCAGCCGCATGTCACCGAACAGTCCCGTATCGCCCATGTGCCAGATCTTGAAGCCGTTCTCCAGCTCGATGATGTAGCCGACGGGCTCACCGCCGTAGTGGGTTTCGTCCTTGCCGGTGGCGGGGTTCTTCAGCGCCAGTTCCGACGAGTGTTCGGCATGCACTGCGGTGATTCTGGGGCCGGTCGGGCCAAAGGGCATGACCGTGCCGCTCTTGCCGAAGCGCTGCGCCTGCGCGGCCGGGACCATGCCCAGGCTGACCAGGGCCTGGCCCAGGCCGCCGCCGTTGTAGATCGGCGCGTTGGTCAGCCTGGCCAGGGCGGGGGCATCGCCCAGGTGGTCGCTGTGGGCGTGCGTGACCAGAATCAGGTCGACCTTGCCCAGCGCCGAGAGCTGCTTGAAGCCTGGCGGCGTCTTGGGATTGGTGGTGAGCCATGGGTCGACCACGATGACCTTGCCGCCGGGCGTGGTGATGCGCGTGGCGGCCTGGCCCAGCCACAGCACTTCGGCCTTGCCGGCGGTGGGCTGGCCGGCCGGCATCGGGCGCCGGGCCTCCGCTGGCGGCGTGGGCGCCGCGCAGGCGCCGAGCAGGGCGATGACGGTGGCGAGGAGAACGGCGCGCAGTCTGGTCATGGTCTTTCTTCCCTGGATGAATTGGCCTGGCAACTTGCAGTACTAGCGGACAAACATGCCCAATCCTTCGTGGTCGTAATACTCCAGCCACACGCGGTCGCTGGAGAACGCCGCTTGCGAGATCGTGCCCGGCGTCGCGTTCTCGTTATTGAGCGTGAAGGTAAAGACGTCGCCGTCCCAGTGGCTCAGCGGCAAGGTGAGAGGGGTGGCGCCCAGCGTCATCACCAGCGTGCCGCCCTGGTCGGCCACCTGCAGCGGACCGTAGTAGTCGTTCTGGTAGATGCCGGTGTAAGCCGAGAGTGCGCGCGCCGGCAGCGGGTTGGCCGGGGGTGCCTGGCCGACCAGCCGGCCTTCCGGTGCCAGCAGCGGCGCAAGCGCATCGCCATAGATCTTGCCCCAGTCGCGCCGGATGGCGCCGTACTGCACGAGATCGAAGAATTGTGCGTTCAGGGTTTCCGGGACGCCGATGGGATAGCCGTTGGTCAACGTGACGATGGCCAGGTTCAGCGACGGCACCGCGGTAAGGTTGGTGGCCGCGCCCACCGCGAACGCGCCGGAGTGGTTATAGGAGGCCAGCCCGAGTTCGGTCGTGCCGACATTGAAGCCATAGCCGTAGTAGCCGGCCGGCCGTCCGCTGACGGGCGGGCTGCTTTGCATCTGCTGGCTCAGCGCGGGTGCCAGCGCGGCGGCGTCGACGATGCGCTGGCCTGCGAACTCGCCTTTGGCGAGCAGCATCGCCAGCCATTTCGCGATGTCGTTGACGGATGAGCTGACGCCCCCGGCGGGCGACTGCGCATCCGGCATCGTGCCCATGCCTTGCACCCAGGCGCCGTTGATCCTGACATGGCCGAGGGCGCGGTTGTCGCGCGCGGCAAAGTCGGCGTAGCGCGAACTGGTGCGCGCCATGCCCAGCGGTTGGTAGATGGCCTGCTCGGACAGCGTGGCCCAGTCGATGCCGGCCGCGGTGGCCACGGCCTCGGCGGCGGCGGTCATGCCAAAGTTGGTGTACGCATAGACCGCCCGGAACGGATGCAGCGGCAGGTAGCGCAGGCGCGTCAGCACCTGCTGGCGGTCGAAGCCCATGTCTTCAAGCCGGTCGCCGGCGTGGTCGGGCAGGCCGGAGCGATGGGCGTAGAGATCGCCAATGGTGACGGCTTCCGTGACTTCCGCTTCCGCGAGCGCGAACCACGGCAGGTGCGCGCGCACCGGCGTATCCCAACTGATGCCGCCGCGGCCGACCTGCCGGGCCACCACGGTTGCCCCGATGGGCTTTGACACCGACGCAAGCTGGAACACAGTGTCGGCATCGACCGGCGCGGGGTCGGTTACCAGCCTGCGGCCAAAGCCTTTGGCGTAAACGGTTTGATTGCCGCGCACCACGGCGACGGCCATGCCCGGCACGCCGGAACTGGCCATCAGGTCAGCGGCCAGCTTGTCGATCTGGGCGATGGCCTGGGTGATCTGGGATTCGGGAACCGGACCGGGCGGCCTGGGCGGATCGTCGTCATCCCCACCGCAGGCGGGCAGGGCAGGGACCAGCAGGCCGCCCAGCGCGGCTCCCAGGAAACGGCGACGCTCTTGCAGTTTGCCCACGGTGGTTCTCCGCAGTTCTTAGGTCAGGCGGGTCGGCCGCGCCCTTGGATAGGAATACTGTAGGCGATGGGGGCGGGGAGTGGCGAATGCGAAACGTCTTATCGCCGCACGATGGCGGGGGCGAGAAACTGCAGGCCTCACCGAAGGGTTCGGTGAGCGGGGGTGACAACCCGAAAGAACCTCGGCAGATTCGATCTCATTCAATCAAGAGTCGCGCGGGCAACCATGTTTCCATGGCGGGCCGGGCGGGGCAGCTGCAAGGCTGGCCGGGTCTTCTTCTGCTGAGGTTCCCCGGTATGTCACCCCCGTTGTCAGGCCCGCCACCTTCTTCTCGTCTGGGCAGGCGGGCTCTCTCTGGCTAGTAGGAGATAAGCGCGATGCAAATGTCTACCCATCACCCTTCAGGACCCCGGCATATCGTGCCGGCCGGCACGATCGAGTCCTTTGAGCAAATCAGCGCCGGGCTGAGTGCCATCCTGTTGCTGGTTGAAATCGAGAGCGAGCGTTCGGAGGGTTGCCACAACGTGTATTCGCTGCTGGCAATGGTGAAGGCGCAGCTGGACCAGACGGCGGCAAAGCTGTGCGCGGATGAATGACGAGTCCGTCGCGGCAAAACAAAAAGCCCGCACGTTCGTGCGGGCTTTTCGCTTTGAAACCTTGGTGCCCAGGAGAGGACTCGAACCTCCACAGTGTTGCCACCGCTAGGACCTGAACCTAGTGCGTCTACCAATTCCGCCACCTGGGCAAGGTGAGCGCCGGATTTTACAGCGCGCTGCGGATTTTGCAAGTCCCTCGGCCGGCTTTGGCGCAAGAAATCCGGTTGAGCTGCGGTGGGCCGCTGCTGCTGGTCAATCGGTGGACACGTCAGCGTCGGAAGTGAGGATGTCAAACAGCGCCTTGGCCGCAGGCTGCAACGCCCGGTCGCGACGGCGTATCAGCGCCAGGACAAGGTCCGCGGCAGGCTCGGTCAGCGCGATGGCGCACATGCGGGGATGATCGCGTGGCAGTGCCAGGCCCGGCAGCACGGCCATGCCGAGGCGGGCTTCCACCAGCGCCAGCACGCCAACCACGTGGTTGGCTTCCCCAGCCGGCTGGCACGCGGCGAGACCTTCGATGTGGTGATCCTGGCGGACTCGGGTCTCGACAAGCTGATATCGGAGGGCAAGGTGGCAGCGGGCAGCCGGGTGCCAGCCGAACTGCAGCAGCACGTCTTCTTCTCCGCCGGGATGGTGGCGGGCCACCAGAGCGCGGCGGCTTCGCGGTTTGTTCGGTTCCTGGCGTCCCCGGCGGCAGCCACGATCGTGCGAACGACCGGACTGGAGCCGGTTGCCACGCCGCTGCCGCCGCCGGCTCCGCCGGTTCTGGGGCAGCCGGAACAACGCTGAACCGCTTCAATATCCGTTGGCGGCCGCAAAAAACAAAAAGCCCGCACTTTTGTGCGGGCTTTCTGCTTGAATCTCTGGTGCCCAGGAGAGGACTCGAACCTCCACAGTGTTGCCACCGCTAGGACCTGAACCTAGTGCGTCTACCAATTCCGCCACCTGGGCAAGGTGAGCGGCGCATTTTACCGAAGGTTCACAAATTTGCAAGCACCTCCGGCGGGCACACGCAGCATCGCTGGCCGGACTGCGTTACGGCGATCCGGATGTGCCACGGGCAATCAGAACGACGGCACCATCGCGCCCTTGTACTGGGCCTTCATGAACTGGCGCACGTCTTCAGACTGGTACGCTGCCACCAGCTTCTTGACCCACGGCTTGTCCTTGTCCTGCGTGCGCACGACGATGATGTTGGCGTACGGGCTGTGGATGTCTTCCAGTGCGATCGCGTCCTTGGTCGGCTGCAGGCCGGCCGCGAGCGCGTAGTTGGTGTTGATCACGGCGGCGCTGACATCGGGCAGGGCGCGGGCCAGCTGCGCTGCATCCAGTTCCACGAGCTTCAGCTTCTTCGGGTTCTCGGCCACGTCCAGCGGCGTGGCGTTGACACCGTTGGTGCCGGCGCCTGCCTTCAGCTTGATCACGCCTTGCGACTGGAGCAGCAGCAGGGCGCGGTTTTCATTGGACGGGTCGTTGGGCACGGCCACCTTGGCGCCTTGCGGCAGGTCCTTCGGCGACTTCAGGCTCTTCGCGTAGATGCCGAGCGGCGAGATATAGGTGTAGCCCACGCTCTGCATCTTGTAGCCGCGCTGCTTCACCTGGCTGTCCAGGTAGGGCTGGTGCTGGAAGCTGTTGGCGTCCAGGTCACCGGCATCCAGTGCGGCGTTGGGCTGCACGTAGTCGTTGAACTCGACGACCTTGACGTTCAGGCCATTGCGCTTGGCCACTTTCTGGACGACTTGCCAGACTTCGGCATCCGGGCCGCTGACCGTGCCGACGCGGATGGTCTGTTCCTGGGCCGACGCGCTGCCGGCGGCGAAAAAACCAAGGGCGGACACTGCGACCGCCAGGCGCTTGATGAGAGACGTGCTGCGCATAGGAGTTCTGGAGATATTCTGGTTATGTGGCGAGTGAGACAGTCGCCTGGGCAGGGATCGCCTGACCGGGGCAAGGGCCACAGATTAACGCAATTGCGTCAAGATGGCGCGGCGGGAATGAATCTG
Organism: Cupriavidus necator; assembly: GCF_016127575.1. Taxonomy (NCBI): domain Bacteria; kingdom Pseudomonadati; phylum Pseudomonadota; class Betaproteobacteria; order Burkholderiales; family Burkholderiaceae; genus Cupriavidus; species Cupriavidus necator. The sequence continues at coordinate 3,256,255 of NZ_CP066018.1, forward strand.
GCGTCTATTTCTTTTTCATAAGCTTATGAATCCAAACAACGCCAGATGGCCGGCATTAAATGCTTCTGTGCCAAGGCTCAGCCTGCAAAGACTTCGCGCAATGTCCGCAAGGTGTCTTCCACGATCCTGTCACTCAGGCCGCCGGCCCGCCTGACCAGCCGGGACTTGTCCACGATCCGGAGTTGGTCCAGCAGGATCAGGCCAGTCTTGCGCTGAAAAGTCACCGGGACGCGAAACGGTGCCGGCCTGCTGCCGGTAATCATTGGCGCCACGGTGACGGTGCGCCACTGGCTCAGCCGGCCACCGCCCCATATCCCTGGCCCTTCCACTCGATAAAGCACAAGCCATGGCCGAACGGGTCCGACAGCCTTGCCTGCCGTCCCCAGTCAAAGTCCTGCGGCCAGTCCTCGATCTCGGCGCCGGCTTCCAGCGCGCGTTCGATGGCCTGTTCCAGGTTGGCCACGACGAAGTCGAGGTGGACCGGCGTCCAGTGGCGGCGGTAGTCGCGCCGGGTATCGGCGCGGGTGGTGGGGCGGGTGCCGGCGGGCTTGGCGAGCAGGTAGATGGGGGTGTTGCCGCCCAGCATTTCGGCAACGGTGCCGTCGAACAGCTTGCGGTTCAGCCTCAGGCCAAGCCCCTGCGCGTAGAAGTCGATGCCACGCGGCAAATCGTCGACATCGATATTGATCAGCAACTCCATGACAGCCTCCTGGCGGCGTTCCGTGTGAAAGCGGCCGCATTGTGCGCCGGGTCTCCTGACAACTGCTGTCAGGAGTGATGTTTCAGCCGGCCAGCCAGGTGCCAGGAACGGCGCGCTAGCCGCGCAACAGCTCCCGCACCACCGGGCGCAGCGCGTCGCCGAGTGCCAGGTGCGCGTCGGCATCCAGGTGCACGCCGTCGACCTCGCTGCTCTGGATCACGGTGCCGGCGTCGAACAGCGGACAGCCCAGTTGCGTGCAGACCTCGGCCACGGCTTGCGGCAGGCCCGTCCACTTATGTTCGCCGCCAGCAAACTTGGGCGCCAGCGGCCCGCGCGGAGTGCGGATCGGGGGTGGGGTGACGACCAGCACCGGAGGCACCGGCATGCCCGGCTCGATCGGCGCGCTGCGGATCGCCTGCACCAGCGTGGCGATGCCCTGGGCGGCGTGCCAGGCGTTGTGCGGGTGCATCGACTGGAAATCGTTGTTGCCCAGCATCAGGACCACCAGCGCCAGCGGCGAGTGGATTTCAACGCGCTGCGCCAGCCCGTGCAGGCCGTTGCGGCCGGGTTTGAATGGGTCGTCCCAGACCGTGCGGCGGCCGTTCAGGCAGTCTTCGATGACGCGCACCGGGGCGCCGCCGTCGGCGTTCAGGCCCAGTTCCAGCCGGCCGGGCCAGCGCACCGGGAAGGGCAGGCGCCGGCGCGTGCCGGGCACGATGCCCCATGACAGCGAGTCGGCGTAGACAAGGATCTGCAGAGGATCGGTTTCGGCCAGCGGCGCGGCAGTCATGCGGGACTCCAGTTGGCGTGGATATTGGTCGATAAAGGGCAATGGTCCGTGTCAAGCCATGTTGCACCGCGCAGACAAAAAGGTCTCCCGAATACGCGGAGACTTCATAATATCGACTTACTGACGATCTGGAGAATGAAGTTGCGTTTCGAGCACTTGGTTGAGATCAACGATCCAGGCAATCCTCAACTGGATCCGCTGACGCCTGACCAGCTGTGGCAAGGGCTGGTGCTGCGCGCCGAGTCGCCCGAACTCTTCGTGCTGGGGCTGGACCGCGCCGAAGTAGTCGGCCGCGGCGACAACTGGATCGATCGCGTGCTGCATTTTGGCGAGGCGTCGATCCATGACCATGTGGTGTTCGAGCCGCGCCGGCAGGTGCGCTATGAAACCGCGGCCACGGCCGAGCATGCCGGCGGCACGCTGACCATGGCGATCGAGACCCCGGGCCCGGGCGCGCTGCTGCTGCGCTTTGTCTACAACACCACCATGCCGGCGGTCGACGCCAGCGGCGATGACCGCTATGCCGAGATCGTCAAGTCCGCCTACCACGAGGCCGATATCGACACCGTGCGCAAGATCCGCGAGATCGCTGACACCGGACGGCTGGGGTGAGCGAGGGTCCCGCCACGCCGGAGGGTTCCGGCCAGCGGCCGGGTCTGCCGACCCGGCTGGCGCTGCGTGTGCGCTACGGCGAGCGGCTGCGCTGGCTGGTGCTGGTGACGCTGATGCTGGGCACGATCTCGTCGATCGTCTCGTCCACCATCATCAACGTAGCGATTCCGGACCTGAGCCGGCATTTCGTGCTGGGGCAGGAGCGGGCGCAATGGGTGGCGGCCAGCTTCATGATTGCGATGACGCTGTCGATGCTGCTGACGCCCTGGCTGCTGAACCGCTACGGGCTGCGCCGCACCTTCCTGGGGGCCTCGCTGCTGCTGGGCGCGGGCGGGCTCTTTGGCGGCTTTTCACCGACCTACGGCGTGATGATCGCGATGCGCGTGGCCGAAGGCGTCGCCGCAGGCATTATGCAGCCGCTGCCCAATATCCTGATCCTGCGCGTGTTCGAAGAGCGCGAGCAGGGCAAGGCGATCAGCATGTTCGGCTTTGGCGTGGTACTGGCGCCGGCGCTGGGGCCCAGCCTGGGTGGCTTCCTGGTCGAGGCCTTCGGCTGGCGCTCGATCTTCTTCGTGGTGGTGCCGCTGACGCTGATCGGCGTGCTGATGGCGCGGCGCTTCATGGCGGTGGACTCGATCATGATGGGCGAGCGCCAGCCGCTGGACTGGCGCGGGCTGGGCCTGGCCGGTATTGCCACGGTAAGCCTGCTCAACGGCGTGGTCGAGATGCGCGACAGCGTGCCCGCGGGCCTGGCGCTGTCGGGCTTCGGCGTGCTGATGCTGGCGGCGTTCGTGCTGTGGCAGCTGCGCGCGGCGCATCCGCTGATGAACCTGCGGCTCTACAGCTACCGGCAGTTCGCGGCCGGGGCGGTGGTGGCCTTTATCTACGGCGCGGGGCTGTTCGGCTCGACCTACCTGCTGCCGGTCTATATGCAGATGGCGCTGGAATACACGCCGTCGCGCGCGGGCCTGGTGCTGTTCCCGGCGGGCGTGATGCTGGCGCTGACGATCGCCATATCGGGGCGCTTCACCCACAAGATCGCGCCGCATATCCAGGTGTCGTTCGGGCTGGCGCTGCTGTCGCTGTCGTTCCTGCTGATGGCGCTGGGCTCGCGCTCCACGCCATATCTGGTGCTGGTGGCGCTGGCGGTGCTGGGGCGGATCGGGCTGGGCTGCATCCTGCCGTCGCTGACGCTGGGGGCAATGCGGGGGGTGGACTTCACGCTGATCGCGCAGGGCTCGAGCTGCATCAACTTCCTGCGCCAGCTGGGCGGCGCCATCGGCGTGAGCCTGGCGGGCGTGGGCCTGCAATGGCGGCTGGCGGAGCACGGCGCGGTGCTGGGCCAGGCCGGCGACGCCGCCGTGCAGGCGGCGCGCATCCGTGCCTTCGATGAAACCTTCCTGGCCGTGGGCGTGGTGATTGCCAGTGCGATGATCGCGGCGTGGCGGATCCGGCCGCGGCCGGTGCCGGCGGCCTGAGGCCGCCGGGCCTGGCTGCGCCGGCTTAGCTGGCTGCGCCGCTGCGCAGTTCTTCCACCAGCGCGATGTACTGCTCCATCGCCTGTTCGCGTGCGGTGCCGCGCAGGGCTTCCCAGGCTTCAAACTTGTAGCGGCCGACAAAGTCGGTCATGCCGGGCTTGTCGCCGTGGGCATCGCCTTCGCTGCCTTGCTTGAACAGGGCGTACAGGCGCAGCAGGGACATGTTGCTGGGGCGCTCGCTCAGTTGCTTGACGTCGATCTGGGCCTGGTCGAAGCGTGCCTGCAGGTCGCTCATGGGGGTTCCTCCGTGTGTGCTGTCTGGATTGCGAAAGTGCAGGCCGATGATAGCCGCCCGGCGGCGCCGCGCCGTCCGTATAAAACCGAAGAAGCCCTCGATTCCGGGCGTCACCGGATACAATCGCGCCATGTCCTGGATTCTTGCTGTTGAAACTTCTACAGAGTGGTGCTCGGTCGCGCTCGGACGTGCGGTGCCGGGTGCCGGAGTCGAGTGCCTGGTGCGCCATGAGCACACTGGTGCACGCTCGTCGGCACGCGTGCTGCCGGCTGCCGGCGAGCTGCTGGCCGAAGCCGGCATTGCGCTGGCGGACTGCGCTGCGATTGCCTTTGGCGCCGGCCCGGGCTCGTTCACGGGCCTGCGCACCGCCTGCGGCGTGGCGCAGGGGCTGGCCTTCGGCGCCGGGCTGCCGGTGGTTCCGGTCAATACCCTGATGACGTGCGCCGAGCGCGCGCGCGCCGCTACTCCGGCGCTGCCGGACGACACCGCGGTGCTGGTGGCCCTGGACGCGCGCATGGATGAAGCCTATTCCGCTGCTTTCCGCTGGCATGCCAGCGCGCGGGAATGGGCGGAAGTCACGCCGATGCAGGTCAGCGCGCCGGAAACCGTGCCGCTGCCCGACGGCGATTTCTGGCTGGCCGGCAATGCCTCGACGGTTTTCGGCGAGCGGCTGGCGGGCCTGGCGCGTGCCGCGCGCGTGCTGCCGGAGGCGATGCCCCATGCGCAGCCGATGATCGCGATTGCACTGCGCGCACTGGCGCGCGGCGAGGCCATCGACGCCGACCAGGCCATGCCGATCTACCTGCGCGACAAGGTCGCGCAGACCATCGCCGAACGCGAAGCCGCCGCTGCCGCCCGTGCCGCGGCCCAGACCGGGAGCGCATCGTGAGTGCAGCCTATCCGCTCGATCCCCGCAACCACTGGCCGGCCGTGCCCGCCATGCCGGTGCTGCCGCACGGCTGGGCGCTGGGCCGCATGAGCGCGCTCGACCTGGCGGCCGTGGCGGGCATCGAGGCGCGTGCCTACAGCCATCCGTGGACCCGCGGCAATTTCGAGAACTCGGTCAAGTCCGGGCATCTCGGCCTGACGCTGCGCGACCCGGCTGGCACGCTGGTGGCCTACGCCGTGCTGATGCCGGTGGTCGATGAAATGCACCTGCTCAATATCACCGTCGAGCCGCGGCGCCAGCGCCAGGGGCTGGGGCGGCTGATGCTGGCGGTGGTGCTGGCCACCTCGCACGCGCACCGCATCCATACCATGCTGCTGGAAGTGCGGCCGTCCAATACCGGGGCGATCGCGCTGTACCAGGCGGCGGGGTTTGCCGAGATCGGGCGCCGCAAGGGCTATTACCCGGCCCTGGGCAGCAAGCGCGAGGATGCGCTGGTGCTGCGCCGCAGCTGGCCGGCCGAGTCCGCCGCCAATGAAGGCACGGAGGGCAGGGCATGAGCCGCCGCGCACAGTTCCTGGAAGTCCTGGGCATCCCGACCGAATGGGTGCCGCGCGAGCGCGCGGATGCGCAGGCAGAGGCTGCGCCGGAGGTGGCCGTGGCGCAGGCAGCGATGCCTGTTGCCGAGGCGCCTGTGGCCGAGGTTGCCGCAGTGGTTGCCGCTCCGGCTGCGGAACCCGCCATGCCGGTGCCGGCGCCAGTGGCGCCGCCGGTCTCCCGGGCACCGGCGGCGCCTGCTCTGGTTCCGGCCGGCCCGGAACCCGGCTCGGCGCAAGCAGATCGCGAAGCCGCCATTGCCAGCATGGAATGGCCGGCGCTGGACGCCGCCGTGGCCGGCTGCACCGCGTGCGGCCTGTGCCAGCACCGCACCAATACCGTATTCGGCGTGGGCGACCGCCAGGCCGAATGGATGCTGGTGGGCGAAGCCCCCGGCGAGAACGAAGACCTGCAGGGCGAGCCCTTCGTGGGCCAGGCCGGCAAGCTGCTCGACAATATGCTCGGCGCGCTCGGGCTGGCGCGCGGGCGCAATGTGTTTATCGCCAACGTGCTCAAGTGCCGCCCGCCCGGTAACCGCAACCCGGAGCCCGAGGAGGTGGCGCAGTGCGAGCCGTTCCTGCGCCGCCAGATCGCGCTGGTGAAGCCCAGGGTGATCGTGGTGCTGGGCCGCTTTGCGGCGCAGTCGCTGCTGCGCAGCACCACGCCCATCGGCAAGCTGCGCGGCACCGTACATAGCTATGAAGGTATCCCCGTGGTGGTGACCTACCATCCGGCTTACCTGCTGCGCACCCTGACCGACAAGGCGCGCGCGTGGGAAGACCTGTGCCTGGCCAGGGAGGTCCATGACCGTGCGGGAGCTGGGGCCTGACCTCTCCTTGACCCGCGGCGGCGACGGCAACAGGCCGTCGGGCCCGCCGCTGTGGCGCCGCGCCGCGTCGGCGCGCACGCGCGACCTGGCCTGGACCACGCTCTCGCCGCCGCTGCTGGCGGCGGTGCCGGGCGCGGCCCCGGCGCGCTGGCCCGCCGGCACGCTGGCCGCCTGGCAACACTGGCTGGAAGCCGCTGACCCCGCCACGCTGCCCGCCACCATCGACGAACTGGCCGACGGCCACGTCGCCCCTTCCGCCGACGATCCCGACCAGGATCCCGCCAGCCGCAGCCTGCGCCTGGGCCGCCATGCCGAGCGGCTGCTGCATTTTGCGCTGCGCCATATGCAGGGGCTGTCGCTGCTGGCCGCCAACGTGCCGGTGCGGTGCGCAGGACGGCAGGGTATCCGCACGCTGGGTGAGCTGGACTTTATCTGGCGCGAGCAGGCGTCGGGCGCGGTGGTCCACTGGGAGATGGCGGCCAAGTTCTACCTGATGGCGCCTGGCGACAGCCAGGTAGCGCGGGCGCAGGATTTCGTCGGCCCGAACCTGGTCGACCGCCTTGGCGACAAGCTGGGCCACATCGTGCACCGCCAGCTGCCGCTGGGCTGCACCGCGGAGGCACAGGCCCTGCTGGGACATACGGTGGACCGCAGCGAGGTCTACCTGCTGGGCTGGCTGTTCTATCACGATGGCCGGGTGCCGCCGGGGCTGGATGCGCTGGGCATCGCGCCAGACCATTTGCACGGCTGGTGGTCCACGCTCGATGACTGGGCCGCCCGCGCAGCCGCTCGGCCCGGCTTGCGCTGGTGCCGCCTGCCACGTACCGGCTGGCTGTCGGGCGCGCTGGTGCCCGAATCCGGCACGGAAGAAGCCGGCGCGCTGCGCGCGATGCTGGCGCAGCGCTTTGCCGACCCGCGCCATGACCACGGCTGGCGGCGCGAATCTCCGGTGATGCTGTGCGAACTGGAGCCGGCCGGGCCAGAGGCGCCAGGCTGGTGGCGCGAATGCTCGCGCGGGTTCGTGGTGCCGCCGGGGTGGGAAGAGCGGGCGCTGGCGCGGGCGGCGGAGCCGCCAAGACCGGGGCCGCAGGCCGCGCAGGACGCGGCCTGACCTTCGCTGCGCCGGCTAGTGGTGCTTGTCCTCGCCGATCATCGCCAGCGAGTTGAAGGTGCGCGCGTTGTACTTGTGCAGCTTGAGCACCAGCGCCATGGTCACGCAGATAAACAGGCCCAGTGCGACGATGACCACGCCGATCGGCACGTTCAGCTTGATCAGCAGCGCATACAGGCACAGCATCAGCAGCACCGAGACGTTCTCATTGAAGTTCTGCACCGCGATGGAGTGGCCGGCCGACAGCAGCACGTGCCCGCGGTGCTGCAGCAGCGCGTTCATCGGCACCACGAAGTAGCCAGACATGGCGCCCACCACCATCAGGAACACATAGGCAATGGCCATGTACAGCGGCATCTGCAGGCCCATCACGTCCAGCGTGACATTGGGCATTGCATCCTTGGTGTAGAACGCCATGATCATCACGGTGGCGCCCATTGCCACGCCAAAGGGCAGCACCGACAGTGACTTGCGCAGCGGGATGCGCGCCGCGGCCAGGATCGCGCCCACGGCCACGCCCACGGCCACCACGGCCTGCAGCAGCGCGCCCTGGGACAGGTTCAGGCCCAGCGATTTCTCGGCCCACTTCAGCACGATGAACTGCAGCGTGGCGCCCACGCCCCAGAACAGCGTGGTCACCGCCAGCGAGATCTGTCCCAGCTTGTCGCGCCACAGCGCCACGAAGCAGTCGCCGAACTCGGCGATCAGCCTGATCGGGTTCTTTTCCTGCGCCGGATAGCGGGCGCCGGTATCGGGGATGAACAGGTTGAAGATCGAGGCGACCACGTAGAACAGCATGATCACCACCATCGCGGCCTCGGCCGGGGTGTCGATGCCGGTGTTCAGGAACGGGACATCCAGCTGCAGCAGCATGCCTGACACGTGCACGGAAATCAGCGCGCCGCCGACCACGGTGCCCAGGATGATCGAGCCCACCGTCAGGCCTTCGATCCAGCCATTGGCCAGCACCAGTTTCTCCGGCGGCAGCAGCTCGGTCAGGATGCCGTACTTGGCCGGCGAGTACGCCGCCGCGCCGAATCCCACCACGCCATACGCCAGCAGCGGGTGCAGCCCGAACATCATGATGGCGCAGCCGACCACCTTGATGGCGTTGGTGATGAGCATCACCCGCCCCTTGGGCATGGAGTCGGCAAAGGCGCCGACGAAGGCGGCGAGAACGACGTAGGAAAGAACGAAGAACAGCTTGAGCAGCGGGGTCATCCACTGCGGGGAATGCAATTCGGTGAGAAGGGCGATGGCGGCGATCAGTAAGGCATTGTCGGCCAGCGAAGAAAAAAACTGCGCGGCCATGATGGTGTAAAAACCCTTCTTCATGCTGTCGACTTTTTCTCCATCGCGAGCTCCGCTCAGGTTGGCCAGGCTGGCGCCCACCGGGGAGGCCATGGTTTGCAGGGAACCTTGTGCCGCGGCCGTGTCGAATTGTGTCTGTGGTGCTGCGCTGCGGCGCCTTGAGGCTTGCCTGACAGTCATTGACATAATGCTTCGCTTTTAGAACATGGCCGGAGCGTCCGGCTTTATATCACGAAAACATGACATTCCCGAACCCCGGCAAGGGCTCTTTTTGACAGCGGATTGCCGTGCCGATTCCCCAATGACCCCCGGCAACGGCATCTGAATGTGTTCAAATAACGGCTGCGATCGCGACCAGCCGACCGGGTCTTCCCCGATCTGGTGCGTGGTCGAACCGATATGGTGACTGGGATACAAGGGCGTGCCAATTCCGCACATTCCCGCATGCCAGTCGCCGCAACATGCTGCTGCACACCGACAGGTGACGTTTGCGCCATCGATACTGAGACAGAGCCGTACTTCCAGCGCCCGCGCCGGCCGCCCACGCCGCCAGCGGCGCCGCCGGCTTGCTCGTCCGCTTCCTGAGATGTGACTTCCATGCCAAGACCCATCCACGCTGTCATCCACCAACCCGCCCTGGCCAACAATCTCGACATCATCCGCGGCAAGGCGCCGGAGTCGCGCATCTGGGCGGTGGTCAAGGCCAATGCCTACGGCCATGGCATCCGCCGCGTCTTTGCCGCCCTGCGGGGCGCCGACGGCTTCGGCCTGCTGGACCTGAACGAGGCCGTGCTGCTGCGCGACCTTGGCTGGCAGGGCCCGATCCTGCTGCTGGAGGGCTTCTTCCAGCCGCAGGATGTTGCCGTCATCGAACAATACCGCCTGACCACCGCGATCCATTGCGACGAGCAACTGCGCATGCTGGAAAGCGCACGCGCCAAGGGACCGCTGGCGATCCAGCTCAAGCTCAATACCGGCATGAACCGGCTCGGCTTCCATCCGGCCGCTTACCGTACCGCCTGGGAGCGCGCACGCGCCATGCCCTGTGTGGGCAGTATCGTCCATATGACCCATTTTTCCGATGCGGATAGTGCCCGAGGCGTGGCCCACCAGATCGAGGCTTTCGACGCCGCTACGGCCAACCTGCCGGGGGAGGCCAGCCTGTCGAACTCGGCCGCAGTGCTGTGGCACCCGCAGGCGCACCGCGCCTGGGTGCGCCCCGGCATCATCCTGTATGGCGCCTCGCCGACCGGGCGCGATGCCGATATTGCCGGCACCGGCCTGCAGCCCGCCATGTCGCTGCACAGCGAACTGATCTCGGTGCAGGACCTGCAGCCGGGCGATACCGTCGGCTACGGCTCCTTGTTCACCGCCGAGCGGCCGATGCGCATCGGCGTGGTGGCATGCGGCTATGCCGACGGCTACCCGCGCCATGCGTCGGGCTGGGGCGAGCAGCGCGCACCGGTGCTGGTCGATGGCGTGCGCACCGAACTGGTCGGGCGCGTGTCGATGGACATGCTGTGCGTGGACCTGACCCCGTGCCCGAAGGCCAGGGTCGGCAGCCCGGTCACGCTGTGGGGCCAGGGCCTGCCGATCGACGAGGTGGCGCAAGCCAGCGGCACGGTGGGCTATGAGCTGATGTGCGCACTGGCCCCGCGCGTGCCGACCTCGGTGGCGACGATCACGGCTTCGGACAGCGCCGCGCCTGCCGTGGCCTGATCCGGGGCGTTGGTGCGGGCGCTGGCCCGCGCACTTGCCATCTGCCGGCCGGGCCACTTGTGGGCCCGGCTCGTTTTTTCCTGCAAGGACATCCGTTGGCCAAGACCAAGACTGTCTATACATGTACTGAATGCGGCGGCACCACGCCGCGCTGGGCCGGCCAGTGCCCGCATTGCCAGCAATGGAACACGCTGGTGGAGACGGTGGCCGAGTCCGCCGCGAACAAGCGCTTCCAGCCGCTGGCGGCCTCGGCCACGGTGCGCAAGCTGTCGGAGATCGATGCCGCCGACGTGCCGCGCTTTTCCAGCGGCATCGATGAATTCGACCGCGTGCTGGGCGGCGGCCTGGTGTCGGGCGGGGTGGTGCTGATCGGCGGCGATCCCGGCATCGGCAAGTCCACGCTGCTGCTGCAGGCACTGGCCAACCTTGCGGGCCAGCGCCGCGTGCTCTACGTCAGCGGCGAAGAATCCGGTGCGCAGATCGCGCTGCGCGCGCAGCGGCTGGGCGTGGAAAGCCCGTCACTGGGGCTGCTCGCCGAAATCCAGCTGGAGAAGATCCAGGCCACGCTGGAAGTGGAAAAGCCCGAAGTCGCGGTGATCGACTCGATCCAGACGCTGTACTCCGAGGCGTTGACCTCCGCGCCGGGCTCGGTCGCGCAGGTGCGCGAATGCGCGGCGCAGCTGACGCGCATTGCCAAGAGCAGCGGCATCACCATCATCCTGGTCGGCCACGTGACCAAGGAAGGCAGCCTGGCCGGTCCGCGCGTGCTGGAGCATATCGTCGATACGGTGCTGTATTTCGAGGGCGATACCCATTCCTCGCACCGGCTGATCCGCGCCTTCAAGAACCGCTTCGGCGCGGTCAATGAGCTGGGCGTGTTTGCCATGACCGAGCGCGGCCTGCGCGGCATCAGCAATCCGTCGGCGCTGTTCCTGTCGCAGCACGAAGAGACCGTGCCGGGCTCATGCGTGCTGGTGACGCAGGAGGGCACGCGTCCGCTGCTGGTGGAGATCCAGGCGCTGGTCGATACCGCCCATGTGCCCAACCCGCGCCGGCTGGCGGTGGGCCTTGAGCAGAACCGGCTGGCGCTGCTGCTGGCAGTGCTGCACCGGCACGCGGGCATAGCCTGCTTTGACCAGGACGTGTTCCTCAACGCTGTGGGCGGGGTCAAGATCACCGAACCCGCCGCCGATCTCGCGGTGCTGCTGTCGATCCACTCGTCGATGCGCAACAAGCCGCTGCCGCGCGGCCTGGTGGTGTTCGGCGAAGTCGGCCTGGCCGGCGAGATCCGGCCCAGCCCGCGCGGGCAGGAGCGTCTGAAGGAAGCCGCCAAGCTGGGCTTTACGATCGCCGTGATTCCTAAGGCGAACGCGCCCAAACAGAAGATCGACGGGCTCGAAGTGATCGCGGTGGAACGCATCGAGCAGGCCATCGACCGCGTGCGCCATCTGGACTGAGCCATGGACGACGGCATCGCCTTCGAGACCGAACGCCTGCGGCTGCGCCAGTGGCGCGAGGCGGACTATGCGCCGTTTGCCGCGCTCAATGCCGACGCGCAGGTGATGCGCTATTTCCCTGCGCCGCTGGCGCGTGTTGAAAGCGATGCGTTGGCCGACCACTGCCGCAGCCTGATCGCAGCGAAGGGATGGGGCGTCTGGGTGGCGCAGCGCAAGGCGGACGGTGTTTTCCTGGGGTTTGTCGGACTGCACGAGCCCACCGCGGCGCTGCCGTTCGCGCCCTGCGTGGAGATCGCCTGGCGCCTGGCGCGGCACGCCTGGGGCAGCGGCTACGCGACCGAGGCGGCACGCGGCGCGCTTGCCTGGGGCTTTGAGCGGCTGGGGCTGGATGAGATCGTGTCTTTCACGACACTCGCCAATGCCCGCTCGCGGGCGGTCATGGAAAGGCTCGGCATGCGTGAGGATGCCGTGGGTTTCGAGCATCCCGCGTTGCCGCCAGGGCACCCCTTGCGGCCCCATTGCCTGTACCGTTTGCCGCGTACGGCGTGGCAGGCAGCAGGCAGCCGGCGCATAGCACCCCTGCGTCAATCCGCCACAGGGCAGGGGGCTTGCGCTGCATGTGACGCCAACTGCAGGCGCTGCAAAATAGGTAATAATGCGCAGCAATGCCGCGCCATCCACTGACGGCACCGCTTACCGGATTACCTGATCACCCACTATGCAAGCCAACTCACGCGCCTATTTCCTGCTGATCGCCCTCGTTTCCTTCGGCCTGGTCGGCGTTGCGCTCTACCTGCAGTTTGAAAAGGGCTACCAGCCTTGCCCGCTCTGCGTGATGCAGCGCTTTGCCTTTATCGGCATCGGCATCTTCTCGCTGCTGGCCGCCGTGGCGCAGAATACACGCTCGCTGTGGCAGGGCCTGGGCATGCTGTCCGGCATTGCCGGGATTGCGGTGGCGGTCTACCACGTGTCGCTGCTGCTCAATCCCAAGGCCAGCTGCGGCATCGATCCGCTGGAGAACTGGGTCAACGCGCTGCCGACTGCCAAGGCGCTGCCGCAGGTGTTCTACGCGGATGGCCTGTGCACCGCGCCGCTGCCGCCGGTTCTGGGGCTGTCGGTGCCGGCATGGTCGCTGATCTGGCTGTTTATCCTGACGCTGACGCTGGCGGTGGGGTTGATCCGGCGCGAGAAGAATTTCCGCTGAGTGGTGAATTGATAAAGAAACCGGCGCACCAGGCGCCGGTGTTTGTTTGATGCAACGGATTTTCGAGCAGCGCTGGTTTGCTTTGACGTAGTCGGGTAGTACCTGTTGCGCAGGGCCAGCCACAGTAGCTTGATCGCCGCCGCCACGGCCCGGCACTCCTTTCTGCTGGCGTATCCCAGGCTGTTGCGGATCAGATGCATGATGCAGGACTGCAGCCTCGTTTGGGGGAACACCGCGTTCAGGGCCTGTTCCATGCCCTTGAGGCCGTCAGTTACCGCAGTCAGGATGTCCTGGGTGCAGTGGTCCGGCTAGCCACTACTCCGTCTCGCTCTTAGCAAGTTGAGAGCGCCTTCTGAAACTATTCCATATTATTTCCCGGGGCCTGAAGGATGCTTTGTCCATGCAGGCCGCTGCCACCATTTCCCTCGACCAACTCCGAAGGGAGGGCCTGTGACTGGGCGACAGAAATCCTGGTTTCATTCTTGAAGCATCTACTGATGTGCCGTGCCAACTGTGGAGCCGCATATTTTGCGCCATAGATGAAACGCAGAGCAGGCCCAAAGCTCAGCGCGGCGGCCGGCCCAACCACATATAGGTCGCGTACATTGGTTTCGAAATTGCGCGTCAGACTTGGCGAGCCGTCAATGAGTGAAAGCGAATTCAAGAGTTCCTGGGAAATGAAGGAATGTCTGGTCATGTCAACCTTGAACCCCGTCGCGACAACAACATGATCAGCGCTAAGGCAGGACGTTTCGTTCCTGGTCGCGACCTGCAGAACTACCTGACCATTCTTGACTTCGGCCTGCCTGATTTCAGTCTGAGTCAGGATATCAATCTTGCCATCCACGCGATTGCGCAGCCACCAGGCACCCGACGGTCCCCACCCAGTCTCTAGAGTTCTCTTGCGGCGCTCAAGATTCATCATGTGGAAGACAATAGGGTACTCGGACACCAAGAAGGAAGACAAAAGAGCGCTCGGAGTATTCGACTGCCAACCGCGTCCTATCCCGACGTGCGATCTCAGTAGCCTTGAGATACCCCCACGGGAGGTACGCGGTTCATTACTCCAATTCACAGTCGCTCCGCGCACGAGTAAGCGAACCCGCGCTCCGATCTCGCTCAACAGTGCGGCGAGCCCGATTGCCGACTGACCTCCGCCCACAACGACGATGTTCTTGTTCTTAGCCCATTCCAGACTCCCGAATTCGCTGGAGTGAACCACGTAAGGTGTCGGCATGCCCTGTAGTGCTGGAGGCATTTGCGAAAATCCCTTCAGACCCAAAGCCATTACCACGCGCCGCGCCGCCAGGGAACTGCCGTCGCCCAGGGCCAGCCGGAAGAATCCATCCTTGCGGTGCATATCGACAACTTCCACTGCGCGAACATGACTGACCAACTGCGACTGAAACCAAAGCCCGTATTCCACAAAGAGCTCGAGCGGCAGGTGCATACCAATCGGCTTATATTCAATACGATTGCGACGGCAATATTCTTCAATCGTATAGCCTTCCCGCGGCGCATAGAGATTCGAGGCAAATCCTTCCGAGCGCAACAGCATGCCTGGAGGCATGAAATTCCTCCAGGCATGCATTGGTTTCCCAAGAATTTGATGTGGCACGCCAGCTGAGGTCAGGTAGGCCGAAACCGATAAGCCATAGGGACCAGCTCCGATGATAACCGTATCCGTTGACGAGATCATTATTGCTCTTCCCCTTAAACTTGCCTGGCTTGCGGAGCCGCGCAGTACGGACCACCGCATGATGCTGCGGGTGCAGAAAATCATTCTTGAATCATTTTTCCGGTGCTGTCATGTCTTCGATAAAATCATGCCACTGAAAGTGCGAACCAAATAACCACAGGCGCGGGGCGACCATAGTGCGGCGCCTTGAGAGATCAACCGCTCTATTGACTTCACGATTGACCATCGGGCGCGCCAATCCAGGCAATTGAACAGTTGCGATCGCCCAATTCAGCGTGTCCAATAGATCGGCGTGGCGTGCTGCACAGCGATTTCCGATTGCTTCTATCGTGCCGTCCAGCCAGATTAAGGCAATCCAGAACCAGGCCGCCGTGTCTTCTGTACGGGCGCGCACACTCGCTTTCTTGATTCTCTTTCGGGTGGCCGGACACTGCTTGCGCGCAGGCGCAGGTCGTCAGAGCCATGTATGCCATGGCGGACATAGTCGAATTGCTGGCGATGCAACCGGTTCCAGCACCGGTGGCGCGGCGCAACGTGGCCTCGACCACATTTTGGTCCTTCACACGGAGGCTCGGCTTTGGTTAGATAGACTCCGGAGCGGAAATCCATTGTCTGTCAGGGGATGGCCATGAATGCCGCTGCGGGACGAACTGGGCGGATCGATCATGAAGCGTTTGTTCGACATAGTTTTCGCCTCCATGGCATTGCTCGTGCTGGCCATTCCGTTGCTGATCCTGGCTGGCGCAGTGCGATGGAAGCTGGGCAGTCCGGTGCTGTTTCGTGCAACACGTGCAGGCCTGGGTGCCAGGCCATTCGAAGTCGTGAAGTTCCGAACCATGACGGAAGAGCGAGGCCCTGATGACCAGCTCTTGCCGGATGAAGAAAGGCTCACGCCGTTCGGCAATTTTCTGCGCCGCTCCAGTCTCGATGAGCTGCCTCAGTTCTGGTGCGTTCTGGTGGGCGATATGAGTGTCATTGGTCCACGACCTTTGCCGATGAAGTACCTGCCGTTCTACTCACCGGACCAGGCACGTCGTCATCTGGTCCGTCCCGGCATTTCCGGCTGGGCGCAGGTGAACGGGCGGAACTCTCTGAGCTGGGAAGATAAGTTTCACTTCGACACCTGGTATGTGGACCACTGCTCTTTCTGGCTGGATCTGAAGATCCTCTGGCTCACGGTGGGCACTGTCATGGACCGCCGGGGCATCAACGCCGCGGGGGATCTGACCGTGCCTTCATTTACAGGCAGCCCAGGCACCCAGTACGTCGCCAGCGAGTCCGAGCCCGCGCAGAAAGAAGAAGTTCCGATTCGCACGGCATGACGAGTGTTCATGCTGAATGCCGCATGTTCTCCTTGTGACCATGCTTCTCTCGCGAAGAGATCGATGCCGTATCGTGGCAGTTCAGCTCGAACAAGACAAGCTACCGGACCAGGAGGGCAAGGACGTTGGTGAGAGGCTGTGCCGGTGGGTGTTCAAAGGCGTGTTGCTACTACGTGAATTTGCGCACGTATCGTGCTTCTTTCCAGCCGGTGATTCTGATTAGATGGTAGGTGTTACGGTTGGGCGCAGGACAATGGCCGCAGTTCTGGCGGGACGGCTTCGCGCGATCGGTGAGTCCCGGTTCAAGAGCGGCAAAGAAGAAAGTCGGCGCTCCAGCCGCAGGACCGAAATCCGGTCCGACGAAAGCATCGAAAGACCTGCATGATGGGGCTGTGGGGCTATGGCAGGGTCATTGTGGTTGGAATGAGATTGGGGTGAAGATGAACGTTCTTTTGACCTGCATAGGGAGACGGCGCTATCTGGTGGAGTATTTCAAGTCGGAGCTGAACGGGACCGGCATGGTGCTTGGGGTGGACATGCAACGCGGCGCGCCGGCCGCGAGCGCATGCGACATGTTCCTGGTAGGCCCCGGCCTCTTGGCGGATAACTACATCGACTTCCTGATCGATGTATGCAGGGTGCATCGGGTCTCGGCCCTCCTGTCGCTGAATGACTTGGAGCTCCCGCTCATTGCCGAGCACGCTCAACGGTTTCGGGAAATCGGAACGATACCGGTCATCTCGTCGGCAGAGGTCATTAGCCTTTGCGCGGACAAGTTCCTGACTGCGCAGTTCGCCGAATCAATCGGGCTGTCCACGCCGCGCAGCTATGCGACCCTCGAAAGTGCAGAGCATGCCATTGCGACGGGCTCGGTAGCCTTCCCTCTGATTGTCAAGCCCCGCTGGGGCAGCGCTAGTTTTGGCATCTTCGTCGTCGAGGACCTGAACGAGCTTCGCTTCGCCCGTGCGTACTGCCAGCGGATCTTGCAGAAATCGATCTTCGCAAAGATGGGACAGCCAGGGATGGAGGTGCTGATCCAGGAAGTGATCTCGGGCCAGGAGTACGGGCTCGATATCTTCAACGACTTTGAGGCGAGGCCGATCGGGTTTGCGGTCCGCAAGAAGCTGTCGATGCGGGCGGGGGAGACGGACCGGGCGATCACTGTCGAAAGCGCGCCATTCAACGACCTGGCCACGCGAATCAGTCGCGAATTGCGGCACATCGGCAATGTCGACTGCGATGTGATCGAGCGCGACGGGCGTCAGTACCTCCTGGAGATGAATCCAAGATTCGGAGGAGGCTATCCCTTCACCCATATAGCGGGAGCCAACCTGGTGCGGATACTGCTGAACTGCGTGCGCGGCGGGCAGCAAGGGCAGGAAGTCCGCTATCAGGCCGGTATCGAACTGGCCAAGTGCGACTACCCGGTCGGCGTGGGAGCACGGGTTGAGGAGGGATAAAGGCAGGCGCTAACAATCAATGCAACAGGACGGAGCAGCCACACTCGTCCGAGATGGATCTTGAACCAGACTGTCGGCAAATCGCGGCGATTTCCGTGAGCGGTTGCGCGCTCATTTCCATGGCGCGCCGGGTCAATTCGGCAGCGCTGCTCAGTGTGAGCACAGCGAGGCAGATGCCCGGGAGCCGCCAGGCGACAGGTGCCGGCCAAATGCGTCCCCTCGTGAAGAGCGTCATCGGTCAGATGCTTGCCGACGCGCCATACACTGGGCCTTTTTGACATTCCGATGTGCGAAACCAGACATTGTGCGGTTTGCACACCCGATAGATTGAGGGCTCGCGACCCGCCCGCCCCGGGCCGTCCACATTTCGCCACTCCCTGCAGGGAGGCATATTGTGAACACTTCAAGCATACCGACCAAGCCTTTGCGCGCGGTGTTGATGCAACGGCTGAAACAACGGCTCAAGCCGTACACGCCAGCCTGGTTGCTGAAATACCACCACGACCGGACCATCCGCAAAGACCGCGCACTGTATCAGGGAAAGGCGCTTCGCGAGGTGTTTTCCCATGTCTACGAAACCGGGGGGTGGGGCGTGGCGAAGGACCACTCCGGGTTCTACAGCGGGAGCAGTTCTCATGATCCGGCGATCGTCGACACCTATGTCGAAGCCGTAACGGCCTACCTCGGCTCGTTGCCATACCGGCCAGACGTGGTTGACCTCGGTTGCGGCGATTTCAATGTCGGCAGCCGTATCCGGCCGGCTTGCGCACGCTATGTTGCTTGCGACGTGGTGGAGGCAGTCATCCAGTCGAACCGCACCAGGTTCTTCTCCAGTCTTGATGTGGACTTCCGGTGCCTCGACATCACAAGCGAGCCCTGGCCGAGAGGTGACGTCGTTTTCCTGCGCCAGGTGCTCGATCATCTGGACAACGCACGCATTGCCGGCGTGCTTGCCAGCCTGACGCCATACAAGAGCCTGATTCTGACTGAGTATTTGCCTCTGGCACCCGATTTCCCGCCAAATCTCGACAAGCCGATCGGTCCTGGTCTCCGGATTTGGGGCGCTATACCAAGCGGAATCGTGGTGACGGAGCCGCCGTTCGAGCTGAAAGCCTTGTCGACGCAGATACTCTGTGAGGTGCAGGACAACGTAGGCGTCATTCGTACCATCGCGTACGAACTGCCTCGGCAAACCTGACTGAACCTCTGCCAAGATGTAATGTGCCGTCCTTGACGGTGCCAGGGGCAAGGGATTTTGACGTAGGAGGCCAGGGCCGGTTCGAGGCCCGGCAGTGCGGCAGCGACGGCCCAGGCGGCAGTTCGGGTCCGGTTAATCGGATGATCGGCGATGCGGCCCAGCACTTGGCGCGGGTAGTCTTGGTGCTGAGGCCGCTGAGCTGGCTGTGCCAATGAGCGTGTACCCCCTGCGCCCGAAAAGAGGCGGTCACGCAATCTGCTCGATTTGCTCCTGCAACTCCAGCCACTTCTCCTCAAGCGTCTCCAGCTCGCCGTTGACCTCGCCCTGGCGCTTGAGCATCTCCATCAGCCTGGTCTTGTTGGCTTCGGCATAACTGCTTTCATCGGCCATGAACTGGTCGATCTCCTCCTTGGCGGCTTGCAGCACCGCCATGCGCTTTTCCACCTTTTCCAATTCTTTGGTCAACGGCTTGCGCAGTGCTGACAGCCGCTGGCGCTCGTCGGCTTCCGCGCGGCGCTGGTCCTTGCGGTTGACCGCCGCGGTGGCATCGCCGGCGTTCTCTGCCAGGTGCGCGGCGGTGGCGGCATTGCGCTTGGCCGCGGCCTGTTGCAGCAGCCAGTCGCGGTAGTCGTCCAGGTCGCCGTCGAACGGCTTGATGGTGCCGTCGGCCACCAGCATGAACTGGTCGGCGGTCGCGCGCAGCAGATGCCGGTCGTGCGACACCAGGATCAGCGTGCCTTCGAACTGCGCCAGCGCCATGGTCAGCGCCTCGCGGGTGTCGAGGTCCAGGTGGTTGGTCGGCTCGTCCAGCAGCAGCAGGTTGGGCTTCTGCCAGACGATCAGCGCCAGCGCCAGGCGGGCCTTCTCGCCGCCTGAGAACGGTTCGATCGGCGAAGTGGCCATGTCGCCGCGGAAGTTGAAGCTGCCGAGGAAGTCGCGCAGTTCCTGCTCGCGGGTATCGGGTGCCAGCCGCGCCAGGTGCTGCAGCGGCGAGTCGTGGTCGCGCAGCGTCTCCAGCTGGTGCTGGGCGAAGTAGCCGATCTGCAGGCCCTTGCCCAGGCGCAGGTTGCCCTTGAGCGGATCCTGCGTGCCCGCCAGCGTCTTGACCAGCGTCGACTTGCCCTGGCCGTTGGCGCCGAGCAGGCCGATGCGCTGGCCGTTCTGGATCGACAGCGCCAGGTTGTGCAGGATGGTGACGGGCGGCTCGGCCTCGGCATAGCCGCAATCGACACCGTCGAGCACCATCATCGGGTTGGGGGCGGCGTCGGGTTCGCGGAACTCGAAAGCGAAGCCGGCGGCCACGTGCACCGGCGCCAGCCGCTCCATCTTTTCCAGCGCCTTGACGCGGCTCTGCGCCTGGCGCGCCTTGGTCGCCTTGGCCTTGAAGCGCGTGATGAACGATTCCAGGTGCGCGATTTCCTTCTGCTGGCGCACGTAGGCGGATTGCTGCTGCGCCATCTGCTGCAGGCGCAGGGTCTCGAACAGCGTGTAGTTGCCGCCGTAGCGGCGCAGTTGCTGGTTCTCGATATGCACGGTGACGTTGCAGATCGCATCGAGGAATTCGCGGTCGTGCGAAATCATCACCAGCGTGCCGGGATAGCGCGCCAGCCAGTCTTCCAGCCAGACGATGGCGTCCAGGTCCAGGTGGTTGGTCGGTTCGTCGAGCAGCAGCAGGTCGGACGGGCACATCAGCGCCTGCGCCAGGTTCAGGCGCATGCGCCAGCCGCCGGAGAACGAGGCCACCGGCTGCGACACCTGCGCCAGCGTGAAGCCCAGGCCCAGCAGCAGGGCCTCGGCGCGCGCCGGGGCGGTGTAGCCGTCGGCGTCGGCAAAGGCGGCGTGGGCTTCGCCCTCGGCGCTGCCGTTGCCGCTGGCCTGTGCGGCGGCGATGGCGCCTTCGATTTCGCGCAGGCGGGTGTCGCCATCGATCACGTAATCCACGGCGGTGCGGCTGACCGCAGGCGTTTCCTGCGCCACGTGTGCGACGCGCCACTGAGCCGGCACGATGACATCGCCCCCGTCCGGATGCAGCTCGCCGCGCAGCAGCGCGAACAGCGTCGACTTGCCGCTGCCGTTGGCGCCGACAAGGCCCACGCGCTCGCCCGGGTTGAGCGTCACGCTGGTGTGGTCGAACAGCACCTTGGTGCCGCGCTGGAGGACTAGCTGGTCGATTCGGATCACGGGAGGGGGAAATGCCTGAGTGAAAAACAGAAAAAGCGCGGAGAAAGCGGGCAACCGCCGGGTCTGGTGCGCTGGCCGGCATTGTAGCGTTTCCGGTGCGCCGCACGCCGTGGCGGTGCAAAACAGCCCGGCAACGTGCACCGCCAATGTGCCTTCGTGCCTCGACGATTCAGGGATTACCCTTGGTCTTGCAAAACTCTATTTTCTTGTTCGTGCGTTGCGTGTAAATTCATTTTCACGAAAACGGCGTGCATCAGACGACGTCCAGACCAACCGCTTCCACCATGCAAAAAGGCCATTCGATCTCAGACCGCATTGCGCGCAGCCTGCCGACGCTGACGCCGGCGCACCGCCGCATGGCGGAATACGTGCTGGCCAATCTGTTCCGCGCAGCGACCATGCGCATCGACGAATTTGCCGCGGCGGTGGAGGTGTCGGTGGCCACGGCCAACCGCTTTGCGCGGGCGCTGGGGTTCGACGGCTATCCGCAGTTCCGGGCCGAGCTGGTGCGCGGCTTCGAGGCCACGCTGGCTCCGGTGGAGCGGCTGCGCAGCGAG
Source organism: Cupriavidus necator (assembly GCF_016127575.1). Classification (NCBI taxonomy): domain Bacteria; kingdom Pseudomonadati; phylum Pseudomonadota; class Betaproteobacteria; order Burkholderiales; family Burkholderiaceae; genus Cupriavidus; species Cupriavidus necator. Next base: position 3,277,661 of record NZ_CP066018.1, read on the forward strand.
CTGGAGCGGCCCGCGACCGCGGCCGAAGTCTTCGCCGCCTCGCTGGAAGATGCCGCGGCCAACGCGGAAGCCACGCGGCGCGGCATCGACCCGGAGGCCTGCGAGCGCGCGGTCTCGGCGATCCTGGCGGCGCAGCGTGTCTACGTGGCCGGTTTCGGCGCCAGCGGTTTCCTGGCGGGCCTGCTGCAGCACGGGCTGGAAATGCACTGCCGCATGGTGACCTCGGTGGCGGGCGCCGGCGGCGCCTCGCATGCGGCGCGGCAGCTGTTCAAGCAGCAGCCAAGCGACCTGCTGATCGTGATTGCCTTCCCGCGCTACGTCACGGACACCATCGAACTGGCCGAGCGGGCCAAGTCGCGCGGCGGCCAGGTGCTGGCGCTGACCGACGGGCCGACCTCGCCGCTGGCGCCGCTGGCCGATATCGCGCTCTACGCGCAGGCCGGCAACCGGCTCTCGGCCAACTCCGATGCCACCGTGCTGGCGCTGATCGAGGCGCTGTGCGGCGCGGTCGCGCACCGGGCCGAGCGCCCGGTCAAGGCCGCCGCCGAAATGACCGAATTCCTGCTGCCGTGGCTGTACGGCACGCCGGCCGCGGAGTCCGCGGGCCGTGCCGCGCCCGGCACCCCGCAGTCCACCGAAGCCACGGCTGGCGCCACGCGCGGCCGATCCTCCAACACCCGCAAGTCCTGAGCATCCACATGCAACCAGCAGTCATTGCCATCCACGGCGGCGCCGGCACCATCACCCGCGCGGCGATGGACGCCGCCCGCGAACGCGAATACATCGAAGCGCTGCAACACGTGCTGCAAGCCGGCCAGCGCATCCTGGCCGAGGGCGGCAGCGCGCTCGATGCGGTCACCGAGGCCGTGCGCCTGCTGGAAGAATGCCCGCTGTTCAACGCCGGCAAGGGCGCCGTGCTGACCCATGCCGGCACCTATGAGCTCGATGCCGCGGTGATGGACGGCGCCACGCTGGCAGCCGGCGCGGTGGCCTGCGTCACGCGCCTGCGCAACCCGGTGCTGGCCGCGCGCGCGGTGCTGGACCACAGCGAGCACGTGCTTTTTGCCGGCGCCGGCGCCGAGGCCTTTGCGCAGTCGCAGGGGCTGGAACTGGTGGGCCCGGACTACTACTTCACGCAGGCCCGCCATGACCAGTGGCAGCGTGCGCTTGGCAACGCCGGCATGGCGCTGCTGGATCACGATGGCGCTGCGCTGGTGGCGCAAGGCAAGACGCAGGCGAGCGACCCGATCGATCCGGACAGCAAGTTCGGTACCGTCGGCGCGGTGGCCTGCGACGGCCGCGGCAACCTGGCTGCGGCCACCTCCACCGGCGGCGTGACCAACAAGCAGGTGGGGCGCGTGGGCGATACCCCGGTGATCGGCGCGGGCTGCTATGCGGACGACGTGGCGGCAGTGTCTGCCACCGGCACCGGCGAGATGTTTATCCGCACCGTGGCCGCGCACGACGTGGCTGCCCAGATGCGCTATGCGGGCCTGTCGCTCGAGGAATCAGCGCGGCGCGTGGTGATGGAGAAGCTGCCGGCCATCAACGGCCGCGGCGGCCTGATCGCGGTGGACCGCGCCGGCAACGTCACGCTGCCTTTCAACACCGAAGGCATGTACCGCGGTTTCGCCCGGGTGGGCGAGGCCGTGAACGTGTCGATCTACGGCTGAGCGCCATCCCCCTGCATCACCCGGCAATACAAGGAGTTCCAGTGGCCACTTCCCCTATGCAAGCCTCCCAGTCCGGCATCGTGCTGCCACCGCAGCGCGTGGTCTCGGTGAACGGGCTGACCGTGCGCTTTGCCACGTCCGAGCGCACCGTCGAGGCCGTGCGCAACCTGTCCTTCCATGTCGACCGCGGCGAGACGCTGGCGGTGGTGGGCGAGTCGGGCTCGGGCAAGTCGGTCACGTCGCTGGCGCTGATGCGGCTGGTCGAGCATGGCGGCGGCAAGATTGCCTCCGGCAGCATGGCGCTGCGCCGGCGCGGCGGCGAGGTGATCGACCTGGCGCGCGCGGACAACGCCACGCTGCGCAGCGTGCGCGGCGCCGACGTGGCGATGATCTTCCAGGAGCCGATGACCTCGCTCAACCCGGTGTTCCCGGTGGGCGAGCAGATCGCCGAATCGATCCGGCTGCACCAGGGCAAGAGCCGCGCCGCGGCGCGTGCCGAAGCGCTGCGCATGCTGGAGCTGGTGCGCATCCCCGAGGCGCGCCGCGTGCTGGAGCGCTATCCGCACCAGCTCTCCGGCGGCATGCGCCAGCGCGTGATGATCGCGATGGCGCTGTCGTGCAAGCCGGCGCTGCTGATCGCCGACGAGCCGACCACGGCGCTGGACGTGACCATCCAGGCCGAGATCCTGCAGCTGATCCGCGGCCTGCAGGCCGAGATGCACATGGGCGTGGTCTTCATCACGCACGACATGGGCGTGGTGGCCGAGGTCGCCGACCGCGTGCTGGTGATGTACCGCGGCGAGAAGGTGGAAGAGGGCACTTCCGACGATGTGTTCCGCGCGCCGGCGCACCCGTATACGCGCGCACTGCTGTCGGCGGTGCCGCGTTTGGGCGCGATGAGCGGCACCGACCTGCCGGCCAAGTTCCCGCTGCTGCGACTCGATAGCGCCAACGCCGAGCCGGTCGCACCGCAGGACACGGTGACGCCGGGCGTGGCGCCGATCCTGCGCGTGCAGGACCTGGTGACGCGCTTCGACGTGCCCGGCGGCCTGTTCGGCCGCGTCACGCGGCGCGTGCATGCGGTCGAGAAGGTCAGCTTCGACCTCTATCCCGGCGAGACGCTGGCGCTGGTGGGAGAGTCCGGCTGCGGCAAGTCCACCACGGGCCGCTCGCTGCTGCGCCTGGTGGAAAGTCAGAGCGGCACCATCGAGTTCGCCGGGCAGAACATCAGCAAGATGGAAGGGCCGGCGCTGCAGACCCTGCGCCGCAATATCCAGTTCATTTTCCAGGACCCGTTCGCCTCGCTCGATCCGCGCGTGCCGGTCGGTTATTCGATCATGGAGCCGCTGCTGGTGCACAAGGTCGCCAGCGGTAAGGAGGCCGAGCAGCGCGTGGCCTGGCTGCTCGACAAGGTCGGGCTGGACGCATCGCATGCGGCGCGCTACCCGCACGAGTTCTCCGGCGGCCAGCGCCAGCGCATCTGCATTGCGCGCGCGCTCGCGCTGAACCCCAAGGTGGTGGTGGCCGATGAGTCGGTGTCGGCGCTGGACGTGTCGATCCAGGCGCAGATTGTCAACCTGATGCTGGACCTGCAGCGCGAGCTTGGCATCGCCTTCCTGTTTATCTCCCACGACATGGCGGTGGTGGAGCGCGTGAGCCACCGCGTGGCGGTGATGTACCTGGGCCAGATCGTCGAGATCGGCCCGCGCCGCGCAATCTTCGAGAACCCGCAGCACCCGTACACCAAGAAGCTGATGTCGGCGGTGCCGATCGCCGACCCGGCGCGGCGCCACCTGCGGCGCGAGCCGCTCAACGACGAGATCCCCAGCCCGATCCGCGCGGTTGGCGACGAGCCGGTGGTGCAGCCACTGGTGCAGGTCGCCGGCAGCGGGTCGCTCGGCCACTATGTCGCCCGGCATGCCGTCGGCGGCGCCTATTGAAGTCCTGGAAGTCACCAAGTTACCAAGGAGAATCGACGATGTCTGCACGTATGGTTTCGCCCCGATGGGTGGCCGGCGCCTTTGCCGCCGGCACGCTGGGCATGCTGGTTTCGGCCCCGGCTTTCGCCGCCAAGGATGCCGTGATGGCGGTGAGTTCGACCTTCACCTCGCTGGATCCGTACGATTCGAACGACACGCTGTCGCAGGCGGTTGGGAAGAGCTTCTACCAGGGCCTGTTCGGCCTGGACAAGGATATGAAGCTGGTCAATGTGCTGGCAGACAGCTACGACGTCAGCAAGGACGGCCTGACGTATACGATCAAGCTGAAGAAGGGTATCAAGTTCCACGACGGCACCACCTTCGACGCCGGCGCCGTCAAGGCCAACCTGGACCGCGTCACCAACCCGGCCAACAAGCTCAAGCGCTACACGCTGTTCAACCGTGTCGCCAAGACCGACGTGGTCGATGCCAATACCGTCAAGGTCACGCTGAAGGAGCCGTTCTCGCCGTTCATCAACGTGCTGGCGCACCCGTCGGCGGTGATGATCTCGCCGGCCGCGCTGCAGAAGTACGGCAAGGAAATCGCCTTCCACCCGGTCGGCACGGGCCCCTTCGAATTTGTCGAATGGAAGCAGCCCGACCACCTGAAGGGCAAGAAATTCGCGGGCTTCTGGAAGACCGGCTACCCGAAAATCGACACTATCACCTGGAAGCCGGTGGTCGACAACAACACCCGCGCCGCGATCATGCAGACCGGCGAGGCTGACTTTGCCTTCAGCATCCCGTTCGAGCAGGCCGCGGTGCTGAAGAACAGCGCCAAGGTGGATCTGATCGCCTCGCCGTCGATCATCCAGCGCTACCTGTCGCTGAACACCATGGTCAAGCCGTTCAACGACCCCAAGGTGCGCCAGGCCATCAACTATGCCATCAACAAGGACGCGCTGGCCAAGGTCGCCTTCGCTGGCTACGCGGTGCCGGCCGAAGGCGTGGTGCCGCCTGGCGTGGACTATGCCGAGAAGCTGGGCCCGTGGCCGTATGACCCGGCCAAGGCGCGCGCGCTGCTGAAGGAAGCCGGCTATCCGAACGGCTTCGAGACCACGCTGTGGTCGGCCTACAACCATACCACCGCGCAGAAGGTGATCCAGTTCGTGCAGCAGCAGCTGCAGCAGGTCGGCATCAAGGCCTCGGTGCAGGCGCTTGAGGCCGGCCAGCGCGTGGAGAAGGTCGAGAGCGTGCCCAAGCCGGAAGATGCCGGCGTGCGCATCTACTACGTGGGCTGGTCGTCGTCGACCGGTGAATCGGACTGGGCGCTGCGTCCGCTGCTGGCTTCGGAGTCGATGCCGCCCAAGCTGCTGAATACCGCGTACTACAAGAACGACCAGGTCGACGCCGATATCGCCGGCGCGCTGCGCACCACCGATCGTGGCGAAAAGGCGCGCCTGTACAAGGACGCCCAGGAACGCATCTGGAAGGATGCGCCGTGGGCCTTCCTGGTGACCGAGAAGGTGCTGTTCGCGCGCAGCAAGCGGCTGAGCGGCGCCTATGTGATGCCGGATGGATCGTTCAATTTCGAAGAGATCGATATCAAGCAGTAATGGGTGAGGCGAGGGCCGGGACTTCGTGGAAGCTCCTGCCCTGTCCCCCGGCCCCTCTCCCGCAAGCGGGAGAGGGGAGCAAACAACGGGTGCCGGCTGTAATCCCATCCAAAGAGCAGTAAGCAGTAAAGCAGTACGCCGAGGTGGCCGCCTTGCCCGCGTCGCGGGGTCGCAGGCGGGCGGCCTGCGGCCTCTGCTGCTGCATTTCTTTCTGGTGTGTCATGCTGAATTACTTCCTCAAACGTGTGCTGGGCGTGATCCCCACGCTGCTGATCGTGGCAGTGCTGGTGTTCCTGTTCGTCCACCTGCTGCCGGGCGATCCGGCGCGGCTGGCGGCGGGCCCGGAGGCCGATTCCGCCACCGTCGAACTGGTGCGCAAGGACCTGGGCCTGGACCGGCCGATGCACGAGCAGTTCGTCAACTTCTTTTCCAATGCGGTCCGCGGCGAGTTCGGCCATTCGCTGCGCACCAAGCGCCCGGTCAGCGAGGAGATCGGCGACCGCTTCATGCCCACGCTGCTGCTGACGGTGGCGTCGATGGCCTGGGCGGTGGTGTTCGGCATGGCGATCGGCATCGGCTCGGCCGTATGGCGCAACCGCTGGCCGGACCGGTTCGGCATGACGCTGGCGGTGTCGGGCATTTCGTTCCCGGCCTTTGCGCTGGGCATGCTGCTGATGGAAGTGTTCTCGGTGCAGCTGGGCTGGCTGCCGTCGATCGGCGCCGACAGCTGGAAGCACTACGTGTTGCCGTCGATCACGCTGGGCGCGGCGGTGGCCGCGGTGATGGCGCGCTTTACGCGGGCCTCGTTCGTCGAGGTGCTGCAAGAAGATTTCATCCGCACCGCCCGTGCCAAGGGCGTGCGCGAGACGCTGGTGGTGGCCAAGCACGGCCTGCGCAACGCCATGATCCCGGTGGTGACGATGATGGGCCTGCAGTTCGGCTTCCTGCTGGGCGGCTCGATCGTGGTGGAAAAGGTGTTCAACTGGCCGGGCCTGGGGCGCCTGCTGGTCGATGCCGTCGAGATGCGCGACTACCCGGTGATCCAGGCCGAGGTGCTGCTGTTCTCGCTCGAATTCATCCTGATCAACCTGGTGGTGGACATGCTCTACACCGTGATCAACCCAACCATCCGCTACAAGTGAGGCCGGCATGACTGAGCTTTCCACGCCCGCCGCAGCGCAAGCGGCACCCGCCACCGCCTCCGTGCCGGAGGCCGTGCGCACGCCCTGGACCGAGTTCTGGCGCAAATTCCGCAAGCAGCACCTGGCGCTGGGCGCCGGTGCCTTCGTGCTGGTGCTGGTGGTGATTGCCATCGTGGCGCCGCAGATCGTGCCGTACGACCCGGAGAACTACTTCGACTACGACGCGCTCAACGCCGGCCCGTCGGCCGCGCACTGGATGGGCGTCGATTCGCTCGGACGCGACATCTTCAGCCGCATCCTGGCCGGCGCGCGCATCTCGCTGGCGGCGGGTTTCCTGTCGGTGATCATCGGCGCGCTGATCGGCACCGTGCTGGGCCTGCTGGCGGGCTACTACGAAGGCTGGTGGGACCGCATCGTGATGCGCATTTCCGACGTGCTCTTCGCCTTCCCGGGCATCCTGCTGGCGATCGGCATCGTGGCCATCCTCGGCAACGGCATGACCAACGTGATCTTCGCCGTGGCCATCTTCAGCATCCCGGCGTTTGCACGGCTGGTGCGGGGCAATACGCTTATGCTCAAGCGGTTGACCTATATCGAGGCGGCGCGCAGCATCGGCGCGTCGGACTGGACCATCCTGATGCGGCATATCCTGCCGGGCACGGTGTCGTCGATCGTGGTGTATTTCTCGATGCGTATCGGCACCTCGATCATCACCGCGGCCAGCCTGTCGTTCCTGGGGCTGGGCGCGCAGCCGCCCACGCCGGAATGGGGCGCGATGCTCAACGAAGCCCGCGCCGACATGGTGACCGCGCCGCACGTGGCGATTTTCCCCAGCCTGGCGATCTTCCTGACCGTGCTGGCCTTCAACCTGCTGGGCGACGGCCTGCGCGACGCGCTTGACCCCAAGATCGACCGCCGTTGAACCTGAGCCGCTGAACATGACCGCATCGACAACGGGCGTGCCGCGTGTCGGCAGCCTGCCGGCAGGTCCGCTGGACAGCATCGCCGACGTCGCCGGCGTGACCGTCGGCCATTGCACGCTGGCGGACGGCGCCGTGCAGACCGGCGTCACCGTGATCCGTCCGCATGGCGGCGATCCGTACCGCGACAAGGTGCCCGCCGCGGCCACGGTGCTCAACGGCTTTGGCAAGAGCATCGGGCTGGTGCAGGTGGACGAACTGGGCGTGCTGGAAACCCCGCTGGCGCTGACCAATACCTTTTCGGTCGGCGCGGTCGCGCAGGCGCAGATCCGTGCGGCGGTGGCGGCCAATCCGGAGATCGGCCGCGCGCTGCCGACCGTCAATGCGCTGGTGTTCGAGTGCAATGACGGCTACCTGAACGATATCCAGCGCATGGCGGTGGAGGGCAGCCACTATGAGGCGGCCCTGGCCGGTGCCGGTCATGACGTCGCGCAGGGAGCGGTCGGTGCCGGACGCGGCATGTCGGCATTCGGCGTCAAGGGTGGTATCGGCACTGCTTCACGCCTGGCCGGTGGCTATCGCGTGGGCGCGCTGGTGCTGGCCAATTTCGGCACGCCGGAATCGTTGACCGTGGCCGGCCGGCTGGCCGGTCCGGAACTGGTGCAGCGCCTGGCGCAGCCCGACACCGCGGCGCAACCGGAAAAGGGATCGATCATCATGATCCTCGCCACCGACGCCCCGCTGGATGCGCGCCAGCTGCGCCGGCTGTCGCTGCGCGCCGGCGCCGGGCTGGCGCGTACTGGCTCGGTGTTCGGGCATGGCTCGGGCGATATCGCAGTCGCGTTCTCGAGCGCGTATACCGTGCCGCACGACACCGCCCGGCCGATGCCGGCCGTCGCCATGCTGCATGAAACCCATCTCGACCCGCTGTTCCGCGCCGCGGCCGACAGCGTCGAGCAAGCCATCCTGCATGCCCTGTGGCATGCCGCACCGGTGCAGGGCCGCGACGGCCACGGCCGGCGCGCACTGCTGGACGTGATGCCCGAACTGGGCCAAACCGCCTGATGAAGATCCTTGTTTCCACCGATATCGAAGGCGTGGCTGGCGTCTTCCACGCCGAACAGACGCGCCCCGGCAACGGCGAATACGAACGCGCCCGCGCCTGGATGACCGGCGAAGCCAATGCCGCGGTCGATGGTGCCTTTGCCGGCGGCGCGACTGAAGTACTGGTCAACGATTCGCACGGCGGCTTCCGCAACCTGCTGCCGGACCAGTTCGATCCGCGCGCGCGGGTGGTGCTTGGCAAGCCGCGCTACCTTGGCATGATGGCCGGCGTCGAGGCCGGAGTCGACGGCGTGCTGATGATCGGCTACCACGGCCGCGCCCAGAGCCGCGGCGTGCTGGCGCACACCATCAACAGCGGCGCGTTTGCGCGGGTCTGGCTCAACGGCAAGGAACTGGGCGAGGCGGGCCTGTACGCCGCGCTGGCCGGCGAGTTCGGCGCTCCGGTGCTGATGGCCAGCGGCGACGATGTCTTCGTGCAGGAAACCCATGCGCTGATGCCGTGGGTGCGCTATGTCGAGACCAAGTCAGCGGACGGCTTCGGCAGCGGCACCTCGCTGTCGCCGGCGGCGGCGCGCGAGGCCATTGCCGCGGCGGCCGCAACCGCGGTGCGCGAACGCGCGCAGGCGCAATGCCTGCGCATCGCCGCGCCGGTGACTTGCACCCTGCAGACCCTGACGCCCGCGCACGCGGACCTGTTCTGCCAGTGGCCGGCGCTGGAGCGCCGCGACGGCGTGACGCTGTCCTTCCAGGCCGATTCGGTCCAGGCGGCGGTGCGCATGCTGAACTGCCTGTCGGCGATGTCGTTCATGCTGAAGTAGGGCAGGGCAGATTCGCCGGGACGAGCGCGCAGATCGGCGACAATGGCGGGTCTAGCAATTCAGGTATGAGCCGCAACGCATGACCCAGGCACACGACGGGGGCTGGATCCCCGTGCGCAAGGACTTCGTCGACCCCGCCACGCGCTGCCATGCGCGGGGCGCGAGCCGCCGCCACCATGGCTTTCCGACCGGGCAGGCTTATATCCTGCGCGACGCCGCAGGGCATGAATACCCCTTTGGCGACGACTGCGCGCGTGCCGCGGTGCCGCATCCGGGCCTGCTGCTGCAGGTGCCGGACTACACCGAGCGCGATGTGGTGCCGCGCACGGCCTTGCCCGAGGTGGCGCCCCCGGCCCGCCGGCGCGATCCCGCCCAGGCGCAGGCCGCCGAGCGCGCCGCCGCGATCCGCTACCTGGTGCTGCGCATGGAGAAGGTGGCCGCGGTGCCGCGCGTGCAGCCGACAGTGCGTTTCCCGGCGCTTGAGGGCGTCTACGAGCAGTACCAGCGCACTTGCGACATCGGCATGGCGCAAGTGCGCCGCATCCTGGCGATCGAGCGCAGCCCGTCCACCCCGCCGCGGCTGCGCGCCACCAACCTGCTGGACGTCTATACCGCGCATATCAAGCTGGAATGGCTGATCGCGGGGTCCAACAGCGTCGACAACATCCGCTTCCTGCGCAGTCTGCACGACTGGCTGGCCCGTCACCTGGTGCTGACCGCCGGCCAGCTGGCCGCGGCCGGGATCGAGATGCATCCGCAGGCGTTCACCGCGCCCGGCATCTGGGGGCCGGGGACAGAGCCCGCGCCGGCATCGCCCGGGTACGCATCCGGATCGCTGTTTTAGCTGCGGGTGGCAAGACCTGCGGATTTGGCGTCTAATGCCTGCATCGCATCAGCCGGTCACGCCATGAGCCATTTTTCTCGCAGCTACGCCGAAGCCCGCCAGAAGTTCCTTGACGCCGCGCGCACGGCCGGGGCCGCGCTGGCCCAGTTCCCGCACCCCACCAAGCGCGGCAGTGCCGGCGAGGACCTCGCCATCGACGTGGCGCTGGCCGGTCCGGCCGAGGCCCGCCGCTGCCTGATGGTGACCTCGGGCACGCACGGCGCCGAAGGCTTTGCCGGATCCGGCGCGCAGGTGACAATGCTGCACGACGCCGCGCTGCTTGCCGATTGCGCCGCCGCCGACACCAGCCTGCTGCTGGTGCATGCGATCAATCCCTACGGTTTTTCCCACCTGCGCCGGGTCAACGAGGACAACGTCGACCTGAACCGCAATTTCATGGACTTCACCCAGCCGCTGCCGTACAACGAGGCCTATGCCGAGATCGCGCCGCTGCTGGTGCCGGCGCAATGGCCGCCGTCCGACACCGACCAGGCGCAACTGATGAAGGCCGTTGCCGAGCGCGGCATGCCGTGGTACCAGGCCGCGGTCAGCCGCGGCCAGTACCAGGACCCGGGCGGCATGTTCTACGGCGGCGACAAGGCTGCCTGGAGCAACTACACGCTGTGCCGCATCCTGGCGCGCTTCGGCGCCGGGCGCGAGGCGCTGCGCTGGATCGACGTCCATACCGGACTTGGCCCCTGGGGCTACGGCGAGCCCATCCACATGGGCCCGGACACGCCGGAATCGCTCACGCGCACGCGCGCGATCTGGGGCGCGCGGGTAACCTCGATCTACGATGGCTCGTCGACCTCGGCCAACCTCACCGGCCTGGCCTGGCACGCGGTGCTGCAGACCCTGCCCACCATCGACTACGCCGGCATCGCGCTTGAGTTCGGCACGCTGCCGGTGGGCGAGGTGCTGGACGCGCTGCGCGGCGACCACTGGCTGCACCAGCACCCGGAAGCCGACGAAAACCAGCGCGCGCTGGTCCGCCAGGCGATGTGGCGTGCCTTCTATGGCGATACCGACGACTGGCGCGAGGGCGTGGTGGCGCAGGTGACCGACGCAGTGCGGGACACCATTGCCTCGGCCTAGCCGGCTCTGGCCGCAAGCGCCTTCTGGTAATGTCTCGACGTTGGCGGTAGAGTGCTGAGCCAGGCACTGCCGCCATGCCTTGGCCGGCACGAGCAGCAGCCGCGCCGCGGTCAGAAAATTACCAGAAACAAGACGGAAGAGGTCGGGGCAGGCCCGGGCGCATGATCCTGCGCGTCGCCGCGGCCTGGCGCACGGCGTCGCTTCCGGCATCAGCTCGGCAGGGAGGCCGGTGCGATGACCCTCTATGAACTGAAGCCCAGGTTCCAGGCCCGGTTGCGCCCCATGGTGCAGGACCTGGCGCAGCGCGGCGTGACTGCCAACCAGGTGACGCTGGCCGCCGCGGCCGGCTCCCTGGCGGTGGGGGTGCTGGCCACGCTGGGCATGCTGGTGGCCGAGACCCCGGCGCTGTTCCTGCTGTTCCCTCTATGGTTGTTCCTGCGCATGGCGCTCAACGCCGTCGACGGCATGCTGGCGCGCGAGCACGGCCAGCAGAGCGTGCTGGGTGTCTACCTGAACGAGCTTGGCGACATTGCCTCGGACCTGGCGCTGATCCTGCCGCTGGCCGCGCTGCCGGACTTCAGCCTGGGCCAGGTCGGCACCTTCGCGCTGCTGGCGGTGATCGTCGAGGCCACCGGGCTGATCGGCCCGCTGGCCGGGGCCAGCCGGCGCTACGACGGCCCGCTGGGCAAGAGCGACCGCGCCTTCGCGGTCGGCGCGATCGCGCTGTGGGCAGGTGTTGGCCTGGGCTTTGGCGCGGCCGCCAGCTGGCTGTGGCTGGTGCTGTCGCTGCTGTCGCTGTTTACGATTGCCAACCGGGTGCGCCGCGGTGTCGCCGAGGCCCAGTCCCGCACAGCGGAGTAGCGAGATGGACCGACCGTCGACGCGCCAGCCGCAAGAGCGGCAATTCGAGACCCACGACCGCCAGACGCTGTTCTATCGGCACTGGCCGGCGGTGGAGGGCCCGGCGCGCGGCGCCGTGGTGTTGTTCCATCGCGGCCATGAGCATTCCGGCCGGGTCGCCCACCTGGCCGACGAACTGAACCTGCCCGGCTACGAGATCTTTGCCTGGGATGCGCGCGGCCACGGCCGTTCGCCCGGCGAGCGCGGCTACAGCCCCAGCCTGGCGGACTCGGTGCGCGATATCCAGACCTTCACCACCCATATCGCCGAGGTCCACGGCATCCCGCTGGAACGCACCGCGGTGATCGCGCAGAGCGTGGGCGCGGTGCTGGCCGCCACCTGGGTGCACGACTACGCGCCGCCGATCCGCGCGCTGGTGCTGGCCTCGCCCGCGTTCAAGGTCAAGCTCTACGTGCCCTTTGCGCGGCCGGGGCTGAAGCTGATGCAGCGCCTGCGCGGCAAGTTTTTCGTCAACAGCTACGTCAAGGCCAAGTTCCTCACGCACGATCCCGAGCGCATCGCCAGCTACGACAGCGATCCGCTGATCACGCGCCCGATCGCGGTCAATATCCTGCTGGACCTGTACGACACGGCGGAGCGCATCGTCGCCGATGCCGCGGCGATCACGGTGCCGACGCAGCTGCTGATCTCCGGCGCCGACTGGGTCGTGCATCGCGGGCCGCAGGACCGCTTCTATGAGCGCCTGGGTGCGCGCACCAAGGAGCGCATCGTGCTGGACGGCTTCTATCACGACACGCTCGGTGAGCGCGACCGCAAGCTGGCGGTCGATGCCGCGCGCCGCTTTATCCTGCGCGAATTCGACATGCCGTCGGCGCCGCGCTCGCTGCTCGATGCCGACCAGATCGGCCCGTTCCGCGAGGAATCCGACCGCCTGGCGTCGGCGCCTGTCGGGCTGGCCGCCTGGTACTGGCGCGCGGCGCGGGCCAACCTGAAGCTGGGCGGAATACTGTCGGACGGGGTGCGGCTGGGCCATGAGACCGGCTTCGACTCGGGCTCGACGCTCGACTATGTTTACCGCAACGCCCCCTCGGGCCGCGGCAAGCTGGGCCGGCTGGCCGACCAGCAGTACCTGGACGCGATCGGCTGGCGCGGCATCCGCCAGCGCAAGGTCCACGCCGAGGCCCTGATCGCCGAGGCCGTGCGGCGGCTGCGCGCGGGCGGCATGCCGGTGCGGATCGTCGACATCGCCGCCGGGCACGGGCGCTATGTGCTTGAGGCGCTGGGCGCGCTGGATGGCGGCGCCGCGGCGGTCGAGTCGATCCTGCTGCGCGACTACAGCCCGCTGAACGTCGAGCAGGGCCGCGCCCTGATCGCCGCCAAGGACCTCGCGGACGTGGCCCGCTTCGAGCAGGGCGATGCCTTCGACGGCGACAGCCTGGCGGCGCTGGCACCGGCGCCGACACTGGCGGTGGTTTCCGGCCTGTACGAACTGTTTCCCGACAACGCGATGGTGCGGCGCTCGCTCGAGGGCCTGGCGCGCGCGGTGCCGCCCGGCGGCTATCTGGTCTACACCGGCCAGCCCTGGCATCCGCAGCTGGAATTCATCGCGCGCGCGCTCACCAGCCACCGCGCCGGCGCCGCCTGGGTGATGCGCCGCCGCTCGCAGGCCGAGATGGACGAACTGGTGCGGGCCGCTGGCTTTGACAAGGTGACCCAGCGTATCGACCCGTGGGGCATCTTCACCGTCAGCCTGGCGCGCAGGCGCGGCGCATGAGCACGGTGCCGACGGAGGTTGGCGCCGGGGCGCATTCGCAGCTGCCTGCAGGCAACCGGCCCTGGGGGCTGGCCTGCCTGCTGCTGGCGCTGGCCGGCGCGTTCTTTTTCTCCAGCTACGGCTTTGCCAACTGGCTGGCGAGCCAGCGCGCCAACGTTCCGGCGGTCTATTTCGAATGGGAGCAGGGGATCCCGTTCCTGCCGTGGACCATCGTGCCGTACTGGTCGATCGACCTGCTGTACGGCATCTCCTTCTTCCTGTGGCGCACGCGCGCGGCGCTGCTCACGCACGTCAGGCGGTTGGTACTGGCGCAGCTGGTGTCGGTGGCGTGCTTTATCGCCTTCCCGCTGCGCTTCAGCTTTGCCCGGCCCGAGGCCGACGGCCTGCCGGGCCAGCTGTTCACGCTGCTGGGCGGTTTCGACCTGCCGTTCAACCAGGCGCCGTCGCTGCATATCAGCCTGCTGGTGATCCTGTGGGTCGCCTTTGCGGCGCACCTGCGCGGCGGCTGGCGCTGGCTGCTGCACGGCTGGTTTGCGCTGATCGGGGTCTCGGTGCTGACCACCTGGCAGCACCACCTGATCGATGTGCCCACCGGCGCGCTGGTGGGCTGGCTGTGCGTTTACCTGTTCCCGATGCAACGGCCCGCTGCAGGCGCGCCGGATGCGCGCACGCGCCAGCTGTCGCGCCGCTACACCGTGGGCGCGCTGGTGGGGTTGCTGTGCGCGGTGCTGGCGGTGGGTGCGTCGGTGACGCTGGCGTTGCTGCTGTTGTGGGCCGCGCTGGCGCTGGCCTGCGTCGCCCGGATCTACGCGCTGGCCGCGCCGGCGTGGTTCCAGAAGGACGGCGATGGGATGATGGCCCCGGCCGCGCGCTGGGTGCTGGCGCCGTACCTGCTGGGCGCCTTCCTCAATTCGCGCTGGTGGACGCGGCGCGCGCCGCAGCCCAGTGCCATCGCGGACGGCATCTGGGTTGGCCGCTTCCCGACCCGCGCCGAACTGCGCGCGATCGGGGCGGACGCCGTCCTCGACCTGACCGCCGAACTGTCGCGCGCAGCCACCGACCCGGCGCTTGCGTATCGTTGCGTGCCGGTACTGGACCTGACCGTGCCGACGCCGGAGCAGTTGGACAAGGCCGTGGCTCAACTCGACGCCTGGCAGCGGCAGGGCCGCCGCGTGCTGGTCAGCTGCGCGCTCGGCTATTCGCGCAGCGCGCTGGTTGCCGCCGCATGGCTGGCGCGCCAGCAGGGACTGCGCGACGCCGGCGCTGCGCTGGCGTTGCTGCGCGAGCATCGCCCGGCGGTGGTGCTCGGGCGCGAACATGCTGAGGCGCTGCAACGCTGCCTGGACCGTCCCGCCATGCCGGAGCCCGATGATGGCCGCTGAGTTCACGCAAGGCACTGATGCCTGGATCGCGCACGCCGTCGCCGGGGCGCTGTCGGGCGCCGTGTGGATCGGCGCGGCCGGGCTGGCTTTCGGCGTGGCCACGGTATGGCTGGGGGTGGCCACGCCGGTCCCGCGCGTGCTGGCGGCCGCGTCGCTGCTGCTGGCGCTGCCCCAGGTCTGGCTGCTGCTGCGCGTTGCCATCGACCGCCGGCTGTTCGATGCGCTCGCGGCCGGGCGGCAGGACCAGCCCGACCTGGCCGGATTGGACGCCGCGCTGCTCGAACTGGGCTGGATGCCGGCGCAGCGCGCCGGCCGTCCGTTGCCGGACCGCGCCCGCGGTGCGCTGCGGCTGGTGCGCGCCAGCGCCGCGCTGACTGTGTGCCAGCTGGCGCTGGCCTTGCTGACCGTGATCCTGAGGTAACCAACCATGTGGCTTGCCCGCGCGACCGCGCGCGCCATCATCGTCTTCGCCCGGCTGCTGACCGGCATGCGCGCCAACTGGCAGGGCTGCATCCCCGCCGCGGTGCAGCGCGTCTACTTTGCCAACCACAGCAGCCACGGCGACTTCGTGCTGATCTGGGGCTGCCTGCCGCCCGACCTGCGCACAGTCACGCGCCCGGTGGCCGGTGCCGACTACTGGGATCGCTCGTCGCTGCGGCGCTTTATCGGCCGCGACGTATTCCACGCGCTGCTGATCGACCGCACCCGCAGCGAACCAGGCAGCGACCCGGTGGCGCTGATGCACGGCGCGCTGGCATCCGGCGACTCGCTGATCCTGTTTCCCGAAGGCACGCGCAATACCACCGACGCGCGCCTGCTGCCGTTCAAGAGCGGCATCTACCACCTGGCGCGGGCCTGCCCCGGGGTGGAGTTCGTGCCGGTGTGGATCGACAACCTCAACCGCGTGATGCCCAAGGGCGAAGTCGTGCCGGTGCCGCTGCTGTGCACCGTCACCTTTGGGCAGCCGGTGCTGCTGGCCGCCGAGGACAGCAAGGAAGCCTTCCTTGCGCGCTGTCGCGACGGCCTGCTCGCGCTTGCCCCGGAGCTGGAATGACCGCCATGCCCACTTTGCACTGGAGCCCCGAGACCTGGCTGCTGTTCGGCGGACTGTTCGGCGTGCTGCTGCTGGCCTCCACCGTGACCGCGCTGCTGCGCTGGCGGGTGGCGGGCGGCGGCCAGCACGCGGTGATCGACAACCTGGCGCAGCGCGTCTGGGCCTGGTGGTGGATGATCGGCATCATGGGCGTGGCCTTTGCGCTGGGCCGCACCGCGGTGATCGTGCTGTTCTACCTGCTTTCGTTCTTCGCGCTGCGCGAGTTCGTCACCATCATCACCACGCGGCGCGGCGACCATCACGCCATCGTCGCCGCCTTTTTCGTGTTCCTGCCGCTGCAGTACGTGCTGGTCTATATCGGCTGGTACGGCATGTTCTCGATCCTGATCCCGGTCTATGCCTTCCTGATCCTGCCGATCCTGGCGGCGCTGTCGTCCGAGACCACGCGCTTCCTGGAGCGCTGCGCCGGAGTGCAGTGGGCGGTGATGGTGTGCGTGTTCTGCATCTCGCACGTGCCGGCGCTGCTGACGCTGCCGATCCCGGGCTTTGAAGGCCGCAACCTGCTGCTGATCGCCTTCCTGGTGATCGTGGTGCAGGGCAGCGACGTGCTGCAGTATGTGTGGGGCAAGCTGTGCGGCAAGCGCAAGATCGCGCCGCTGCTGTCGCCGTCCAAGACCGTCGAGGGCTTTGTCGGCGGCGTGGCCAGTGCCACCGCGCTGGGCGCGGCGCTGTGGTGGATCACGCCGTTCTCGCCGTGGCAGGCCGGCGCGATTGCGCTGGTGATTGCGCTGATGGGTTTCCTCGGCGGGCTGGTGATGTCGGCGATCAAGCGCGACCGCGGCATCAAGGACTGGGGCCATATGATCCAGGGCCACGGCGGCATGCTGGACCGGCTGGACTCAGTGGTGTTCGCCGCGCCGGTGTTCTTCCATATCACCCGCTACTGGTGGGTGCCCTGAGCACCCCGGCCCTCACAGCTCCATCTCTTCGCACCACGCCACCACTGCATCGCGGAAGTCCTGGCAGATCGGCGACAGGTAGCCATCGGCGCGCCACAGCACGGCCAGCTCATGCTGCCACGACATGCCTGGCGCCTCGATCGCGGCCAGCCCCTGGCCCTCGGCCTGGTGCAGCATGCGCGGCGGCATGATGCCGAGCAGGTCCGAGTGCCGCAGCAGCTCGCCGAAGGCCACCGGCGACGCCGTGCTTTCCACTGCCACGCGCGGCGGCGGCAGCCCGACCGAGGTAAACCGTTCCTCCAGCCACTGGCGCAGGTAGAGCGAACTCGCCGGCACCACCCAGCGCTCGCCGCTCAGGTCGGCCAGCGTGCGGAAGCCCTCGCGGCGCGGATGGCCGGTGCGGGACACGATCTGCATGGTCAGCGGACCGAGCGGCAGCCAGGCAATGTCCGGCGGCAGGCTGGTCGGGCGCGCGCCCAGGATCAGGTCGGCCTCGCCGTTCTGCAGCATCGCCATCAGGCGCGCGCTCAGGTGGGTCTCGATCGAGAACGTGGCCAGCGGCCGGCTCAGGAAGAAGCGGGCCAGCAGCGGCGACAGCAGCGACGGCAGCAGGTAGGGGATGGCGCCCAGGCGCACCGTGCCCGCGCGCGCCGCGCGCTGCTCGGCCAGTTCGTTGCGCATGTCGCCCGCCGCCAGCGCGATCCGGCGCGCATGGGCGGCCAGGGTGCGGCCCACGCTGGTCGGCACCAGCCCGCGCGGGGTGCGCTCGAACAAGGGCATGCCGGCTTCGCCTTCCAGCCGCGCCAGCGTCTTGGACAGGCCGGACTGGGTCATGCCGAGGGTGTCGGCGGCGCGGTGCAGGTTGCCTTGCTCGATGACAACCAGGAAGGCTTCAAGATCCTCGAATCGCATGGGGCGTGATGGCGCTGGGGTCGGTGCGGGCCATTGTAGCGCCGCACCTCCCCCGCGCCGGTCACGCAGGGCTTAGTGCGGCTCAGGCCATTGCCGCTGGGGTTCCGAGGCGCGCTCGAACCAGTGCGCCAGCTGCAGCACGCCCAGGTCGTCAAAGCGCCGGCCGGAGATCTGCAGCCCGATGGGCAGGCCGTCGCGCGACATGCCGCAGGGGATCGATGCCGCGGGCTGTTCGGAGTGGTTGAACACCGCTGTGAAGTGAGAGTCCTTGAGCGGCAGGTCGCCGCCGCTGTTGATGGCATCGGCGGCGAAGGGCAGCACCGGTGACACCGGCGAGATCACGAAATCATAGGGCTGGGTCGCGGCCACGGTGGCCTCGCGCAGCTGCTGCATGCGCGTGAAGGCCTGGAAGGTCTGCTCCGGCGTGAGCGTGCCGGCAAACTCGGCGGCCTTGCGGATGTAGCCTGCCGCCAGGCTGGCGCGCTCCGGCGGCATCCCGGCCAGGTCGACCCGGCAGCGCATGGTGAAGAAGTGCGCCATGCCGATGCGCATGTCCATGGTGGTCCAGTCGCGCACGGGTTCGACCACGGCACCGCCTTGCTCGAACAGGTGCGCTGCCGCCAGCACCGCCGCGCGGACTTCGGCATCGACCTGCCAGTCGCCGCTCGGGTCCAGCCACAGGCCGATGCGCAGCCCGCGGATATCGCGCTCAAGCTGCTGCCAGGCGATGTCCTGCGGAGGCAGGCTCATGTAGTCGCGGGCATCGGGGCGCGAGATCGCCTGCATCGCCAGCGCGGCGTCGGCCACGGTGCGCGTCAGCGGACCGATCACGCGCGCGGCGGCTGGCGGATGGACCGGCACGCGGCCATGGCTGGGCTTCAGGCCGAAAACGCCGCAGAAGCTGGCGGGAATACGCACCGAGCCGCCGATATCCGTGCCCAGGTGGAGCGGGCCGTAGCCCGCCGCAGCCGCGGCGCCGGCGCCGGAACTGGAGCCGCCGGTGTTGCGGTCCAGCTTCCACGGGTTGCGCGTGAGCGGATGGAAGCTGGACGGCGCCGCGCCCAGGAAGCCGAAATCCGGCATGGTGGTCTTGCCGACCACGATTGCGCCGGCCTCGAGCAGGCGCGCCGCGGCCGGCGCATCGGCCGGTGCCGGCGCCAGCACGGTGGCGGCGCTGCCGAGCGGCACCGGCGTGCCGCGCGTGGCGATGTTCTCCTTCAGCGTCACCGGCACGCCGTCGAGCGGGCCGTTCGGGGTGCCGGCCAGCCAGCGCGCCTCGGCGCTGCGCGCGGCGGCCAGCGCTTGCTCGGCATGCACCACGTACATCGCACGGATGCCGGGCTCCCAGTGTTCGATGCGGTCCAGCACCGACTGCATGACTTCGACCGGGGAGAGTTCGCGCTGGCGGTAGTTGCTGAGCAGGTCGGCGGCGCTGAGTGCGTAGAGCGGAGTCTTCATTGTCTTTTCCGAGAGGGTTGGCTGGCGCTTGGGAATCTGCATCGCCGGCGTTACTGCACACCGAACGGGTAGTGGCGTCCCGGCGCGGCGGCCAGCAGCGCGCGGGTGTAGTCCTGGCGCGGCGACAGCACGACGTCGCGCGTGGCGCCTTGCTCGACCACGCGGCCCTTGTGCATGACGATCAGGCGGTCGCACACCTGGCTGGCCACGCGCAGGTCGTGGGTGATGAAGAGGATGCCGATGGCAAGCCGCTGCTGGATATCGGCCAGCAGCTTCAGGATCTGCGCCTGCACCGAGACGTCCAGTGCCGACACCGCTTCATCGGCGATCAGCACGCGCGGCTCGCACGCCAGCGCGCGGGCAATGCAGATGCGCTGGCGCTGGCCGCCGGAGAACTCGCTCGGGTAGCGGTGCAGCGCGTCGGGCCGCAGCCGCACCAGTTCCATCAGCGACTCGGCGCGTTGCCACGCCTGCGCGGGCGTCGCGCCGAAATTGACCGCGCCTTCGACGATGGACTGGCCCACCGTGCGGCGCGGATTGAGCGAGCGGTTGGGGTCCTGGAACACCACCTGCACCATGCGCCGGAACGCGGACAGCTGCGCGCGGCGCGGCAGTTGCTGCGCGGCTTCGGGCAGCACCTGGATATTGCCCGCGGACGGTTCGATCAGCCGCGCGATGCAGCGCGCCACCGTGGACTTGCCCGAGCCGGACTCGCCCACGATGCCGACGGTCTCGCCCGCCCGCACCTGCAATGACACATCGGTGGCCGCCTCGACCACGCGGCGCCGGCCCGGCCAGGCTCCCGAGACATAGGTCTTGCCGATGCCGCTGGCGTCGAGCAGCAACGCTCGCTGCGCCACCGACGGGCGCTGCGCGGGCTCCAGTCCCGGCACGGCATTGAGCAGCATGCGGGTGTAGTCCGCCTCGGGCTGGCGCAAGACCCGGTCTTTCGGCCCGCTTTCCACCTGGCGGCCAAGCTGCAGCACCACCACCCGGTCGGCAATGTCGGCGACCACGCCGAAGTCGTGCGTGATGAACAGCACCGCGGTCTGGTTCTCGTGCTGCAGTTCGCGCACCAGTGCCAGGATCTCGGCCTGCGTGGTCACGTCCAGCGCGGTGGTGGGCTCATCGCACACCAGCAGGGCCGGGCGCAGGATCAGCGCCATGGCGATGACGATGCGCTGGCGCTGCCCACCGGACAGCTGGTGCGGATAGGCGTCGTAGATCCGCTCGGGATCCGGCAGCCGCACGCGCGCAAAGATCGACAGCACGCGCTCGCGCCGCTGCGCGGCGCCCAGGCTGGTGTGCTGCGCCAGCATTTCCTCGACCTGCCGGCCGCAGCGCATGACCGGGTTCAGCGCGGTCATGGGTTCCTGGAACACCATGGCCACGCCGGTGCCGCGCAGTTCGCGCCGGCGTGCGGGGGTGGCCGCCAGCAGGTCTTCGCTGGCCAGCGCGATGCTGCCGCCTGAGACCTTCAGGCCTTCGGGCAGCAAGCCCATCACCGCGCGCGCGACCACGGACTTGCCTGAGCCCGATTCGCCCAGCAGGCAGACCACTTCGCCCGGCATGACGTCGAAGGAAACCCCCTGGACCGCATGCGGCCGGTCGGCGCCGGGCGGCAGGTCGATGCGCAGGTCGCGCACGCGCAGGCAGGGCGTGGCCGAGTCCGCGGCCGCCGACTCGGTCGTGTTCGTTGGCATCATCAGGCACTCCGCTTGCTGAACTTGGGGTCGAGGGTGTCGCGCAGGCCGTCGCCGAGCATGTTGACGGCCAGCACCGTTACCGCCAGGAAGGCGCCGGGCAGCAGCACGCTGTGCGGATGCGCGGTGAAATGGGCGCGCCCCTCGGCCATGATGTTTCCCCAGGTGGGGATGTCGGTGGGCAGGCCGATGCCGAGGAAGGACATCACCGCTTCCACCAGCATCGCGCCGGCGCAGATAAAGGTGCCCTGCACCAGCAGCGGCGCGATGGTGTTCGGCAGGATGTGGCGCAGCATCAGTTTCCAGGTCGGCGTATCGAGCGCGATGGCGGCCTCGACATAAGGCTCTTCACGTACCGACAGCACCACCGATCGGACCAGGCGCGCCACGCGCGGCGTGTCGGGCACGGTCATGGCCACGATCACCGTCAGCAGGCTGGGCCGCCAGGCGGCCACCAGCACGATGGCGAAGAGGATGCCGGGGATGGCCATCATGCCGTCCATCACGCGCATGATGAAGCCGTCCAGCCAGCGCACATAGCCCGATACCAGCCCGACCGCCAGCCCCAGCAGCACCGAGGCCAGCGCCACCGACACCCCGACCGCCAGCGAGACCCGCGCGCCGTACAACGTGCGGCTCCAGATGTCGCGGCCCAGGCTGTCGGTGCCCAGCGGGAACAGGCGTTCGAAGGCATCGCCGGCCAGCGTCACGATCTCGGCGCGCGTGAAGGGGGCCAGCTGGCTGCTGGCGGGGTCCATGGTGTTGGGATCGATGGTGTAGAGCCAGGGCGCGGCCACGGCAAGGAACAGCATCAGGCCGAGGATGGTGCCGCCGGCGCGCACGGCACCGTTGGCCAGCACCGCGCGCAGCCGCGAGGGACGGGCGCCGGTGCCGGGCGGGGCGGATTCGATGGCAGTGGTGAGTGAGGTCATGGGGCCGGGTTTCCGTGGGAGATATCAGTAGCGAATGCGGGGATCGAGCAGCAGATAGCTCGCGTCCACCAGCAGGTTGATGACCACGTACGAGACCGAGAAGAACAGCGTGATGCCCTGGATCAGCGGGTAGTCGCGCGACAGCACGGCATCCACTGTGAGCTGGCCGACACCGGGAATGGCGTAGATGCTCTCGGTCACGACCACGCCGCCGATCAGGCCGGCCACGCTCAGCCCGATCACGGTGGCGATCGGCACCGCGGCATTGGCCAGCGCATGGCGCGTCAGCATGCGCCACTCCGGAATGCCCTTGGCGCGCGCGGTCTGCACGAAGTCCTCGGTCAGTGCTTCGGACACGGCGGCGCGGGTCGTGCGCGCCACCAGCGCGCACGACATCACCGACAGCGTGACGCAGGGCAGGGCCAGGTTGCGCAGCCATGGCCAGATGCCGTCGGCCAGGCGGCTGTAGCCCTGCGACGGCAGCCAGCCCAGGTGCAGCGAGAACACCCAGATCATCAGGTAGCCGGCCACGAAGATCGGCACCGAGAAGCCCAGCACGGAGCCGCCCATCACCAGGCGGTCGAGCCAGCGGCCGCGCCGGTAGGCCGCCAGCGTGCCCAGCGGCACCGCCGTCAGCACGGTCAGCACGATGGTCAGCGCCGCCACCGAGAGCGTGGGCTCCAGCCGCTGCGCGATCAGCGTGGTCACGGGCATCTTGTAGAAGAAGGAATAGCCCAGGTCGCCGCCCAGCACGTGGCCGAGCCAGCCGATGAACTGGCGCGGCAGCGCTTGATCCAGCCCGAGCTGGGTGCGGATGCGGGCGATGTCTTCCACGCTGGCGGCGTCGCCGGCAATGGCCGCTGCCGGGTCGCCGGGGGTCAGCCGCAGCAGCGTGAAGACGATGACAGCCACCACCGCCAGCACTGGCACGGTGGCCAGGCTGCGGCGGACCAGGAAATTCATCATGGCACTACCTCGTTGGGGGAAAGGGAGGTCAGCAGGCTGGCGGCACGGCAGCCGGGACCGCGGGCGCCGTAGCGGGCTATTGCTTGCGCACGTTCCAGTACAGCACCGCCGGTGCCGGCAGCAGGCCGCTGATCGCACCGCTGCGCACCACGGTGGGCGCCTTGCCTTCGCCGACGGGCGCCAGGATGCCGTTTTCGATGGCGCGCAGCTGGATCCTGGTGGCGATGTCCTTGCGCTGCGCGGCGTCCGCGGTTTCGATGAAGCGGGTCTTGAGGGTTTCCAGCTCGGCGTCTTCCGGCCAGCCGAAGTAGCCGCGGTCGCCGTTGCCGGTCAGCGGGCTGTAGGTGATGGGGCTGCTGGCGTCGACGCCGCCCCAGAAGGTGATGTAGGCATTCCAGCCGCCTTTCTCGGGCGGTTCCTTCCTGGTGCGGCGCGTGATCAGGGTGCTCCAGTCGGTGGCCTGCACGTCGACATTGAAGCCCACCTGCCTGAGCAGCTGGCCGTAGACCACCGGCAGGCGGCTCAGCGCGGGGGCATCGCCCGGCAGCATGATCACCACTGGCTTGCCGTCATAGCCGGACTCCTTGAGCAGCTTGCGCGCCTGTTCGAACTGCGGCTTGCCGGTGAAGAAGCCGGTCTGGTCGCTGGCATAGGGCGAGCCGCACAGGTAGATCGAGGCGCACGGCTTGTAGAAGTCGCGGTAGGTGGCCTGCGCGCGCAGCATCGCTTCCTGGTTGATCGCCAGCATCGCGGCCTTGCGCACCCTGGCGTCATTGAACGGCGGCACCTTGTGGTTGTAGATCACGGTGAAGGGGCCGGCGGGCATGATGTCGACCATCTGCACCCGCTTGTCGGTGCGCAGTTGCGGATAGTGCGATGACGGCACGACCTCGAGGATATCCACCTCGCCGTTGAGCAGCGCGTTTACCTGGGTCTGCGTATCGCGCAGGAACACCCATTCGACGCGGTCGACGTGCACGGCCTTGCCGCCGGCCAGGCCGGACGGCGCATCCTTGCGCGGCACATAGTCGGGATTGCGACGGTAGACCACGCGGTCGCCGGGCCGGAAGTCCTCTTTCTTCAGCGTGAAGGGGCCGGAGCCGGTCAGGTCGTCGATCTGCTTGTCGGCAGGCGTCTCGGCGACACGCTTGGGCATGATGAACGGCACCAGCGGGCTGGGCTTGCCCAGCGCATCCAGCACTGCGCCGAAGGGCTGGCGGAAAGTCATGCGCACCGTGGCCGGGCCTTCGGCAGTGATGCTGGCCATGGCTTCATACATGCGCTGGCCCAGCACGTCGCGCTTGCCCCAGCGCGCCAGCGAGGCGATTACGTCCTGCGCGGTGACCGGCGTGCCGTCATGGAACTTGAGCCCTGGCCGCAGCGTGAAGGTCCAGGTCTTGTTGTCGGCGCTGGTGCTGGTCTTGTCCACCATCTGCGGCCGGATCACGCCCTTCTCGTCCATGCCGAACAGGGTGTCGTAGATCATGAGGCCATGGTTGCGCGTGATGTTCGCGGTGGTCCAGACCGGGTCCAGGATCTTCAGGTCGGACGACGGCACGGTGCGCAGCACGGTCTCGGCGATTGCGCTGCCGGCGGACATGCATGCCAGGGCGCACAACGCGACGGCACCGGCACGGCGAAGCGGGATTGCAGACATCATGGTCATCATCTCTCGGGGGCGGGGTGGGGGGACAAAGGGCGCCGGTCAGGGCGTGGTGGTGCCGCGCTCGCGCAGCTTCTGGAGATACCGCTCGAAGGACTCGCGCGAAGCGGCCTCGGCTTCGATCAGCTTGACCAGCGTGGCGCGCAGCGCGTCGATCTCGGCCGGCGTCAGGCAGTGCAGGAAGCCCGCTTCCAGCTCGATGCCGAGCGGCTCGGCGCGCCGCACCAGGTCGACGCCGGCCTCGCTCAGGAACAGGCACACCTGGCGCGCGTCTTCCGTGCTGATCTCGCGCTGCACCAGGTCGCGCTTGACCAGCGCGCCAACCAGCTTGGACGCCAGCGTCTTCTCGATCGCAGACTGCTGCACCAGCTGGCCCATGGTGATGCCGGGCGCCGATCCGATCATCCGCAGCAGGCGGATGTCCCGCAGCGAGACCCCGAATTTCTCTTCATACACGCGCGAGCCGCGTTCGCGCGTGCGCTCGGCGGCCATGTCGAGCAGGATGTTGATGTAGTCGGACTTGAGCCGGAGAGCGCGTGGCATGAATAGATGAAAAATTCGATAGTTGAAAATTTCAACGAATAATAGTGACCGGCGAGGGGGCTGGGCCATGAGGGATTTCCCGGGGTAGGGCAATGCGGCGCTGCGCCATGCCTGGCAGGACTTGGCCCGCGCCGCGCGGGAATCACGCCGGGCGGGGTGCTGGCCTAGACTGCGTTGGCATCCCTCGCGCACCGCACTCCCGCGGGCACCACAGAAGGGAGCCAGGACAGGAGACACACCGATGCAACACCGTTCCGCACGGCTGCGCGCAGCCGTGGCCGCCATGCTGCTGGCGGCCATCCCGGCGGCAGTCTGCGCCGCCGATCCCGCCTCCGCCGAGCCCTATCCGTCGCGCCCGCTCACCATCGTGGTGCCGTCGGTGGCGGGCAATGTGAACGACGCCGTGGCGCGGCTGATCGGGCAGGAACTGACCAGGAGCTGGGGCCAGCCGGTCATCGTCGACAACAAGCCTGGCGCGGGCACCACCACGGGTACCAAGTACGTTGCCCGCGCAGCAAAGGACGGTTACACCGCGCTGTTGACCTTCACTGCGCACGTGCAGAACCCGTCGCTGTACCGGGGTATCGGCTATGACCCGATCGCGGACTTCACGCCGGTCAGCGAGGTGGCGATCTCGTCCACCATCCTGGCGGTGTCGCCGGACTTCCCGGCGCGCACGCTGCCGGAGGTGGTGGCGCTGCTCAAGGCCAATCCCGGCAAGTATCCGTACGGGTCGTATGGCGCGGGGACGACCGGCCATATCCTGGGAGAGTTGCTCAAGCGCGAGGCCGGGCTGCAGATGGAACACGTCGCCTACAAGGGCGGCGCGCCGCTGGCCACCGACCTGGCGGCCGGCCATGTGAAGCTGGGCTTTATTGCCGTGGGCACGGCCATGCCGCTGCTGCAGGGCGGCAAGCTGGCGCCGGTGGCGATCGCTGGCGCGGAGCGTTCGGCGCTGCTGCCCAAGGTGCCGACCTTCCGGGAGGCCGGCTACAAGGGCTTCGAGCCCGATGCGTGGATGGGCCTGCTGTTCCCCGCCGGCGTGCCGAAAGCACGGGTCGATGCCCTGTCGCGCGAGGTCGCGCGCATCGTGCGCCTGCCGGAAATCGCGAAGAAGATGCAGGACCTGAATCTGGTGCCGGTCGGCAGCACGCCGGAAGCCTTCGCCACGGTGATGAAGAACGACCGCGACAAATGGAGCCGCATCATCAGCGATGTCGGCATCACGCTCGAATGACAGGAGTCCCGATGCAAGAGACCGATTACCTGGGGCTGGTCTGCTCCCGCTGGTGCCACTGGAGCGAGCTGGAACTGCAACGCCTGCCGCGCCAGCCGCTGGCGCCGGGCCAGGTGCGCATCCGTGTGCGCCATGCCGGCGTGGGCTTTGCGCTGAGCCTGTTTGTGTCCGGCAAGTACCAGCGCAAGCCGCCGCTGCCGTTCATCCCCGGCACCGAGGCCGCGGGCGAAATCATCGAGGTGGCGCCTGATGTCACGCGGCTGCGCCCGGGCCAGCG
This sequence comes from Cupriavidus necator, assembly GCF_016127575.1. Lineage (NCBI taxonomy): Bacteria > Pseudomonadati > Pseudomonadota > Betaproteobacteria > Burkholderiales > Burkholderiaceae > Cupriavidus > Cupriavidus necator. The sequence goes on from NZ_CP066018.1 coordinate 3,304,513, forward strand.
CGTGGCCGCGGCGCTGGACTGGGGCGGCTTCGCCGAGGAAGCGGTGGCCATGGCCGACACGGTCTATCCGGTGCCTGACGGGCTGGAGCTGGCCCAGGCGGCGGCGCTGCCCATCACCTATGGCACGGTCTGGGCGGCGCTGGCCTGGCGCGCCGCGCTGCAGCCGGGCGAAACCATGCTGGTCCATGGCGCCAGCGGCGCGCTGGGCACGGCCGCGGTACAGGTGGGCCGGTTGATGGGCGCGCGCGTGATCGCCACCGCCAGCACCGAGGCCAAGCGCGAGGCGGCGCTGCGCAACGGCGCCGCGCATGCGCTGCCGTCCGACGCGGCCACGCTGGCGGCAGCGGTCAAGGCGCTGTGCCCCGCGGGCGGGGCCGACGTGGTGTTCGATCCGGTCGGCGGCGATCTCTTCGACGCCTCGCTGCGCTGCGCGGCGCCGGGCGCGCGGCTGCTGTCGATCGGCTATGCCAGCGGGCGCATCCCGGAGGTGCCGGCCAACCTGCTGCTGGTGAAGAACCTGACCCTGATCGGCTTCAACTACGGCTACTACATCGGCTGGGGCCTGACCGACGAGCGCCGGCGCTTTGCGCAGCCGGTGCAGGCGATGGTGGCCGAGATCATGCAGGCGGCAGCCAGCGGCAAGCTGGCGCCGCCCGTGCTGCAGCACTTCCCACTGAGCGATTGGCTCAGCGCCGTCGACACCACGATGTCGCGCCGCGCCATCGGCAAGATCATGCTGGATATCTGAACGGAGGGCACGACATGCACCATGCACAAGCGGCAACGGACGATGCCATGTTCGACGGCCTGACCGTGCTCGACCTGAGCCAGGGCATCGCCGGCCCGTACTGCGGCCTGATCCTGCGCCAGCAGGGCGCGCGCGTGGTCAAGGTGGAGCCGCCGGGAGGCGACTGGTCGCGGCAGATGGGACGCATCCGCGCCGGCCAGACCGCGATCGCGGTCGCCTGCAACGCGGGCAAGGAGAGCGTGCTGCTGGACGCGCGCAGCGACAGCGGCCGGGCCGCCATCGCCAGGCTGGCGCAGCAGGCCGACGTGGTGATCCAGAACTTCCGCCCCGGCGTGGCCGAGCGCATGGGCGTCGGCTACGAGGCGCTGGCCGCGCGCAACCCGGCGCTGGTCTATGTCTCGATCTCTGGCTACGGCCATGCCGGCCCGATGGCGAACATGCCAGCGGTGGACACCACCATGCAGGCCTTCAGCGGCCTGATGCACCTGAACCGCGACAGCGCCGGCCAGCCGCGCCGCATCGCCTTCTACATGGTCGACCTGAGCACCGGGCTCTATGCGGCCCAGCATGCGTCGGCAGCGCTGTACAAGGCCGCGCGCAACGGCCGCGGCCGGCACGTGCGGCTGTCGCTGCTGGAGACCAGTGCCGCGCTGCAGTCCTACCTGATGGTGGATGACGCCATGTTCCCCGATGCGGAACTGGCCGTGGCCAATGCGCCCACCGGGCTGTTCGATGCGGCCGATGGCCGGCTGTACCTGAGCATGCTCAACGACGCCATGTTCGTGCGGCTGGCAACGCTGCTGGGTTTCGACGACTGGCTGGCCGATATCACGCTGCACACCAGCGCCGGCCGTCTGCCGCGCGCGGCGGAGCTGGGCCGGCGCGTGGCGCAGGCGATTGCAGCACAGCCGCTGTCGCATTGGGAGGCGCTGCTGACCGAGCACGATGTGCTGTTCGCGCGCGTGGGCCATGCACGGGACCTGCCGCAGAGCGCGCAATGCGCGCAGGCGGGCGTGTTCGGCCGGCTGCCGCTGGCTGGGATCGGCGAAGTGCCGTGGGCCAACCTGCCAGGCATGGCAGGATCGGAACGGCCGGCAGGGAATGCGCCGGCGCTGGGCCAGCATACCGAAGCGGTGCTGGCGGAGTTCGGCATCGGCACCTGAAAGCGGCGCCGGAAAAGAAAAACGGACGGTGCGCAATGCGTACCGTCCGTGTTCCGTTGTGCGTTGGTAGGCTCGATTGGACTCGAACCAACGACCCCCACCATGTCAAGGTGGTGCTCTAACCAGCTGAGCTACGAGCCTAGCGAAGGCGCGAATTATAGAGACGCCTTTTTGATTGCGCAAGCATCCTCGCCAACTTTTTGTGTGGATGCTTGCGCTTGTGCCGTGCGCGGCGCGTCAGGCGCCGGTGATGCGGTCGCGCAGTTCGCGCTTGAGCACCTTGCCGATGGCGCTGCGCGGCAGGCTCTCCACCTCATGGATCGCGGCCAGCCGCTGGGTCTTGCCCAGGTGCTGGTTGGCCCAGGCCAGCACGTCCTGTGCCGTGGCGCCGCCGCCGGCGCGCAGCGCGACGAAGGCCACCGGGGTCTCGCCCCAGCGCTCCGACGGCACGCCCACCACCGACACATCGGCCACCGCCGGGTGTTCGCGCACCACCGCCTCGAGATCGCTCGGGTAGATGTTGAAGCCGCCCGAGATGATCATGTCCTTCTTGCGGTCCATCAGCACCAGGAAGCCGTCTTCGTCAAAGCGGCCGATGTCGCCGGTGCGGATAAAGCGCTGGCCCTGCGCGTCGTGCCACTCGGTCTCGGCGGTCTTTTCCGGCTGGTTGTGGTAGCCGTTCATCATCGCCGCCGAGCGGCCCACCACTTCCCCGGTGCTGCCGGGCGGCAGTTCGCGGCCCTCGTCGTCGATGATGCGCACGTCGGCACCGGTGGCGGGGCGCCCCACGGTATGCAGCTTATCGGGGAACTGGTCGGCGAACAGCAGGCAGCCGCCGCCGCCTTCGGTCATGCCGTACAGCTCGGTCAGCGCGCCCGGCCAGCGCCGCAGCACTTCGGCCTTCAGGGCGGGGCTGAACGGCGCGCTGGTGCAGAACTTCTGCTGGAAGGACGACAGGTCATGGCGGTCGAACTCCGGATGCGCCAGCAGCCGCTGGTACTGCACCGGCACCAGCATGGTGTGCGTGGCGCGATGCTGCTGCGCCAGCGCCAGGTACTGGCCCGCATCGAACTTGGCCATCAGGATCGCCGTGCCGCCCAGACCGATGGTCGGGAAGAAGCTGGCCAGCGTGGTGTTGGAATACAGCGGCGTCGACAGCAGCGTGATCGCATGCGTGCCGTAGCCGGTGGCGGCGCCGCGCGACACATGGGCCCAGCGCATGCCGTGCGACTGCACGATGCCCTTGGGGGTGCCGGTGGTGCCCGAGGAATAGATGATGTTGAGCGGCATCTCCGGGCGGATCCCGGGCTCGGTCACCGGTGTGCCGGCGGGTGCCAGCCAGGCCTGGTATGGCTGGCCTGCGTCGCTGCCGTCCAGCGTGACGATGGGCGTGGCGGCCAGCTGGTCGCGCACGGGCTGCAGCACGTCGGCCACGGTGGCATCCGTGAACAGGATGCGCGCGGCCGCGTCGGCAACCATGCCGGCCAGGCTGTCCGGCGTGGATGACGGTGCCAGCGGCGCCACGACCACGCCTGCGCGCACCGCGCCCAGGTACACCGCGGCGTATTCGATCGAGGACGACGCGCAGATGGCGATGGCCTCGCCGGGGCGCACGCCGTCGCGGGCCAGCGCCGCGGCAATGCGGTCCATGGCGGCATCGAGGCCGGCATAGTCGAGCACGCGCTCGCCATGCATCAGGGCGCGCTGCGTGGGGCGCTGCGTGGCGTGCTCGCGCACGAGCACGGACATGGTGGTAAAGGGGCGTTGGAGCGGGGTCGGTTGGGTCATGTTCGGCAAGGGAATGCGGACGCCGGCCTGGCGGCGCCCGATGAGCAATGATGGATCGAAGCAGTCTTACTGGATCTGTGCGCCGGAGTCCTTCACCACCTTGCTCCAGCGGTTGATCTCGGCGTCGATATGGGTGCGCAGCGCGGCGGGAGTCGAGCCCACCGGCTCATAGCCGTTGGCGGCCAGCGTCGCCTTCAGTTCGGGCTGGCGCAGCACCGTGGCAATCTCGGTGCTGAGCCGGTCGATCACGGGCTGCGGCGTGCCGGCCGGTGCCAGCATCGCGTACCAGCCGGTGATGCTGATGCCCGGCACGCCGGCCTCGGCCAGCGTCGGCACCTCGGGCGCGACCGCGGCGCGCTGGCTGCCGGTCACGGCCAGTGCGCGCAGCTTGCCGCTCTTCACATGCGGCAGGGTGGTGGAGATGCTGTCGAAGGTCAGCTGGACCTCGCCCGACAGCATTGCCGTCACCACTTGTGCGCTGCCTTTGTACGGAACGTGGGTCATCTTGATACCCGCGACGGAATCGAACAATTCGCCCGCCAGGTGGCCGGTATTGCCGTTGCCGGCCGAGGCGAAGGTCAGCTTGCCGGGCGCGGCCTTGGCCTCGGCAATCAGCTCCTTCACGTTGGTGGCCTGCAGCGAGGGGCTCCCGGCCAGGATCATCGGCAGGCTGGCCACCAGCGAGACGGGCGCGAAGTCCTTGCGCGTGTCATAGGGCAGCTTCGGGTACAGGCTGGCATTGATGGCATGGGCGGCCAGCACCATGATCAGGGTGTAGCCGTCGGGCTTGGCCCGCGCCAGCGCCTGGCTGGCGATGGTGCCGCCGGCGCCGGGCCGGTAGTCCAGCACCACGGGCTGGCCCAGGCGCTCCTGCAGCCTGGCTGCGACCGGGCGGGCCAGCAGGTCGGCGCTGCCGCCCGGCGGGTAGGGGATCAGCAGCTGGACCGGGCGCGATGGCCAGGTCTCGGCGCTGGCGCCGGACGGCAAGGCGGTTGCGGCCGCGGTGGCCAGCATGCCGGCCAGCCATGCGCGGCGGACCCAGGCGCGGCGCCGGGATGCGATCAGGGATGCCATCAGCTTGTCTCCTCGTTATGCCGGCCGCGGGCGCAGCCGTTGTCCCTTGTCGCCAGGTCGGGCCGGGATGTTGGTGTCACAAACGGTAAAGGTGTAAGCGCGCCAGCGGAATTCTTAAATCGATAAGTCTGGCTTTTTGCAAGCGAAGCGATAGGCGGCACCGGTGCGAATGGCTGTATCTGGCGGTCGGCTACAGCAATAATCTTTGCGAATGAGGAGATTTTGCCAGTCGGCTGTGTTCAGAGGCTTGAATCTTCGCAATCAGGGAGATTTCTTGATTTCGCCGCCTGGAAACACTAAAGTCTTTGCAATCAAGGAGATTTTTGTGCCAGTGACCCTCACCGAACCCGGCGATATCGGCGCCTTCGTGCGCGCTGCCCGCAAGGCGCAAGGCCTGCGCCAGGACGATGCCGCAGGCGCCATCGGCGTCAGCGAGAACTTCATGGTGCGCGTAGAGAACGGGGCCGAAGGCATCCAGTGGGGCAAGCTGTTCCAGGTGCTGGAAGGGCTTGGCCTGCGCGTGGTGGTGGATATGCCGGAGGCAGCGGCCCCGCTGGTAGCGCCTGAACTCGCCAAGCTCAGGCAACGCCAGGCGCGCAGCCGCAACCGGCGCGCAGCGGTCAAGGGAGGCGACCAGCATGGCTGAGCGCGTACTGGTCGCCAGCATCAACGGAGCGCCGGTCGGCGAGCTGCATGAAGCCAGCGATGCCTGGTCATTCCGCTATGACGCGGAGTGGCTGGGCAACCCGCACGCCTTCGCCCTGAGCCCGGCGCTGCCGCTGCAGCGGGAGGCGCTCGCCGATGGCAGCACGCTGCGGCCGGTGCAGTGGTACTTCGACAACCTGCTGCCCGAGGACGGCCAGCGTGCGCTGCTGGCACGCGATGCCAGCATCCGCAACGAGGCCGATGCCTTTGCCCTGCTGGCCCACTATGGGGCGGAATCGGCGGGCTCGCTGACGCTGCTGCCGCCCGGCCGCGGGCCCGCCACCGCGCCGGCCCTGCGCGCCTTGAGCGATGCCGCGCTCGACGCCCGCATCCACAGTCTGCCCAGCGTGCCGCTCACGCATGGCGCGGTCAAGCGCATGTCGCTGGCCGGTGCCCAGCACAAGCTGGCGGTGGTGCTGCGGGACGGCGCGCTGTTCGAGCCCGGCGCGGATACGCCGTCCACGCATATCCTGAAGCCGACCCACCAGATGCAGGAGATCTATCCGCATTCGGTCATCAACGAGTGGTTCGTGATGTCGCTGGCCGCGCGGCTGAAGCTGGAGGTGCCGCCCGTGCACCGGCGCTATGTGCCGTCGCCGGTCTACCTGATCGACCGTTTCGATCGCCATCTCACGCAGCAAGGGCAGTGGCAGCGGCTGCATGCGATCGATGCCTGCCAGCTGCTGAACCTGCCGCGCACCTTCAAATACGACCAGGGCAGCGTCGAGCGGCTGGCGCAACTGGCAACGCTGTGCCGCGCCCCGGCGGTGGCGCGGGCACGGTTGTTCGACTGGCTGGTGTTCAACATCCTGGTGGGCAATTCGGACGCGCACCTGAAGAACCTGAGCTTCCTGGTGTCCGATGCCGGCATTGCGCTGGCGCCGTTCTACGATTTGCTCAGCGAGGCGGCTTACGCCACCCGCACCTATGACAAGACCGGCTGGCCGCAGGCGCACCGCTTTGCCTGGCCGGTGCTGGGGGTGGAGTTCTACAGCGATTTCTCGCGCGCGCTGGTGCTGGAGGCAGGGCGCGCGCTGGGCCTGACCGGCGTGACCGCCGAGCGGCGGCTGGACGCCATGCTGCGCGGCATCGGGCCGGCCGCGCAGGCGCTCTATGAGCAGGCCGAGCAACAGAACGCGGCCATGGCGCGGGAGCGCCCGGTGCTCACCGGCGGGTTTGCCGGCGAACTGGCCTGCCTGCGCGTGATCCGTTTCACCATCATCGCCGACATGGTCAGGGCGCTTGCCGCAGCCTGAGTCTGGCTAATGACTGGTGGGATGCGGCTGGCTGAAGAAGTAGGGCACCAGCGCGGCGGCAATCAGCAGGCCCGCGGACAGGAAGATCGCCGCATAGGTGGAAGGCAGCGGCCAGCCGCGCACATGGCCGGCATTGGCGATCAGCCCGTAGCCCCATGACGTCAGCGCCGATCCCAGGAACACAAAGGTGTTGAGCAGCCCCAGCCCGCGCCCGCGCCGCGACGGCGTGATCAGCCCGCGGCCCTGCGCCATCACCAGCGGGTGCAGCATGCCGATGGTCGACAGCAGCGCCATTATCGCCACGCCGTAGCCGATGCCGCTGTCCGGCCATAGCGCCAGCAGGAACGAGCCCGACATGGCAAAGCACGACCAGCCGGCGATGGCGGTCTTGAGCGTGTTGCGGCGGACCAGCACCGGCAGCAGGAAGGCGGTCAGGAAGCCGGCCAGGCTCAGCAGCGCCAGCGCCACTCCGCGCGGCGCCGAGCCCAGCCCGAACACGTCGGCCAGGTAGGGGCCGCTCCAGGCATTGCGGAAGGCGGTGCCGGCGGACATCGCCACGCACAGCGGAATCAGCGTCCACAGCGGCGCCAGCTTCAGCAGCTGCAGGCTTTCCGACAGCATCGCCGGCCACGACGCGCTGCGGGCCTCGGCATGGCCCTGGTCGCGCACGAAGCGCCACACACCATAGCAGGCCGCGACCATGCCCAGCGCCGATACCGCCATCGACGGGCGCCATCCGATCAGCGAGATGGCCCAGCCCAGCGGCGCCGTGGCACACAGCGCGCCGATCATGCCCATGGCATTGGAGCGGCTGACCACGCGGGTGTAGTCGCGCTCGGACAGCTGCTCGGAGGCGAAATGCAGCAGGCCCATGAAGACCGGCGCGCATGCCAGCCCCAGCCCTACCTGCGCCAGCGTGGCCGCCGCGCCGTTTGGCGCCAGCACGAACAGGATCGACGACACCGCGCCCACCGCCAGCAGCAGCGCGGTCGGCCGGCCCACGCCGTAGCGGTCGAAGGCAATGCCCACCGGGATCTGCGTCACGGCAAAGGCCAGGAAGAACGACGAAGACAGTGCGCCAAAGCCCGCCGGCGACAGCCCGAAATCATGCTGCAGTTCGGGCGCCATCACCGCCAGGCAGGAGCGGAAGAACTGGCTGAGCGCAAAGGCGAACGTCAGCAGGGCGATACCGCGCGCGGCGTGCGCTGCCGGGGCATGGGCGGGCAGGGCGTCGGGCGATGCGGGGAGGCGGGTGTTGCTGGGGGTCACGGCTTCAACAGCGGCCTGCTCGGGCCGCGTAGTCTCGGTACTGCGCGATCTCGGCCGCTACCAGCGGGCGCAGGGTTTGCCACTGCACCGGCTGCGGAGCGAACACGCTGTTGTTGTTATCGGAGGAAATGCACAGGCGCACCTGCGCGACGTGGCCGGCGGCATCGGTGCGTACGTGCAGGATGCGGGTCGACCGCGGTGGCTGCCAGGTGATGGGCGGCAGGAAGTAGGTCCTGCCGCTGCCCCGCTCGGACGGGTCGGTGACAAGACCGAACGTGGTGCCTAGCAGTGAGTGTAGAGCGTGCGCGGTCAGCATGGTCGGCGCGTGGCCGGTGTTCGCCCAGATTGCATGGCAGGCGAGCCGGCCTGCCTGTCCACTCAGCCCGGCAGGGCGTCGTAGGTCAGCAGGAATACCTGCTCATCCCCCGCACTGACCGGCAGCCAGACGATTTCCAGTTCAGGGAACGCGGCTTCCACGTTGGCGTGCTCGTTGCCGATCTCTACCACCAGCACGCCGCCCGGATTCAGGTGCGCCTTGGCGCCGGCGATGATCCGGCGCACCACGTCCATGCCGTCGTCGCCGCCGGCCAGGGCGATGCGCGGCTCGGCCAGGTATTCCGGCGGCAGCGCCTGCATCGAGCCTTCGTTGACGTAGGGCGGGTTGGTCAGGATCACGTCGTAGGTGGCGCCGTGCGGCAGCGGCGCGTACAGGTCGCCTTCATACAGCCGGATGCGGTCGTCCATCTTGTAGTCGGCCACGTTGCGGCGCGCCACGGCGAGCGCGTCGGGCGAGATGTCGACGGCGTCGATCTTCGCGTTCGGCCACACGTGCGCGGCCACGATCGGCAGGCAGCCGGAACCGGTGCACAGCTCCAGCACCGGGCCGATGCTGTCGGTCTCGCCGACCCAGGGCTCCAGCCCGTCCTGCAGCAGTTCGCCGATAAAGCTGCGCGGCACGATCACGCGTGAATCGACGTAGAAGCGCAGGCCGTGCATAAAGGCCTCGTGCGTGATGTAGGCGGCCGGCACGCGCTCATTGACGCGGCGCTCGATGACCTTGAGCACGGTATCGACTTCCTCGGGCAGCAGGCGCGCGTCCAGGAAGGGATCGAGCGTGTCGAGCGGCAGGTTCAGCGTATGCAGCACCAGGTAGGCGGCTTCGTCATAGGCATTGGCGCTGCCGTGGCCAAAGGACAGGCGCGCGGCGGTAAAGCGCGAGACTGCGAGACGCAGCAGGTCGCGCACGGTGCGCAGGGGAGAGGGCGTTGCCATGTATGGGTGTCTTCCGGCGAAAAAATCAGGCGACGAGACGTTCCAGCACGCCGCGGTAAACGTTCTTCAGCGGCTCGATGAAGCGCACTTCAACGTGCTCGTCGATCTTGTGGATGCTGGCGTTGGGCGGCCCGAACTCGATCACCTGCGGGCAGATCTTGGCGATAAAGCGCCCGTCCGAGGTGCCGCCGGTGGTCGACAGCTCGGTCTTGACGCCGGTCTCGGCCTCGATCGCCGACGACAGCGCGTCGGACAGCTCGCCGCGCGGGGTCAGGAAGGGCTCGCCGCCCAGGGTCCAGTCCAGCGCGTATTCGAGCTGGTGGCGGTCCAGGATCGCATGCACGCGCGCCTTCAGGCCTTCGGGCGTGCTGGCGGTCGAGAAGCGGAAGTTGAAGTCGATGGTGACGTGGCCCGGGATCACGTTGGTGGCGCCGGTGCCGCCGTGGATGTTCGACATCTGCCAGCTGGTCGGCGGGAAGTACTCGTTGCCCTGGTCCCAGACCTCGGCGGCCAGCTCGGCCAGCGCCGGCGCGGCTTCATGGATCGGGTTGCGGCCCAGGTGCGGGTAGGCGATATGGCACTGAATGCCCTTGACCGTGAGCTTGCCCGAGAGCGAGCCGCGGCGGCCGTTCTTGACCATGTCGCCGAGCGTGTCGACCGAGGTCGGCTCGCCGATCACGCAGTAGTCCAGGCGCTCGCCGCGTGCGGACAGGGCCTCGACCACCTTGATGGTGCCGTCGTGCGCCGGGCCTTCCTCGTCGCTGGTGATCAGGAAGGCGATCGAGCCGGCATGCGCAGGATGCGCCTTGACGAACTCTTCCACCGCCACCACGAAGCCGGCGATGGAGGTCTTCATGTCGGCGGCGCCGCGGCCGTACAGCTTGCCGTCGCGGTGCGTCGGCGCGAACGGGTCCGAATGCCACTGCTCCAGCGGGCCGGTCGGCACCACGTCGGTATGGCCGGCAAAGACCAGCAGCTTGCCGTCCTTGCCCTGCGTGCCGCGCCTGACCGCCCACAGGTTGGTCACGCGGAAATCGTCGGGGCCGCTGACGAGCGCTTCGCAGTCGAAGCCGAGCGCCTTCAGGCGGGTTTCCAGGATGGCCTGGCAGCCTTCGTCGGCGGGCGTGACGGAGCGGCGGCGGATCAGGTCTTCGGTGAGGGCGAGGGTGGCGGTCATCGGACTACGGAAATGGAAATCAGAACTGGCCGGCGTACTGGTCGGCGGAGAAGCCGACCATCACCTTGCCATCGTGGGCCAGCACCGGGCGCTTGATCAGCGACGGGCTTTGCTGCATCAAGGCGATCGCGCCGGCTTCCTGCTCGGCGCGGGCCTTGTCGGCGTCCGACAGCGTGCGCCAGGTGGTGCCCTTGCGGTTGAGCAGCGTGGCCAGCGGCACATGCTTCAGCCAGCCGCGCAGCATGGCTTCATCCACGCCCTGCTTCTTGAAGTCGTGGAAGGTGTAGGCCACGCCGTTGGCATCCAGCCAGGTGCGGGCTTTCTTGACGGTATCGCAGTTGGGTATGCCGTAGAGCAGGACGGTCATGGCTAGTCTTGATGGATTGGATTCAGCGGAACAGCAGGTTCAGCGCGATCACCAGGCCGCCCAGGCCCAGCGCCACGCCGCCCATGGCCACCGCGGTCATCAGGCGCAGGCGGCGGTCCAGCCGGGCGGCTTCCTTGCGCAGCGCGTCGATGGTGATGGCATGTTGCTCGGCCAGCAGCTTGACGGCCTCGGCCTGCTGCACGGCAGCGGCTTCCAGCTCGGCGATGCGGGCGGCGGGATCGCGCGTGTCGGCCACCGCGCCTTCCGGCGTGCCGTCCTTGCGCTTGTTCTTCTTCAGTTTCTCGATGGTCTTGTTGGCCTGCTCGAGAATGGTGGGCAGCAGGGAGAGCACGGTACTGACGGTGGTGGGATCCAGGGCCATGAGTCGCTTGCGGAGGGAAGGCATGTTCAGCCTGGCCAGGCGGGGTGACAACGGAAATACTGCCCCGGGGCCGGGCCCCGGGACGGGGCGGCGCAGCCGTTGCGGGCTGCGCCAGGCGTGCTCAGTCGCCGCGCAGCAGGTCGTTCAGGCTGGTCTTGGCGCGGGTCTGCGCGTCGACCTTCTTCACGATCACGGCGCAGTACAGGCTGTACTTGCCATCCTTGGACGGCAGGTTGCCCGCCACCACCACCGAGCCGGCCGGCACGCGGCCATAGTGGATCTCGCCGGTTTCGCGATCGTAGATCTTGGTCGACTGGCCCAGGTACACGCCCATCGAGATCACCGAGTTCTCTTCCACGATCACGCCTTCAACCACTTCCGAGCGCGCGCCGATAAAGCAGTTGTCTTCGATGATCACCGGGTTGGCCTGCAGCGGCTCCAGCACGCCGCCGATGCCCACGCCGCCCGACAGGTGGACGTTCTTGCCGATCTGTGCGCACGAACCGACCGTGGCCCAGGTGTCGACCATGGTGCCTTCGTCGACGTAGGCGCCGATATTGACGTACGACGGCATCAGCACCGCGTTCTTGGCGATGAACGAGCCACGGCGGGCCACGGCCGGCGGCACCACGCGGAAGCCGGCCTTGGCGAAGTCGTCTGCGCTCCAGTTGGCGAACTTGGTCGGCACCTTGTCGTAGAACTGGGCAAAGCCGCCGGCGCTCATCGGCGCGTTGTCTTCCAGGCGGAACGACAGCAGCACGGCCTTCTTGATCCACTGGTTGACGATCCAGTCCTTGCCTTGCTTCTCGGCCACGCGCAGCGCGCCGGAATCCAGCTGGCTGATGACGTTGGCGACGGCCTCGCGGATGTCGTTGGGGGCGGACTTGGGCGACAGGCTGGTGCGGTCTTCCCAGGCCTGGTCGATCAGGGCTTGCAGAGCTTGCGTCATGTTCGTTTTCTCAGGTGTTGAATGTTGATGTTCGGCCAATTGTGTTCTCCCTCTCCCCTCAGCGGGAGAGGGTCGGGGAGAGGGGTGGTCTAGCAAGGCACCACGCTGGTAGAACCGCCTGCCCTCTCCCCCGGCCCCTCTGCCGCAAGCGGGAGAGGGGAGCAAACCAGTGGTCAAGGCCAAAGCCTCAGGCCAGCGATTTGCAGAATTCCACGATCCGGCGCGCACCTTCCAGGCATTCCTCCGGCGTCGCCACCAGCGCCATGCGCACGCGGTTTGCCCCCGGGTTAATGCCGTCGGCTTCGCGCGCCAGGTAGCTGCCGGGCAGCACGGTCACGTTCTGCTCGGCCAGCAGGCGCGCGGCGAATTCGGTATCGGTGAGGCCGGTGCGCGAGACATCGGCCCACAGGTAGAAGCCTGCATCGGGCAGCGCCACGTCCAGCACCTCAGCCAGCATCGGCGTGACTTCGCTGAACTTGCGCACGTAGGCGGCGCGGTTCTCGCGCACATGCGATTCATCGTTCCAGGCGGCGATGCTGGCGCTCTGCACCGCCGGGTTCATGGCGCCGCCGTGGTAGGTACGGTATAGCAGGAATTTCTTCAGCAGCGCGGCGTCGCCGGCGACGAAGCCCGAGCGCAGGCCCGGCACGTTGGAGCGCTTGGACAGGCTCGAGAACATCACCAGCCGGTCAAGGCCGCGGCCCAGCTTGTGCGCGGCTTCCAGCGCACCCAGCGGGGCGCGGCCCTCGTCGAAATAGATCTCCGAGTAGCACTCGTCCGAGGCGATCACAAAGCCGTAGCGGTCCGACAGCGCAAACAGCTGCTTCCAGTCTTCCAGCGACAGCACCGCGCCGGTCGGGTTGCCGGGCGTGCACACAAATAGCAGTTGCACCTTCTGCCAGACCTCGTCGGCGATGCGGTCGAAGGCCGGGGCGAAGTTGCGCGCCGGGTCGCTGTTGGCGAACACCGGGGTGGCGCCGGCCAGCAGCGCCGCGCCTTCGTAGATCTGGTAGAACGGGTTGGGGCACAGCACCAGCGCGCCCGCGCGGGTGCCGTCGACCACGGTCTGGGCAAAGGCGAACAGCGCCTCGCGCGAGCCGGTCACCGGCAGCACTTCGGTGGTGGCGTTGACCTTGGGCAGGCCGTAGCGGCGTTCCAGCCAGCTGGCGATGCACTGCCGTAGTGCATCGGAACCTGCCGTTGTGGGATAATTCGCCAGCCCCGCGAGCGACTCTGCCAGCGCTTGCTTGATGAATTCAGGCGTCGGATGCTTGGGCTCACCGATGCCAAAGCTGATGGCCGGCTTGTCGGCAGGCTTTACCTGCGCAAAGAGCACCCGCAGTTTCTCGAACGGGTAGGGCTGGAGCAGGTCGAGGCGCGGATTCACAGTGTCAGTCGGGGCCGGTTAAAACGACGCATTATAGAGGAACGGCGCGGGTTTCCGTGCGCCGGCCCGGCCCGCGCGGCCGGCCACGAGCACGGATGGCGGGCATCACGCCCTGGTGATGCCGCCGGCGCCGTCCGGACCCTGCCTGCCTGTCACCGGTCGGCGGCCCGGCTCGCCTCGCTTTGATCCCCTTTATGAGCACAAATACTGTTGCGGCGCAGCATGCGCCGGCCGACCGCCATGCGGTCAAGGCATCGCTTTCCATCCTGATCGGCGCCTCGGTCTGGGGCATCGCCTGGTTCCCGTACCGCGTGCTGGCGGGCTGGGGTCTGGGCGGCATGCACGCCGCGGCGCTGGTGAGCTCGGTCGCGGCGGTGCTGTCGCTGCTGGTCTTCCGCCGGCACCTGGCCGGCCTGCGCCCGCACTTGCTGTTCGTCGCGATCGGGCTGGCGGCGGGCGTGACCAACGCCGGCTTCGTCTGGGGCAGCGTCAACGGCCATGTGATGCGCGTGCTGCTGCTGTTCTACCTGACCCCGGTCTGGACCGCGCTGTTTGCCCGGCTGTTCCTGGGCGAGCGGCTGTCGGCGGCGGGGCTGTCGCTGGTGGCGCTGGCCCTGTTCGGCGCCGGGCTGATGCTGTGGACGCCCGAGGTCGGCGTGCCGCTGCCGGGCTCCGCCGCCGAATGGTCGGGCCTGATCGGCGGCATGGGCTTTGCCGTCAACAATGTGCTGTCGCGCCGCGCCGGCCAGCGCTTCCCGGACATGGACGCACGCGTGCGCACGGTGGTGGTCTATCTGGGCTGCACGGTGGTGGGCGTGCCGGCCGCGCTGCTGCTCGATGGCCCGTCGGTGGCCATCGTCGCGGGCGCGCAGGTCAGCGTGGGCATGCTGGTGCTGGGCCTGGCGGCGGTGCTGGTGGTCAGCAACTCGGTGGTGCAATACGGGCTGCAGCGGCTGCCGGCCAACCGCGTGTCGCTGCTGATGCTGTTCGAAATCGTGATCGCAGCGCTGTCCTCGTGGTGGTTGGCGACCGAGGTGCTGAGCTGGAAGGAAGCGGCCGGCGGCCTGTGCATCATCGCCGCCGGCGCTTTGTCGGGACTGGTGCACCGGAGCCGCGCGCCAGCGCCGGCCGCAGCGGGCGCCGAGGCAGCGGCATGTCACTGACTGAGCCGGCGGGCGCTTCAGTGCAGCATGACCCGCGACACCATTGCCACCAGGGGCGTCCGTACCGCGCGCTCGACGCCGCGGTGCAAGTGCAGCGGCCGCAGCAGCATCTTCACGGTCATTTCGATGGGGATGTTGCGCCGGATCACCCCGGACACGCGCGCATTGAGCGCGCGCACCTCGGCTTCTGACACCGCTTCCACACCGCGCTCCATGCGCAGCACATTGCGCAGCGCGATCGCGGCGTCCTCGTTCTTGATCTCCAGCAGCCGGCGCGCCAGCGCACCCAGCACGCGCAGCCGGCCCAGCCGCTCGGATGCCGCAAAGCGGTTGAAGTACTGGTAGAAGTGCTTGTAGTGCCGCACCTCGTCGTTGGAGATGCGCCGCGTCAGGTCGCGCAGCACCGGTTCGTCGCTGGCCTGTTCCAGCGCGCGGTAGTAGGCGGCGGTGCCGGTTTCCACCACGCAGCGGGCCGCCATTTCCAGGCCCTCGGTCGGCTCGAACTGGTCGATCGAGCAGGTCTTGCTGTACTCGTCGAAGAAGCGTGCATAGCCGCGCTCCCAGTCGAATTCCGGCCAGACATGCTCGACATAGCGCCGCAGCGCCAGCCCGTGCTGCAGTTCCTCGGCTTCCCAGTGCTCGGCAAGCCAGTCGGCCGCGTCGGGCACACGGGCGTAATAGGTGGCAAGGTTGCCTGCATAGGTGTCGGATCCGCTCTCGATGAACGAGGCCGACACCAACAGGTAGAAGAGATCGCGGTCGCCGCGTACGCGTTCCACGTCGATCGCCTGGTAGTTGATGTCGCTGACAGACCACGGCCGGGCGGCCGTTGACGGTTCACTCATGCTCTGTCCTCCTGGTTGGCCAAAGGCTGCGAGGGGCGTTCACGGGCGTTTGGCTCGGAGCGCATCCGGAGTCACGCCGACAGATCAGAGACTAGCATTTACCCTAATTAGTTTCCCGGCGATTGGCCGGCAACGCTGGCTGACAGCGCCCACGGCGCCTGCCAAAGTGCTTGCGGAAACGCTTGTAAGGGGCGGAATAGCAAGGGAAATCGGCCATGGGATATGACGCCGGGGCGACTGCCAAACGGGCCGGCGAAGGCATCTGCGATGGTATGATTAGCCCCAATTCTCGGGCCCGAGGGGTATTTTGAGGTGCTGGCGTCACGCCGCGCCGGCTCCCGCGCAGCCCGGCTTTCTGAACAGTGCAATAGCCCCGATACCAGGCCGACCCGGTTCCGATACCGGAGTGGCCGATACCACACGAGAAACCGTGCGACTATCCTCGATCAAGCTGGCGGGCTTCAAGTCATTTGTCGATCCCACCAATTTTCAAGTGCCCGGCCAACTGGTCGGCATCGTAGGTCCCAACGGCTGCGGCAAATCGAACATCATCGATGCGGTGCGCTGGGTGCTGGGCGAGTCACGTGCGTCAGAGCTGCGTGGCGAATCCATGCAGGACGTCATCTTCAACGGCTCCACCGCGCGCAAGCAGGCCGGCCGGGCGAGTGTCGAACTGGTGTTCGACAATGCCGAGGGCCGCGCCGCCGGCCAGTGGAGCCAGTACGCCGAAGTCGCGGTAAAGCGCGTGCTGACCCGCGACGGCACTTCGTCCTACTACATCAACAACCAGCCGGTGCGCCGGCGCGACATCCAGGACATCTTCCTGGGCACGGGCCTGGGCCCGCGCGCCTACGCCATCATCGGGCAGGGCATGATCTCGCGCATCATCGAGGCCAAGCCCGATGACATGCGCATCTTCCTGGAAGAAGCCGCGGGCGTGTCCAAGTACAAGGAACGCCGCCGCGAAACCGAAAACCGCCTGTCCGACACGCGCGAGAACCTGACCCGCGTGGAGGACATCCTGCGCGAACTCGGCAGCAACCTCGAAAAACTGGAAGGCCAGGCCGAGGTGGCGCAACGCTTCAAGACGCTGCATGCCGACGGCGAAGAAAAGCAGCACCTGCTGTGGCTGCTGCGCAAGCGCGAGGCCCAGCAAGAGCAGGAACGCCACCAGCGCGCCATCGAGCAGGCCCAGATCGACCTGGAAGCGCAGACCGCGCAGCTGCGCCATGTCGAAGCCGAGCTCGAAACCATGCGCGCCGCGCATTACGCGGCGTCCGATGGCATGCACGCCGCGCAGGGCGCGCTGTATGAGGCCAACGCCGAAGTTAGCAAGCTCGAAGCCGAGATCCGCTACGTGGTGGAATCGCGCAATCGCGTGCAGGCCCAGATCGCCGCGCTGACCGGGCAGCGCGAGCAGTGGCAGGGCAAGGCCGAACAGGCCACCGACGAGCTGGCGCAGGCCGAAGAAAACCTGGCCGTGGCCGAAGGCCGCACGGTCGAGGCGCAGGAAGCCGTCGCCCACAAGAACGACGAACTGCCGACGCTGGAAGGGCAATGGCGCGACGCCCAGCAACTGCTCAACGAGCAGCGCGCCGGCATCATGCAGGCCGAGCAGGCCCTGAAGCTCGAAGCCGCGCAGCAGCGCAGCGCCGACCAGATGCTGCAGCAGCTGGAACAGCGCCGCGAACGCCTGTCGGCGGAAGAAAAGGGCCTGGACCGTCCCGACGAGACCCGCCTGGAGCAGGCCCGCGCCGAGCTGGCCGAGCAGGAAGCGCTGGTCGAGGAAGCCCAGGCCGTGCTGGCCGACGCCGAAGAGAGCGTGCCGCGCCTGGACGAAGCGCGCCGCGCCGCGCAGGCGCGCGTGCACAGCGAAGCCTCCGCAATCGCCACGCTGGAGGCGCGCTTGTCGGCGCTGCGCCAGCTGCAGGAGAACGTGCAGACCGACGGCAAGGTGCAGCCGTGGCTGGCCAGGCATGAGCTGGCCGAGCTGCCCCGCCTGTGGAAGAAGGTCCATATCGAGCCGGGCTGGGAAAACGCGCTCGAATCCGTGCTGCGCGAGAAGCTGGCCGCGCTGGAAGTGTCGAACCTGGACTGGGTCAAGGCCTTCCTGTCCGACGCGCCGCCGGCCAAGCTGGCGTTTTACTCGCCGCCGGCCGCCGCCCGTCCGCTGGAAACGCCTGCCGGCCTGCGCCCGCTGATGTCGCTGGTCCAGATCACTGAGCCGGGCATCCGCGCCGTGATGCAGGACTGGCTGGCCGATATCTATGTCGCCACCGACATGGCGCAGGCGCTGGCCGCACGCAACACGCTGCCTGACGGCGCGTCGTTCGTCGTGGCCGAGGGCCACCTGGTGGGCCGCAACGCCATCCAGATCTACGCCGCCGATTCCGAGCAGGCCGGCATGCTGGCGCGCGAGCAGGAGATCGAAAATCTGCAGAAGCAGGCGCGCGCGCAGCTGCTGCTGTCCGACGAAGCCAAGACCCAGGCGGTGCGTGCCGAAGCGGCCTACACCCAGGCCAGCCAGGGGCTCGGCGATGCCCGCGCGCGCGCCGAGCAGGCTACCCGCCGCGTGCACGCGTTGCAGATGGACGTGCTCAAGCTGTCGCAGGCGATGGAGCGCTACTCCGCCCGCAGCGGCCAGATCCGCGAGGAGCTGGACGAAATCCACGCGCAGATCGAGGAACAACGCGCCATCCGGGCCGAATCCGAAGCCAGCTTCGAGCAGCATGACGCCGCGCTGGCAGAGATGCAGGCCACTCACGAAGACCAGCAAATGGCCTTCGAGGCGCTGGACAGCAAGCTCTCGGGCGCGCGCCACCAGCTGCGTGATTTCGAGCGCGCCGCACAGGAAGCCCTCTTTGCCGAGCGCAACCTGGCCAGCCGCATCGACGAGCTGCGCCGCAATATCCAGGTGGCCGCCGACCAGGCCGAACGCATCGCCGAATCGCTGGAAAACGCCCGCGCCGAGCTGGAGACCATCAACGAGCAGACCGCGCATACCGGCCTGCAGGAAGCGCTGGAGCGCCGCGCCGAGAAGGAAGAAAAGCTCACCATCGCGCGCACCGAACTCGATGCGCTGTCGGCGCAATTGCGCCAGCACGACGAGCAGCGCCTGGCCGCCGAGCGCAGCCTGCAGCCGCTGCGCGACCGCATCACCGAGCTGCAGCTCAAGGAACAGGCCGCGCGCCTGAACCAGGAGCAGTTCAGCGAGCAGCTGACCGCGGCCGAAGTGGACGAGGCCGCGCTGGCCGACAAGCTGACCGGCGATCTGAAGCCGTCATACCTGCAGGGCGAAGTCACGCGCATCAACAACGCCATCAACGCGCTGGGCCCGGTCAACATGGCCGCGCTCGATGAACTGGCGGCGGCGCGCGAACGCAAGACCTTCCTCGATGCGCAGTCGGCCGACCTGAACGACGCCATCAATACGCTGGAAGACGCGATCGCCAAAATCGACCAGGAAACCCGCGCGCTGCTGCAGGGCACCTTCGACCAGGTCAACCATCATTTCGGCGAGCTGTTCCCGTCGCTGTTCGGCGGCGGCCAGGCGCGCCTGATCATGACCGGCGAGGAAATCCTCGACGCCGGCGTGCAGGTGATGGCGCAGCCCCCGGGCAAGAAGAACTCGACCATCCACCTGCTGTCGGGCGGCGAGAAGGCGCTGACCGCGATTGCGCTGGTGTTTGCCATGTTCCAGCTCAACCCGGCACCGTTCTGCCTGCTGGACGAGGTGGACGCGCCGCTGGACGACGCCAACACCGAACGCTACGCCAATATGGTGGCGCGCATGTCGGACAAGACTCAATTCGTTTTCATCTCACATAACAAGATTGCCATGGAAATGGCTCATCAACTCATTGGCGTGACCATGCAGGAGCAGGGCGTTTCGCGTATCGTGGCCGTGGATATGGACGCGGCGGTTTCGATGGCGGAGGCAGCATGAAACTGAACATGGACCTGCAGACCGCGCTGATCGTCGCGGGCCTGGTTTTCGTGGTACTGGTGT
This sequence comes from Cupriavidus necator, assembly GCF_016127575.1. NCBI lineage: Bacteria > Pseudomonadati > Pseudomonadota > Betaproteobacteria > Burkholderiales > Burkholderiaceae > Cupriavidus > Cupriavidus necator. The sequence continues at coordinate 3,324,067 of NZ_CP066018.1, forward strand.
TCGGCTACAACCAGTGGCAGATCCGCAAGGCGCGCCGCCCGCGCGAGCTCAGCCCCGAAGACGACCTGCCGCCGATGCGCGAGCCGGTGGTCGGGCAGGGCACCGCGCCGGAAACCGCCGCGCGCCTGCACGAAGCCGCTGCCGAACAGGCACCGCGGCGTGAGCCGACGCTATCTCCGGCGCAGGCCACGGCCGGTGCCGCGGTGGCGACGGACAGCAACCATGCGGCTGCCGCCGCTGCGGCCGCCGCAAGCACCGCGGACGCCGACGAAGTCGTCGCCGAGGAAGTGTCCGTCGCGACCGCCGCGACGCATGCCGAGGCCGCCGAGGACGAGGCTGAAGCCAAAGCCGAGGCCACTCCGGCCCCGGTTCCCGCACCTGCACCCGCCCCAGCTCCGGTGGCCGCCGTGCCCGATGGCCAGCCCACGCCTGCCTTGATCGATCCGCTGATCGACTGCATCGTGCCCCTGCACCTGGAGCGCAAGGCCTCCGGTGACCGCATCCTGCCGCTGACCGGCCGGCTGCGCCGCGCCGGCACCAAGCAGGTCCATATCGAGGGCCTGCGCACCGAAGCCAATGCATGGGAGCCGGTCACCGCCGGCCACCAGTACGAAGACCTGCAGGTCGGCGTGCAGCTGGCCAACCGCGGCGGCCCGCTCAACGCGCTGGAATTTTCGGAGTTCATCACCGCGGTGGAGTCGCTGGCCGAGTCGCTCGACGCTTCGGCCGACCTGCCGGACATGAGCGAGACCGTCGCCAATGCGCGCGAGCTCGACGGCTTTGCCGCCGGCTGCGACGTGCAGCTGGGCGTCAACGTGATCTCGGATGGCGCGCCGTGGTCGGCGGCGTACGTGCAGAACGTTGCCACGCAGGACGGGCTGGTGCTGTCGCGCGACGGCACGCGTTTTATCCGCTACCAGGCCAATGCCGAGGGCGTGCAGCGTCCGCTGTTCACGCTGCAGTTCGGCGACACCAACTTCCTGCGCGACGACCTGACCGTCAAGGCCGGCCGCCAGATCACGCTGCTGCTCGACGTGCCGGTGGCCGACCAGGCCGCCAGGCCGTTCAAGACCGTGTGCGAATACGGTCACACGCTGGCCCAGCGCATGGGCGCGCAGCTGGTCGACGACAATTGCGGCCGCTGACCGAGGCCTCGTTCGTCGCGATCTTCAGCCAGCTTGAAACGCTGTACAACAAGCTGGAAGCGCGCGGCATGCCGGCCGGTTCGTTGGTGGCGCAGCGCCTGTTCAGTATCTAGCCGGAGCCTGCCATGACCGCAACACACCGCGGCGCGCAGGCAGATGCCTCCGCGCCCGCCGGCCCCTTGCCGCCCGAAGCCGCCGCCAAGCGCGTGGCCTGGCTGCGCGACGAGCTGGATCGCCACAACTACCAGTACTACGTGCTGGACGCGCCTACCATTCCCGACGCCGAGTACGACGCGCTGTTCAGCGAGCTGCAGGCGCTGGAGCTGGAGCATCCCGAACTGCAGACGCCGGACTCGCCCACCCAGCGCGTGGGCGGCGAGCCGCTGTCGGCCTTCGATTCGGTGCGCCACCGCGTGCCGATGCTGTCGCTCAACAACGGCTTCGCCGACGACGACGTGCTGAACTTCGACCGCCGCTGCGCGCAGGGCCTGGGCCGCACCGCGCCCGCAGCCGGCGAGCAGGACCTGTTCAGCGCGGCCGATGCGGTCGAGTACGCCTGCGAGCTGAAGTTCGACGGCCTGGCCATGTCGCTGCGCTATGAGGACGGCAGGCTGGTGCAGGCCGCCACCCGCGGCGACGGCGAGACCGGCGAAGATGTCACGGTCAACGTGCGCACCATCAAGGCGATCCCGCTGAAGCTGCGCGGCCAGGCTCCCGCCGTGCTTGAAGTGCGGGGCGAAGTCTTCATGTACCGCGGCGACTTCGACAAGCTCAACGAACGCCAGGCCGAGGCCGGCGAGAAGACCTTCGTCAACCCGCGCAACGCCGCCGCGGGCAGCCTGCGCCAGCTCGATCCGCGCATCACCGCCAAGCGGCCGCTGTCGTTCTTCGCCTACGGCCTGGGCGAGCTGCAGGGCGTGGACCGTCCGCCCACCCACAGCGCCATGCTCGACGGCTTTGCCGCGCTGGGTCTGCCAGTGTGCAAGGACCGGGCGGTGGTGAAGGGCGCGCAGGGCCTGCTGGATTTCTACCGCGATATCGGCCAGCGCCGCGACGCGCTGCCGTATGACATCGACGGCGTGGTCTACAAGGTCAACGCACTGGCCGAACAGGAGCGCCTGGGCTTTGTCTCGCGCGCGCCGCGTTTTGCGCTGGCGCACAAGTTCCCGGCGCAGGAAATGACCACCATCGTCGAGGACATCGAAGTGCAGGTCGGCCGCACCGGCGCGATCACGCCGGTGGCGCGGCTCAAGCCGGTGTTTGTCGGCGGCGTCACGGTGACCAACGCCACGCTGCACAACGAGGACGAGATCCGCCGCAAGGACGTGCATATCGGCGACACCGTGATCGTGCGCCGCGCCGGCGACGTGATCCCGGAGGTGGTCGCCGTGGTGACCGAACGCCGCCCCGACGATGCGCGCGCGTTCGTGATGCCGACTGCCTGCCCGGTCTGCGGCTCGCATATCGAAAAGCTGGAAGACGAAGCCATCGCCCGCTGCACCGGCGGCCTGATCTGCGCCGCGCAGCGCAAGCAGGCGCTGCTGCACTTCGCGCAGCGGCGCGCCATGGATATCGAAGGCCTGGGCGACAAGCTGGTCGAGCAACTGGTCGACCAGGGCATCGTGCGCACGCCGGCGGATCTGTTCAAGCTGGGCGTGGCCAAGCTGGCCGCGCTGGAGCGCATGGCCGACAAGTCGGCGGCCAACCTGGTGGCGGCGATCGACGCGTCGCGCGAGACCACCATGAACCGCTTTATCTTCGCGCTGGGCATCCGCCATGTGGGCGAAGCCACCGCCAAGGACCTGGCCAGGCATTTCGGCAAGCTCGATGCGCTGATGGCAGCCGACGAAGCCGCGCTGCTGGAGGTGAACGACGTCGGCCCGGTGGTGGCGCAGTCGATCGCGCACTTCTTTGCCGAGCCGCACAACGTCGAGGTCATCGAACAACTGCGCGCCGCAGGCGTACACTGGACGGAAAGCGAGCCGGTGGCCAAGGCCCCGGCGCCACTGTCGGGCAAGACCTTCGTGCTGACCGGCACGCTGCCCACCATGTCGCGCGAGGACGCCAAGGAACTGCTGGAAGCCGCCGGCGCCAAGGTGGCGGGTTCGGTATCGAAGAAGACCGACTACGTGGTCGCGGGCGCCGAGGCAGGCAGCAAGCTCGACAAGGCCGAGGCGCTGGGCGTGCCGGTGCTGGACGAGGCCGGCATGCTGGCGCTGCTGGCAGAGGCCGGCGCCGCGCCGGCACAGGAATAACCGGGGAAACAACCATGATCCGCGAGATTCTCAAGATGGGCGATCCGCGCCTGCTGCAGGTGGCGCGGCCGGTGGAGCGCTTCAATACGCCGGAGCTGCGCACGCTGATCGAAGACATGTTCGACACCATGGACCACGCCAACGGCGCGGGCCTGGCCGCGCCGCAGATCGGCGTGGACCTGCAGGTGGTGATCTTCGGCTTCGACCGCAACCCGCGCTACCCGGACGCGCCGACCGTGCCCAAGACAGTGCTGATCAATCCGGTGCTGGAAATGGAGTCCGACGAGATGGAGGACGGCTGGGAGGGCTGCCTGTCCGTCCCCGGCCTGCGCGGCGTGGTGCCGCGCCACCTGCGGCTGAAGTACAGCGGCCATGACCTGATGGGCAACCGCATCGAGCGCGTGGCCGAGGGCTTCCATGCGCGTGTGGTGCAGCATGAGTGCGACCACCTGCAGGGGATCCTCTATCCGATGCGGATCAAGGACTTCAGGCAGTTTGGGTTTACGGAGGTGTTGTTTCCGGATCTGCCGCCGAATAACGACGATTGAAGAGCTGTGCGGCGCGGTATCGAACCCGCGCAAGGCGCAAAAAAACCGGTCCCCAGGACCGGTTTTTTTGTGTCGGCGAATTCCGGAATCAGAACTTCTCAAACTGCCCCAGGAACCGCCACTTGCCCGGCGGCAGGTCCCCCAGCACCACGCGTCCCATGCGCACGCGCTTGAGGCCGACCACCTGCAGCCCGACCTGCTCGCACATCCGACGGATCTGGCGCTTGCGGCCTTCGCGCAGCACGAAGCGCAGCTGCTCCTCGTTCTGCCAGCTCACCTTGGCCGGCTTGAGGGGAACGCCATCCAGCGACAGCCCGTGGCGCAGCAGCTCGAGATCATCGGCCGGGAATTCCGCGCTGATATTGCGCTCGACCACGCCCTGCGGCGAGTGCCAGATCACGCGCACCAGGTATTCCTTCTCGACGGTCGAATCCTCGCCGATCAGCGCGCGCGCGACGCGGCCGTCCTGCGTCAGCACTAGCAGGCCGGTTGAGTCGATATCAAGGCGGCCGGCGGGTGCCAGGCTCTTGCGTTGCCACGGGGCAAAGCGCTTGCGCGTGGGATCGCCTTCCCACTGGTTCTCGGGGGTGAACAGCACCGCGGCCGGCTCGTAGCCGTCTTCGGCCTGGCCGGAGACGTAGCCCACCGGCTTGTTCAGCAGCACCGTGACACGCTCGCCTTGTTCGGAGCGCGCTTCCTGCATGATCTCGATCTCGGCGTCGGGGCGGATGCGGCTGCCCAGTTCGGTCACGGGCTTGCCGTCGACCAGCACCCAGCCGTGCGGGATCCATTCGTCGGCTTCGCGGCGCGAGCACAGGCCCAGTTCGGACATGCGCTTGGACAGGCGCACCAGGCCATCGTCGTGGCTGGACTCGGCGCGGGCGGGCTTTTCCTGGCGCGCGGCCGGTGCCTGCTGGCGTGCCGGGCCTGCGGTGCGGATGCGGTCGGCGGTGTCGCTGAAGCGGCGTGCCGGCGCGGTGCCTTCACGGCGGCGCTCGCCCGACGGCGCGGGGCGCGGGCGCTGGTCGTCATCGCCATAACGGCGCGGACGCGAGTCGGCGCCTTCGAAGCGGCGGGGACGGTTCTCGTCGTCGCCATAGCGGCGCGGGCGCGAGTCGGCGCCTTCGAAGCGGCGAGGGCGGTTCTCGTCATCGCCAACGCGGCGCGGACGCGATTCGGCGCCTTCGAAACGGCGGGGGCGGTTGTTGTCCTCGCCAGCACGGCGCGGCGGACGCGAATCACCGCCCTCGAAGCGGCGCGGCGGGCGCGCTTCGCCGCCTTCGAAACGGCGCGGACGTGCCTCGCCGCGATCGTCGCCCGTGCGGCGCGGGCGGTTGTCGTCGTCGCCAAAACGGCGCGGCGGACGCGAATCGCCGCCCTCGAAACGGCGCGGACGTGCCTCGCCCCGGTCATCGCCAGTGCGGCGCGGGCGGTTGTCGTCGTCGCCGAAGCGGCGCGGCGGGCGCGCCTCGCCGCCTTCGAAGCGGCGCGGACGTGCCTCGCCCCGGTCATCGCCATAACGGCGGGGACGGCTTTCGTCATCGCCGAAGCGGCGCGGACGCGCCTCGCCGCCTTCCGGGCGGCGCGGGCGTGCCTGGCGTTCGCCGTCAGCGGGACGCGGCGCGCGGGCCTGCGCTTCGCCCTGGGCCGGACGGCCGCCGGTCTTGCCGCCGGCGCGCTCCTGGGCGCGCTTGATGCCTTCGGAGACGGCTTGCACGCGCTTGCGGTTCAGGTCGGACACGCGCACGGGGCGGGTACCGGTCTTGCGCGCGGCCGTGCCGGTGTCGCTGGCGGCCTTGATACCTAGCGTCTTGCGCTTCGGCGAATTGCTGTCGGTCATATGTTGATGCTGCCCGCCCGCCTCAGATGGCGAGGGCGGCGAGCAAGTCCTGTTCAAGCTGAATCTGCAATCGGTTGTCGGCAGCCAGGCGGCTGCCGTCGACCAGGAACACGTCTTCGACGCGTTCGCCCAGGGTGTTGATGCGTGCCGTGTGGACGGATACGCGATGCCGTGCCAGTACGCGGGCGATGGCGTACAGCAGGCCGGTGCGGTCGTTGGCGGACAGCGACAGCAGGTAATACTGGCCGCGCTCGTCGGGGCGCAGGTCCACGCGCGGCTTGATCGGGAAGCTGCGCGACTGGCGCGACAGCCGCCCCTGCGTGGGTTCGGGCAGTGCGCCTTGCAGGCGCAGCCGCTCGCACAGTTCGTGCTCGACCAGCGCGATGATGTCGCGGTAGCTGCCGCCGTCGCCGGCCATGCCGGGGTCGGTGACCTGGAACGTGTCCAGCGCGTAGCCGTGGCGCGTGGTGTGGATCTTGGCGTCCTGGATCGAGAATGCCTTGCGCTCGAAGTAGCCGCAGATGCGCGCGAACAGGTCGGGCTGGTCCTTGACGTAGACCGCCACCTGCAGGCCTTCGCCGGCGGGGGAGACGCGTGCCTTGACCACCGGCGTGGGGCTGTCCACCTTGTTGTACAGGTGGCGCGTGAGCCAGGCGATATCGTGCGAATCGTGGCGCAGGAAGAAAGCCACGTCGAGCTGCGCCCACAGGGACTTGCCCAGCGCCGGGTCGAAGGCCTTCAGGCGCAGCTCGGAGATGGTGTCTTCCTTGCGCTGCGACCACAGCGAATGCGAATCCACGCGCGCGCCGCCGAGCACGCGCAGCGTGATGTGGTACAGGTCTTCCAGCAGCTTGCCCTTCCACGCGTTCCATACCTTGGGACTGGTGCCGCGGATGTCGGCCACGGTCAGCAGGTAGAGCGCGGTCAGGTAGCGTTCGCTGCCGACCACGCGGGCAAAGGCGTGGATCACATCGGGATCGGTCAGGTCCTGCTTCTGCGCCACGTGGCTCATGGTCAGGTGGTGCTCGACCAGCCAGCAGACCAGGTCGGCGTCTTCGCGCGCAATGCCGTGCTGCTTGCAGAAGCGGCGCGCATCCACGGTGCCAAGCTTCGAGTGGTCGCCGCCGCGGCCCTTGGCGATGTCGTGGAACAGCGCTGCCACCCACAGCACCCACGGCTTGTCGAAGCTGGCCATCAGCTGGCTGCAGAACGGGAACTCGTGGGTGTGCTCGACGATGGCGAAGCGGCGCATGTTGCGCACCACCATCAGGATGTGCTGGTCCACGGTGTAGACGTGGAACAGGTCGTGCTGCATCTGGCCGACGATGCGCCGGAAGTTGATCAGGTAGCGGCCCAGCACGCTGGTCTGGTTCATCAGGCGCAGCGCGTGGGTGATGCCCTGCGGCTCCTGCATGATGGCCAGGAACAGGCGGCGGTTTTCCGGATCGTTGCGCCAGCCCGCATTCATCACGGTGCGCGCGTTGTACAGCCCGCGCAGCGTGCGCGGCGACAGGCCTTTCACGCCGGGCGTGCGCTGGTACAGCAGGAAGGTTTCCAGGATCGCGTGCGGGTCGCGTTCATAGATGTCGTCGCTGGTGATTTCCAGCATGCCCTGGCGCTCGACAAAGCGCTCGTTGAGCACGCGCGTCACCTGAGACTCGCTCGGGAACAGCATCGCCTCGATGTTCAGCAGCAGCACGCTGTTGAGCTGCGTGACTGCCTTGGCCGCCCAGTAGTAGCGGCGCATCAGTTGTTCGCTGGCGCGCTTGCTGGTGGTCTGGCGATAGCCGAAGGACTCCGCCAGCGCGGTCTGCAGGTCGAATACCAGCACGTCCTGGCGCCGGCCGGCCACCAGGTGCAGGCGCGCGCGGATGGTCTTGAGCAGGCGCTCGTTGCGCGCGAGCTCCTGCGCTTCGCGCTGCGTCAGCAGGCCGCGCTCGAAAAGTTCTTTCCAGCTGTCGCCCAGGCCCGCCGCCTTGGTCATCCACAGGATCACCTGCAGATCGCGCAGGCCGCCGGGGCTTTCCTTGCAGTTGGGCTCGAGCGAGTAGGGCGTGTCCTGGTACTTGGCGTGGCGCTGGCGCATTTCCAGCAGCTTGGCCTGGAAGAACGCGGCCGGGTCCAGGTCGGCGAGGTAGCGCGTACGCATCGACTCGAACAGCTTGCGGCTGCCGGTCAGCAGCCGCGCTTCCAGCAGCGAGGTCTGGATGGTGACGTCCTGGCGCGACTCGCGGATGCAATCGTCCACGGTGCGCACCGAAGAGCCGATCTCCAGCCCGAGGTCCCAGCACAGGCCGATAAAGCGCTCCAGGCGCCCGGTGGTGTCCTGGTCTGGCTCGGCGGGCAGCAACAGCAGCACGTCGACGTCGGAGTAAGGCAGCAGCTCGCCGCGGCCATAGCCGCCCACCGCCACCAGCGCCGCGCCCGCGGGCATCCCCAGGCCGCGCCAGGCTTCCACCAGCCCGGCGTCGACGGCGCGGCGCAGCCGCGTGATCAGCGTGCCGACATTGGCGCTGATGTTGAAGTCGGCAAACAGTGCCTGCTTGTCGGCTTTGAGCTGGTCGCGCACGCGCGCGGCAAGCAGCAGTTCCGGCGTGGTGTCCATGGTGGTGGCGGGCTCGGCGAGCGGATTGGTGGGCACGGCTGGAAAAAGAAAGGCGCCCGGTCAGGCGCCCCTGGCTTCAGTGCGACCTCAGGCCGCGACGGAATCGGTGATAAAGGCCGGCGGCGCCGGGCTCCCGGCCGATACCGTGAGGACCTCGTAGCCGGTCTCCGTGACCAGCACGGTGTGCTCCCACTGCGCCGACAGGCTGCGGTCGCGGGTCTTGACCGTCCACTGGTCGGGCATGGTGCGGATATCGCGCTTGCCGGCGTTGATCATCGGCTCAATGGTGAAGATCATGCCGGCCTTGATCTCGGCGCCGGTGCCCGGGCGGCCGTAGTGCAGGATCTGCGGGTCTTCGTGGAAGTTCTTGCCGATGCCGTGGCCGCAGTACTCGCGCACCACGCTGTAGCCGGCGGCTTCGGCGTGTATCTGGATGGCGTGGCCGATGTCGCCCAGACGGGCGCCGTGGCGAACCTGCGCGATACCCTTCCACATGCATTCATAGGTCACCTGCGACAGGCGCTTGGCCAGGATCGAGCCCTCGCCGACGATGAACATGCGGCTGTTGTCGCCGTAGTACCCTTCCTTGGTGATGACCGTGATGTCCAGGTTGATCGCGTCACCGTTCTTCAGCACGCGGTCGCCCGGAATGCCATGGCAGATCACGTCGTTGACCGAGGTGCAGATCGCGCCGGGGAAGGGCGGATAGCCGGGGGGGGCATAGTTCAGGCACGCCGACACAGTGCCTTGCACTTCACGCATGTAGGCGTGGCACAGGCGGTCGATCTCGCCGGTGGTGATGCCTGGCTGAACGAAGGGCGTGATGTAGTCGAGGACCTCGGACCCAAGGCGGCAAGCCACGCGCATCTGGGCGATGTCTTCGGCGGTGTTCAGGTGAATGCTCATGCTGCGTCGCCAAAAAAGTGATGGCGAGGCCACTGGCCGCGCCGAAATCGAAAGGTCAATGTAGGATTATCGCACCATCGGGGCCAGATCGCAGCCTGTGCGCGCCGGTGCTGGGCGGAGTCCGCAGGGCGCCAGGAAGCCGGGCGGCTTGAGTGGGCCGCACTTTTGTTGCTACAATAGCGGGCTGACTTGGTTGCGGCGCAGCATTGCGTGCGCCAGGCCGGTATTTTGCAGGATTGTTCCTGCTGTCGTTTGAAATCGCTGGCCCGCCTATCCGGGGTGTTCCTTTTCAGGAATGTCGGGGCGGGCTTCAGACCTAACCCTCTGGAGTTTTACATGTCCGTTACCATGCGCGAAATGCTGGAAGCCGGTTGCCACTTCGGCCACCAGACCCGCTTCTGGAACCCGAAGATGGCCCCCTTCATCTTCGGTCATCGCAACAAGATCCACATCATCAACCTCGAAAAGACGTTGCCGATGTTCCAGGACGCAATGAAGTACGTGCGTCAGCTGGCAGCCAATCGCGGCACCATCCTTTTCGTGGGCACCAAGCGCCAGTCGCGCGAAATCCTGGCTGAAGAAGCTGGCCGTGCCGGCATGCCCTACGTCGACGCCCGCTGGCTCGGCGGCATGCTGACCAACTTCAAGACGGTCAAGACCTCGATCAAGCGCCTGAAGGACATGGAAGCCGCCAAGGAAGCCGGCGCGCTGGAAACCATGAGCAAGAAGGAAGCGCTGATGTTCGAGCGCGAGATGCTCAAGCTGGAAAAGTCGATCGGCGGCATCAAGGACATGGGCGGCGTTCCGGACGCGATCTTCGTGGTCGACGTCGGCTACCACAAGATTGCCGTGACCGAAGCCAACAAGCTGGGCGTGCCGGTGATCGGCGTGGTTGATACCAACCACTCGCCGGAAGGCATCGACTACGTGATCCCGGGCAACGACGACTCGAGCAAGGCCGTGGCCCTGTACGTGCGCGGCGTGGCCGACGCGATCCTGGAAGGCCGTGCCAACGCGGTGCAGGAAGTGGTTGAAGCCGCTCGCGGCGGCGACGACGAATTCGTCGAAGTGCAGGAAGGCTGATTGCCCGCCGCCTGATTGCCGGAAAGGAACCCGCTAGCGCGCATCGTCACCGCACGACAGACAAGCAACGCTTGCCGCCCGTCATCACGGGCTGCGCGCAAGGCGAAAGCCGGGGTACGCCGGCAGCCGGGCAAGAAGGGCAATTAAAAGGGGGCACATCTGGCGCCCCCTTTTTTTGAATTTGAATTGTTGTCATCCGCCGCAGGCAGTATCTGCCGCGGGTGTGCTGTAGACCCACCGACCGGGTGCCGCAGGCGACTGCCGGCAGCCGGCGTGAACCATTCAAGGAGTGACAAATGGCGGCAATTACCGCAAGCATGGTTGCAGAACTGCGCGCGAAGACCGACGCGCCGATGATGGAGTGCAAGAAGGCCCTGACCGAGGCCGACGGCGACCTGGACAAGGCCGAAGAGCTGCTGCGCGTCAAGCTGGGCAACAAGGCCAGCAAGGCCGCCTCGCGCGTGACTGCCGAAGGCGTGGTCGCATCGTTCATCGACGGCACCACCGGCGTGCTGGTCGAACTGAACTGCGAGACCGATTTCGTCTCCAAGAATGACGACTTCCTCGCGTTCTCGGCCAAGGTCGCCGAACTGATCGCCAAGCAGAACCCGGCCGACGTGGCCGCCCTGTCGGCGCTGGAAATCGACGGCGTGAGCGTTGAAGCCACCCGCACGGCCCTGATCGGCAAGATCGGCGAGAACCTGACGATCCGCCGCTTTGCCCGCTACGCCAACGGCGGCAAGCTGGTTTCGTACCTGCACGGCACCCGCATCGGCGTGATGGTCGAGTTCGATGGCGACGAAGCCGCCGCCAAGGACGTGGCCATGCACGTGGCCGCCATGAAGCCGGTGTCGCTGTCGGCCGAGCAGGTCCCCGCCGACCTGATCGCCAAGGAGCGCAGCATTGCCGAGCAGAAGGCTGCCGAGTCGGGCAAGCCGGCCGAGATCGTCGCCAAGATGGTCGAGGGTTCGGTGCAGAAGTACCTGAAGGAAGTCTCGCTGTTCAACCAGCCGTTCGTGAAGAACGACAAGCAGACGGTTGAGCAGATGCTGAAGGCCGCCAACACGACCGTGAAGGGCTTCACCCTGTTCGTGGTGGGCGAAGGCATCGAGAAGAAGCAGGACGACTTTGCCGCTGAAGTGGCCGCCCAGGTGGCCGCTGCCCAGAAGGGCTGATGTCCGGGGCGCCGCGGACTGCCCGTTCGGGCTGGTCCGGGCGCCTATAATGCCGCAGGGGCGCCGTAAGGTGCCCCTCTGCATAAGTAGTGCGGCGCGGCGCAGGCCGCGTTGCACCGCAGCAGCCAGTTTCCGTGGTGGTCCGGCAGTCCGGGGCACCCCGAAAACCGGCTTTCTTCCGCCGGCGCCACGAGGATCCGTGCCGCCTGTGCCAAAACATACGTCTCAAGATCGTCTCAACCGAGCGATTTGCTCCTGTCCGAGGGTGAACATGCCAGCCTACAAGCGCGTCCTTCTGAAACTGTCCGGTGAAGCCCTGATGGGCGACGATGCCTTCGGCATCAACCGCTCCACCATCGAGGCGATGGTGAACGACATTGCCGAGATCGTGAAGCTCGGTGTGCAGGTCGCGGTGGTCATCGGCGGCGGCAACATCTTCCGCGGCGTCGCCGGCGGCGCCGCCGGCATGGACCGCGCCACCGCGGACTACATGGGCATGCTGGCCACCATGATGAACGCACTGGCGCTGCAGGACGCGATGCGCCACGCCAATATCGAGGGCCGCGTGCAGTCCGCGCTGCGCATGGACCAGGTGGTCGAGCCCTATATCCGCCCGCGCGCGATCCGCCAGCTGGAAGAGGGCAAGGTGGTGATCTTCGCCGCCGGCACCGGCAACCCGTTCTTCACCACCGACACCGCCGCCGCGCTGCGCGGCTCGGAAATCGGTGCCGAGGTCGTGCTCAAGGCGACCAAGGTGGACGGCGTGTACACCGCCGATCCCAAGAAGGACCCGAGCGCGACGCGCTACACCACCATCAGCTTCGACGAGGCCATCTCGCGCAATCTGCAAGTGATGGACGCCACCGCCTTCGCCCTGTGCCGCGACCAGAAGCTGCCGATCAGGGTGTTCTCGATCGTCAAGCCGGGCGCGCTCAAGCGCATCATCCTGGGCGAGGACGAAGGTACGCTGGTGCACGTCTGAGGCAGGGCGCCAGACGCCGGGCTGCTGGCATCCGGCCGGGCAAAGGGTAGAATGATTCATTTTCGATCCCCGCCAGGGGGATCATGGTTGGCTGATTTCCGGAGGTAAAAATGAGCGTCGCCGACACAAAGAAGAGCGTCGAGCAGAAAATGCAGAAGTCGATCGAAGCCTTCAAGGCCGATCTGGCGAAGATCCGCACTGGCCGTGCCCACACCGGCCTGCTTGACCACGTTCAGGTGGACTACTACGGCTCGATGGTTCCCATCAGCCAGGTCGCGGCAGTCGGCCTGGCCGATGCGCGTACCATCACGGTGCAGCCCTGGGAAAAGAAGATGGTGGGCGCGGTCGAGAAGGCCATCCGCGACTGCGACCTGGGCCTGAACCCGGCCACCATGGGTGAAGTGATCCGCGTGCCGATGCCCGCACTGACCGAAGAGCGCCGCAAGGAGCTGACCAAGGTCGTCAAGGGCGAGGCCGAGGGCGCCAAGGTTGCCGTGCGCAACCTGCGCCGCGATGCCAACGAGCAGTTCAAGAAGCTGGTCAAGGACAAGACCATCTCCGAGGACGACGAGCGCCGCGGCCAGGACGAAGTGCAGAAGCTGACCGACAAGTACGTGGCCGAGATCGACAAGATGGTCGCCGAGAAAGAGAAGGAGATCATGACGGTCTGACCCCGTCCCGGCATGGCCGGGGCAGTCAACGACCGTCTGCCATCATGCAGCACATCAGTTCAACGCTCGACGTACCCGATACCTCCTACGTCCCCCGTCACGTTGCCATCATCATGGACGGCAACGGCCGCTGGGCGACCCAGCGGCACCTGCCGCGCGTTGCCGGGCACACCCGGGGGCTGGACGCGGTGCGCGCGGTGGTGGAAGCCAGCGCCGCCCGCGGCGTGCAGTTCCTGACGCTGTTCGCCTTCAGTTCCGAGAACTGGCGGCGCCCGGCGGACGAGGTCTCGTTCCTGATGCGGCTGTTCATGATGGCCCTGCGGCGCGAAGTGGTGAAGATGCACGCCAACAACATCCGGCTGCGGGTGGTGGGCGACCTGGCCCGCTTCAGCCCCCGCATCCAGCAGCTGATCCGCGATGCCGAGGCGCGCACGGCCGGCAACACCGGCCTGACCGTGACCATCGCCGCCAACTACGGCGGCCGCTGGGACCTGCTGCAGGCCATGCGCAAGATGCTGGCGCGCTCGCCCATGCTCGACCCGGCCTCGATCGACGAATCGGTGCTGGCGCCGCACCTGGCGATGGCCTATGCGCCGGAGCCGGATCTGTTCATCCGCACCGGCGGCGAACAGCGCATCAGCAACTTCCTGCTGTGGCAGCTGGCGTATTCCGAGTTGTATTTCACGGACGTTTTCTGGCCGGATTTCGACGCAGCGGAACTGGACAAGGCCTTCGCCTCGTACCGCCAGCGCGAACGCCGTTTCGGCCGCACCAGCGCACAGCTGGTTGCCCCGGGACTATCGGGTACGGCCTGAGCCTGGCTACTCCAACCTCTCACGGGACTGCAGCGCATGCTCCTCACCCGCGTCATCACCGCCCTGTGCCTGTTGCTGCTGATCCTGCCAATCCTGTTCCTGGCACCGCCCGCGGCTCTGGCCGGGCTGGTGGCCGTGATCGTGCTGCTGGCCGGCTGGGAATTCGGCCGCCTGATCGGGCTGCGCGGGCCGTGGCCCTATGTCTATGCGCTGGCATGCCTGATCGCGGCCATTGCCTGGCATGACCTGCCGCTGCGCCACGCCACCACCTGGCTGCTCGAAGCCGCGGTAGTGTGCTGGGGCATCGCAGTGGTGCTGCTGGCGCGCGGCGTGCGGTCCGCGACGCCGTCGTTCACCGCCCTGGGCGCGGTGCTGGGGCTGGTGATGCTGCCCGCCTTCGCCCATGCCACCATGATCCTGCGCGGCGCCGGCATCGGCGTGCTGCTGACCGCGGCCGTGCTGGTGTGGGCGGCCGATATCGGCGCGTATTTCACCGGCAAGGCCATCGGCCGGCGCAAGCTTGCGCCTGGCATCAGCCCGGGCAAGTCCTGGGAAGGCGCCATCGGCGGCTGGCTGCTGGCGCTGGTGATCGGCCTGGCGCTCGCCGCCAGCCATGCCTTTGCACCGACCTGGTTCTCCGCGATGGGCGACCGCGGCGGGCTGGCCTACGTGGCGGTGCTGACCACGCTGCTGGTCGCCGCGAGCGTGGTCGGCGACCTGTTCGAATCGCTGCTCAAGCGCCAGGTCGGCAAGAAGGACAGCAGCCGGCTGCTGCCCGGCCATGGCGGCGTGCTGGACCGCATCGACGCCTTGCTGCCAGTGTTCCCGCTGGCGGCCCTGATGCTGATTTTTCTCTGAAGCCGTCTGCTATGCATCGCATTACCATCCTGGGCGCCACCGGCTCCATTGGCGAAAGCACGCTCGACGTCGTCAGGCGCCATGCCGACCGCTATGTGGTGCATGCGCTGACCGCCCACCGGCAGGTGCGCAAGCTGGCTGACCAGTGCGTTGAATTCCGCCCGGCCCGCGCCGTGGTGGGGACCGCCGAGGCAGCGCTCGAACTGGAAACCCTGCTGCGCGATGCCGGCGTGAAGACCGAGGTCAGCCACGGCGAAGCCGCGCTGGAATCCGTGGCCGCCGATGCGCAGACCGATTCGGTGATGGCCGCCATCGTCGGCGCCGCCGGCCTGCGCCCGACGCTGGCGGCAGCACGTGCCGGCAAGCGCGTGCTGCTGGCCAACAAGGAAGCGCTGGTGATGTCCGGGCGCATCTTCATGGATGCGGTGCGCGAGCACGGCGCCACCTTGCTGCCGATCGACAGCGAGCACAACGCCATCTTCCAGTGCCTGCCGGCCGACGATCCGCGCTACGGCCGGGGCGTTGCCAGGGTGCTGCTGACCGCGTCGGGCGGGCCGTTCCGCACGCGCGACCCGGCCACGCTGCACGATATCTCCCCCGACCAGGCCTGCGCCCATCCCAACTGGGTCATGGGCCGCAAGATCTCGGTCGATTCCGCCACCATGATGAACAAGGGCCTCGAAGTCATCGAGGCGCACTGGCTGTTCGGCGCCCCCGCCGAGCGCATCGAGGTACTGATCCATCCGCAGAGCATCGTGCATTCGATGGTGGCCTACACCGACGGCTCGGTGCTGGCGCAACTGGGCAACCCGGACATGCGCACGCCGATCGCCTATGGCCTGGCGTATCCGGAGCGGATCGATGCGGGGGTCACGCCGCTGGACCTGACCGTGGCTGGGGGCTTGCATTTCGAGAAGCCGGACCTGGTGCGCTTCCCGTGCCTGGGCCTGGCCTTCGATGCACTGCGCGCCGGCGGTGTGGCGCCGGCGGCCCTCAATGCAGCCAACGAGGTGGCGGTCGAGGCATTCCTGGGCGGTACAGTGCGCTTCACGGACATTGCCGGTATCGTCCGGCAGGTGCTTGAGGCGACACCCCAGGGGCCTGCCGATACGCTCGAAGCGGTGCTGTCAGCCGACGCGCTGGCGCGCGAGGCGGCACGCGAGGGCGTGGCCGCCCTGGCTGCAAAGCGCTGATCCGGTGGGGCGGCTTGCCGCATCTGCGACAATAGCGGCTGCGGCGGCCCCGGATCCCCGGGGCCCGGCGCGCCAGTCCTGCCATCGTTACCGACGTCCCGACTCCATGCAAACCGTACTCGCTTTCATCGTTGCCCTGTGCGTGCTGATCTATGTGCACGAAATGGGGCACTACCTCGCCGCGCGCGCCTGCGGCGTGAAGGTGCTGCGTTTCTCGATCGGCTTCGGGCGGCCCTTGCTGCGCTGGATCTCGAAAAGCCGCGACCGGACCGAATGGACGGTGGCGGCGATCCCGCTGGGCGGTTATGTCAAGATGCTGGACGAGCGCGAGGTCGACCCCGAGCGCGACACGCCGATCGACCCGGCCGACCTGCCGCGGGCTTTCAACCGCCAGCCGGTCGGCAAGCGCTTCGTGATCGTGGCGGCCGGCCCGCTGGCCAATTTTGCACTGGCAATCGTGCTGTATTTCGCGCTCTTTGCCGGCGGCATGCGCGAGCCCGTGCCGGTGGTGGCGGCGCCCGCGGCCGGCACCATGGCGGCGCAGGCCGGCGTGCGCGAAGGCGACCGGGTGCTGTCGCTGACCGCCAATGACCATACCGAAGCAGTGCGATCCTGGAATGACCTGCGCATGGCCGTATTCGCCGAGGGCTTTGGCGATGCGCGCGCCGTGCTGCGCGTGCGCGGCGCCGACGGGGCCGAGCGCGACGTAACGCTGCCGCGCCTGCCCAATACCGGCGGCAATCCCGAGCAGGATCCGCTGGCCACGCTGGGCCTGAACCTGAAGGGCGGGCCGGTGACGATTACCGAGGTGCTGCCGGACTCGGCCGCCGAGCGCGCCGGACTGAAAAAGGACGACCGCATCGTTGCCTGGCAGGGCAGCCCGCTCACGCAGGCCAGCGCGCTGATCAAGGCGGTGCGCAGCCAGCCCGGCCAGACCGTGACACTGGGCATCGAGCGCGACGGCAAGCGCCTGGACGTGCCGGTGACGCTAGACACCGCCGTGGCGCGCGATGGCGCCAAGGACGCGAGTGGCGCCACCGCGGCGCCGGCGGGCAAGCTCGGCGCGGCGCTCAGCCAGGCGGTGCAGATGGAAACCGTGCGCTACCGGCCGGACCAGGCGCTGGCGCGCGCGGCCGGCCAGGTCTGGGACACCAGCGCGCTCTCGCTCAAGCTGCTGGGCAAGATGCTGGTGGGGCAGGCTTCGCTGCAGAACCTGAGCGGTCCGCTGACCGTGGCGGACTACGCGGGGCGTGCCGCAAACCTTGGCCTGCAGGCCTTTGTCAGCTTCCTGGCACTGGTCAGCGTAAGCCTTGGCGTACTCAATTTGTTACCCATTCCGGTTCTGGATGGGGGGCATTTGCTGTATTATTGCGTGGAATTTTTGACTGGCCGGCCCGTCCCAGACCACTGGCAGGCAATGCTGCAGAAGGTTGGCATCGCCTGCATCTTGCTCCTGACTTCGCTCGCTTTGTTCAATGACGTCAGCCGAATGTTTCTGGCGAACGGCTAGAAACGTGTGTCGGCAAGGGGGCGGTGGTGTCGTCGGGCACCGTCGCCAGGGACGCCATTTGCCAGGCGCAGTCCGAAGGCATCGGAGCGCAATCCTGGATGGAATCAAAGAGGGGATCAACATTGATCAGACATAAGCGCATTTCGCTGGGCTTGCTGGCGAGTGCCGTTATTGCAGCCTGGAGCCCGGCGGGCTGGGCTGCCGATCCGTTCGTCGTCAGGGACATCCGCGTTGAGGGCCTGCAACGCGTCGAGCCGGGTACCGTGTTTGGCTACCTGCCAGTGCGCGTCGGTGAGACCTTCACCGATGACAAGGGCGCCGACGCCATCCGTGCCCTCTACAATACCGGCTTCTTCAAGGACGTGCAGATCCGCGCCGAGGAAGGCGTGCTGGTGGTCCAGGTCGAAGAGCGGCCGGCGATCTCGCAGCTCGAATTCGTCGGCATCAAGGAATTCGACAAGGACACGCTGCGCCGTTCGCTGCGTGCCGTTGGCGTGGCCGAAGCCCGTTACTACGACAAGGCACTGATCGACAAGGCCGAGCAGGAGCTCAAGCGCCAGTACGTCGCGCGCGGCTACTATGCCGCCGACGTGCAGACCACGATCACGCCGGTGGACCGCAACCGCGTCTCGGTCGTGTTCAACGTGGATGAAGGCCCGGTCGCCAAGATCCGCCAGATCAATATCGTCGGCAACAAGGCTTTCAAGGAAGGCACGCTGCGCGACGAGATGCAGCTGTCCACGCCGAACTGGCTGTCCTGGTACACCAAGAACGACCTGTATTCCAAGCAGAAGCTGACCGCCGACCTGGAAGCGCTGCGCTCGTTCTACCTGAACCGCGGCTACCTGGAGTTCGCGATCGAGTCGACCCAGGTGTCGATCACGCCGGACAAGAAGGACATCTTCCTGACGCTGAACATCAAGGAAGGCGACCAGTACAAGGTGTCCGACGTGCGCCTGGCGGGCGAGCTGCTCGGCAAGCAGGAGGAAATGGAAAAACTGCTGCAGCTGAAGAAGGGCGATATTTTCTCGTCCGAGAAGCTGACGCAGAGCACCAAGGCCATCACCGACCTGCTGGGCACCTACGGCTACGCGTTCACCACCATCAACCCGCAGCCGCAGATCGACAAGGAAAAGCGTGAAGTCGCGCTGACCCTGATGGTCGACCCGGGCCGCCGCGTCTACGTGCGCCGCGTCAACGTGGTGGGCAACAGCAAGACCCGCGACGAAGTGGTGCGCCGCGAGATGCGCCAGATGGAAAGCTCGTGGTTCGACAGCGAGAAGCTCACGCAGTCGCAAGCCCGTATCAACCGTACCGGCTACTTCACCGACACCAACATCACCACCGAGGACGTGCCGGGCGCGCCCGACCAGGTCGATGTGAACGTCAACGTGACTGAAAAGCCGACCGGCCAGATCAGCCTGGGCGTGGGCTTCTCGTCCACCGACAAGCTGGTGCTGCAGGCCGGCCTGCGCCAGGACAACGTGTTTGGCTCCGGCACCAGCCTGGGCCTGGACGTGAACACGGCCAAGTCGTTCCGTACCATCGCGCTGACGCAGTACGACCCGTATTTCACGGTGGACGGCATCAGCCGCTCGACCGACATTTACTACCGTACTTCGCGCCCGCTGTACTACACCGGCGACCAGGACTACAAGATCGTGTCCGCCGGTGGTGGCTTCAAGTTCGGCGTGCCGTTCTCGGAAGTCGATACGGTGTTCTTCGGCATCGGCTATGAACGGACCCAGGTGTATACCTCGGTCAACACGCCGAGCCAGTACACCGACTGGCTGAACAAGATCGGCAAGAGTTCCGGCGACGGCATCAACAACTTCCCGTTCACCATCGGCTGGGCACGTGACCGCCGCGACAGCGCGCTGGTGCCGACCAAGGGCCCGTACACCCAGGCCAACCTGGAAGTTGGGCTGCCGGGCGGCGATACGCAGTACTACCGCGCCAGCGTGCAGCAGCAGTACTTCTATCCGATCTCGAAGTCCTTCACGCTGGCACTGAACGGCGAAGTCGCGTACGGCCACGGCTATGGCAACACGCCGTTCCCGGTGTTCAAGTACTTCTACGCCGGTGGTATCGGCTCGGTGCGTGGCTACCAGACCAGCACGCTGGGCCCGAAGGACCAGAATGGCAACCCGGTGGGCGGTGCCTCGAAGATGATCGGCAACGTCGAGTTCATCTTCCCGCTGCCGGGCTCGGGCGTGGACCGCACGCTGCGCCTGTTCACGTTCTTTGACTTCGGTAATGTCTACCAGGAAGGTCAGCCGCTGAGCTTCAGCGAGCTGAAGTACTCGACTGGCTTTGGCATGTCGTGGTTGTCGCCGATTGGCCCGCTGAAGATCAGCATGGGCTTCCCGCTCAATCGCGACACCAATGACAAGGTCCAGCGCTTCCAGTTCCAGATCGGCACGGCATTCTGATTCTGATAAAGGATCTGTTTCAAATGATTACAACATCCAAACTGGTCAAATCCCTGGGCGCCGCCGCGCTCGCCACCGCTGCCATCTGCGCCGCGGTGCCGGCCACGGCCCAGGAGGCGCGCATTGCCGCCGTGAACTCCGAACGCATCCTGCGCGACTCGCAGCCGGCCAAGGCTGCCCAGGTCAAGCTGGAGCAGGAGTTCTCCAAGCGCGACCGCGAGCTGCAGGACATGGCCCAGAAGATCAAGGGCATGGCCGACAAGCTCGACAAGGACACGGCCGTGCTGGCCGACTCCGACCGCCAGCGCCGCCAGCGCGAAGTGGCCGACCTTGACCGCGAGTTCCAGCGCAAGCAGCGCGAGTTCCGCGAGGACCTGAACCAGCGCCGCAATGAAGAACTGGCACAGGTGCTGGAGCGCGCCAACCGCGTGATCCGCCAGCTGGCCGAGCAGCGCAAGTACGACCTGATCGTGCAGGAAGCGGTATACGTGAACCCGCGCATCGACATCACCGACGACGTGATGAAGGCGCTGAACGCCGGCGCCCGCTAAGCCGCACCGGTCCTCACGTTCCTTCGTCTTTCGTTTTTTTAGGAAGTACCGCCATGCAGACACCCACACTGGGTCAGCTCGCCACCGAGAACGGCGCGCAGGTTGTGGGTGACCCCGACCTGGCGATCGTCGGCCTGGCTCCCCTGGACCAGGCCGGACCGGGCGAGCTCTCGTTCCTGTCCAATCCGCTCTACCTGCAGCAGGCGCTGGATTCGCAGGCCGGCGCCGTGATTGTCTCGGCAGCCGACCTCGAGCGCGTTCGCGCCGAGGGCAGGGCCGACGGCCGCAACTGGCTGGTGGCGCGCAATCCCTACGTATGCTTTGCGCGCGTGGCGCAGCGTTTTGACCGCGCCGCCAACACCGATACCCGCACCGGCATCGATCCGCGCGCGACCGTGGCGCCTGACGCGGTGGTGCCGGCTTCGTGCTACATCGGCCCCAACGTGGTCATCGAGCGCGGTGCGCGCCTGGGCGAGCGGGTGCGCATCCTGGCCAACGGCTATGTCGGCGCGCAGGCAGAGATCGGCGACGATTCGCTGCTCTATGCCAACGTTTCGGTCTACCACGATTGCGTGGTCGGCGCCCGCGCCATCCTGCACAGCGGCGTGGTGATCGGCGCGGACGGCTTTGGCTTTGCGCCGGACATCGGCGCAACCGGCGTGGAATACGTAAAGATCCCGCAAACGGGACGCGCGGTGCTGGGCAATGACGTGGAGGTCGGCGCCAATACGGCAATCGACCGCGGCGCCATGGCCGACACCGTGATCGAGGACGGCTGCAAGATCGACAACCAGGTCCAGATCGCGCATAACGTGCGTGTCGGCGCCCATACGGTGATCGCAGGCTGCGCCGCGGTATCAGGCAGCACGCGCATCGGGCGCTTCTGCGTGATCGGCGGAGCGGCCAATTTTTCCGGCCACCTGAATATTGCCGACCGCACCACGGTGTCGGGCGGCACCTCAATTACCAAATCCATTACCAAGCCCGGGGGGCATTTCACCAGCGTCTTCCCGTTCCTGCCGCACGGCGAGTGGGAGCGCAATGCAGCCATCGTGCGCGGCCTGACCAGGCTGCGCGAACGGGTGGTGGCGCTGGAACGCCGCCTGCGCGGCCAGGCCGCCGGGTCCCAACCCTCACAAGACTAAAGAGAAATCATCATGAGCGCGGCCGAAATCGATATCCGCAAGATCCTCAAACTGCTGCCGCACCGGTACCCGTTCCTGCTGGTGGACCGTGTGCTGGAGTTCGAGGCGCAGAAGCGGATCAAGACGCTGAAGAATGTCACCATCAACGAACCGTACTTCCAGGGCCATTTCCCGGAACAGCCGGTGATGCCGGGCGTGATGATCCTGGAAGCGCTGGCGCAGTCGGCCGGCCTGCTGACCTTCGGCGCCGACATGGAGCGCAAGGAAGGCGCGCTGTACTACTTTGTCGGCATCGACGGGGCCCGCTTCAAGCAGGTGGTGTACCCGGGCGACCAGCTGCACATGAACGTGACAGTCGAACGCTATATCCGCGGCATCTGGAAGTTCAAGGCGTTCGCCACGGTGGACGACAAGGTGGCCTGCGAGGCGGAGCTGATGTGCACCGTGAAGCAGGCCGAGTGAGGCCGCGCGCGGCCGGCGGCAGCGCCGCCGGCTGACTGCCGTGCCCCCGTGCAGCGGGGGCAAGCGGCCCGGACGGGAACCTTTGCCGCGCGCATTGGCCCATCCTTCACCAGACACACCACAGGACAGGACGTATGACGCAAATCCACCCCACCGCGCTGGTCGACCCGAAAGCAGAGCTGGCATCCGACGTGACCGTCGGCCCGTTCTCTATCGTCGGCCCCAACGTGCGGATCGGTAGCGGCACCCGGGTCGGCTCGCATACGACGGTCGAGGGTTACACCACGATCGGCGAGGGCAACACGATCGGTCCTTATGCATCGGTCGGCGGCGTGCCGCAGGACATGAAGTACCGCAACGAGCCGACCCGGCTCGAGATCGGCGACCGCAACACCATCCGCGAATTCACCACGATCCACACCGGCACGGTGCAGGACCGCGGCCTGACCAGCCTCGGCAACGACAACTGGATCATGGCCTACGTGCATATCGCGCATGACTGCACGGTCGGCAACCACACCGTGTTTTCCAGCAACGCGCAGATCGCCGGCCACGTTGAAGTGGGCGACTGGGCGATCCTGGGCGGCATGAGCGGCGTGCACCAGTTCGTGCGCATCGGCGCCCATGCGATGCTGGGCGGCGCCTCGGCGCTGGTGCAGGACGTGCCGCCGTTCGTGATCGCCGCGAGCGACAAGAGCGGCAACAAGGCTACGCCGCACGGCGTCAACGTCGAGGGGCTGCGCCGCCGCGGCTTCGACGCGGGCCAGATCGCCGCGCTGCGCCAGGCCTACAAGCTGCTTTACAAGTCCGACCTCAGCTTCGATGAGGCGCGCAATGAGATCACCGCCTTGCTGGGCCAATCCGATGCCGGCACTGCGGCGCCGCTGCGCGCGTTCGTCGACTTCCTTGCCGCCACCCAGCGCGGCATCGTACGCTGAGACCGGACCGCAATGGTCGACGCCGCAATTCGGGGTGGCTTGTCCACAGGCAACGGTAGCGCCGCGGGCAAGCGCGGCACCATCGCCATGGTGGCCGGCGAGGCCTCGGGCGACCTGCTGGCATCGTTGATGATGGGCGGGCTGCAGTCCCGCCTGGGCGATACGGTCGAGTACGCCGGCATCGGCGGCAAGCGCATGATGGCGCAGGGCTTCACCTCGCGCTGGCCGATGGAAACACTGTCGGTCAACGGCTATGTCGAGGTCCTGGGCTCGCTGCGCGAGATCCTGGCCACGCGGCGCGCGGTGCGCGACTGGCTGCTGGCCAATCCGCCGCAATGCTTTATCGGGGTTGACGCCCCGGACTTCAATTTCGGCCTGGAAGTGCCGCTGCGCCGTGCCGGCATCCCGGTGGTGCATTTTGTCAGCCCGTCGATCTGGGCCTGGCGCGGCGGGCGCATCCGCACCATCGCGCGCGCGGTGGACCACATCCTGTGCCTGTTCCCGTTCGAGCCGGAGATCTACGCCAAGGCCGGAATCCCGGCCACCTACGTGGGCCATCCGCTGGCTGACGTGATCCCGATGGTGCCCGACGTCGCCGGCGCGCGCGCCGAACTCGGCCTGCCGGCCGGGCACCGCATCGTCGCCGTGCTGCCGGGCAGCCGCCAGTCCGAAGTGCGCAACCTCGGCGCCACCTTCTTTGCCGCCATGGCTCGCATGCAGCGCATGGACCCGAACCTGGCGTTCGTGCTGCCGGTGGCGAGCGCGCAGCTGCGCGGCATCGTCGAGGAACTGCACGCGCAGTATCCAGAACTGCGCCTGACCATCGTCGACGGCAAGTCGCACCAGGCGATGGAGGCGGCCGACGTGGTGCTGCTGGCCAGCGGCACCGCCACGCTGGAAGCGGCGCTGTACAAGAAGCCCATGGTGATCTCGTACAAGGTGCCCTGGCTGACCGCGCAGATCATGAAGCGGCAGGGTTACCTCCCGTACGTGGGATTGCCTAATATCCTTTCAGGGCGCTTCGTCGTGCCGGAACTGCTGCAGGACGATGCCACGCCCGAGGCGCTGGCCCGCGAAACGCTGCTGCAGCTCAACGACGAGGGCAACACCGCCTTCCTCTACGAGCATTTCACCCGCATGCACGAGACGCTGAAGTGCAATACCGCGCAACTGGCCGCCGATGTAGTGGTGGATCTGATGCACAGCCGGGGGACCGTCTGATGGCGCGCCGCAATGCCGCTTCTCCCCAGATGGGCCTCGATCTCGCCCCGGCCGCCGCCGCCGTGCAGCGCCTGTGCGGCGTTGACGAAGCGGGCCGCGGCCCGCTGGCCGGGCCGGTCTATGCCGCCGCGGTGATACTGGACCCGAAGCGTCCGATTCGCGGGTTGGCCGACTCCAAGATCCTGACTGCCGCCAAGCGCGAGCAGCTCTACGAAAAGATCTGCGAACGCGCGCTGGGCTGGCATATCGCCTTTGCCACGGTCGAGGAGATCGATACGCTCAACATCCTGCACGCGAGCATGCTGGCAATGCAGCGTGCCGTGCAGGGGCTGGCCGCCAGCGGCATCGTGCCGGATCTGGTGCAGGTCGATGGCAATCGTTGCCCGCGGGTGCCGTTCCCGGTGGAAGCCATTGTCCAGGGCGATGCGCTGGTCAAGGCGATCTCGGCCGCGTCGATCCTGGCCAAGGTGGCGCGCGACCGCGAGCTGAGAGTGCTGCACGAGCGCTATCCGCAGTACGGCTTCGATTCGCACGTCGGCTATGGCACGCCGCAGCATCTGGCTGCGCTGGCTGAGTTCGGCGCCACGCCGCACCACCGCCGTTCGTTTGCGCCGGTGCGCGAGGCGCTGGCCCGGCTGCCCATGTTCACCGCCATGCCCGCCACCGCGGAAGTCATCGAGCCTGTCGCGACGGTATCCGTCACGGCCGCGCAGTGAAGGGCACCCAGACCATCTCCGCATCGTGAAGCACGTCACCTCGCGCGACAACGCGCTGTTCAAGCATCTGAAGACCCTGGCCACTTCCACGCACCAGCGCCGCAAGGCAGGGCAGTCGCTGCTCGACGGCGTCCACCTGGCGCAGGCCTATGTGGCCGCGCGCGGCCAGCCCGTCACCTGCGTGGTGTCGGAACGGCACTACGACCATGCCGAGGTGGCGCCGGTGCTGGCGCTGATCGAGGCCGAGCGCGTGGTGGTGCTGGCCGATGCACTGTTCACGCAGATCAGTGGCGTGGTCAATGGCATCGACCTGATGCTGGTGATCGAGACGCCGGTCGGCCACCTGCCGGCGCGAATCGAACAAGACTGCATCATCCTGGACGGGGTGCAGGATGCCGGCAATGTCGGCTCAATCCTGCGCAGCGCCGCCGCCGCCGGCATCCAGCATGCCTTCCTTGCCACCGGCTGTGCCTTTGCCTGGTCGGTCAAGACGCTGCGTGCCGGCATGGGCGCCAACTTTCACCTGAATATCGTCGAGCACTGCACGCTTGAGTCGCTGGCGCCGCGCCTCGCGGTGCCGCTGCTGGCGACTTCGTCGCACGCCGATGCCGCGGTATTCGATACCGATCTGCGCGGGCCGGTGGCCTGGGTGGTTGGCAACGAGGGGGCAGGGGTCAGCGACGGCTGGATGGCGCATGTCACGCGCAAGGTGGGCATCCCGCAACCGGGCGGGCTGGAATCACTGAATGTGGCGGCGGCGACCGCCATCTGCCTGTTCGAGGCAGTGCGCCAGCGGCGCGCCGCCTGAGGCTGCGCCGGCAGCGCAAGAAAAAAAGCGGCCTGAACGGCCGCTTTTTTCTTAGTAGTTGTCGCGATCGACCTTGATCTCCTGCAGGATCGTGGTCGCGATCTCTTCAATCGATTTGTGCGTGGAAGAGAGCCATTTGATCCCTTCGCGCCGCATCATCGCCTCGGCCTCGTTGACCTCGTAGCGGCAGTTTTCCAGCGCCGCATACTTGCTGCCGGGGCGGCGCTCGTTGCGGATCTCGGTCAGGCGCTGCGGATCGATCGACAGGCCGAAGATCTTCGGCTTGAACGCATACAACGCCGACGGCAGCCGGCCGCGCTCGAAATCGTCGGGGATCAGCGGGTAATTGGCCGCCTTCAGCCCGTATTGCATGGCCAGGTAGAGGCTGGTCGGGGTCTTGCCGCTGCGCGATACGCCCACCAGGATCACATCGGCTTCTTCCAGGTTCTTGTGTGACTGGCCGTCATCATGCGCCAGCGAGAAGTTGATCGCCTCGATCCGGTTTTTGTAAGCCTCTGTGTCAGCGTTCTGGTGGAAGCGGCCGATGGCGTGAGTCGACTTCAGCCCCAGTTCTTTCTCAAGCGGCTCGATGAAGGTCTGGAACATGTCCAGGATCATCGCCTTGGCGCGGCGCAGTGCCTTGTTCGCTTCCTGGTTGACCAGGGTGGTGAAGACGATGGGCGGCACGCCTTCGTTGTGGAATGCCTCATTGATCTTGCCGACGGCGATATGTGCCTTTTCCGGGGTATCGACGAAGGGCATGCGCACCTTGCGGAAGCGCATCTCGAACTGGGCCAGGATGGAGTGGCTGAACGTCTCCGCCGTGATGCCGGTGCCATCCGAGACGATGAACACGGTGCGGACCGCAGGGCGCTCGCTGGCCTGGGGCGCGGGAGCGGAGGGGGATTCAGGCTGCGTTCCAGGCTGGGACCCGGGCGTCGCCGTTCCGGGCGCTTCTGGCAGGGACATGGGGATGGCGCAATAAATAAATAGATTCAATCTTCCGCAGAAAAGTGCGGCGCAGCACGGTAGAATAGCGGCGATCTTTTCGCTAAGCAATTCCGCAGGGTGCCTGTCCATGGAACAATCCGGGCCCGGAATTGTCGACAATCTGCGCTACGCGATGAGAGCCGTAGCGCCAGGTCCGCAGCGCCAGTTCGGGGTTGCTTAGCCAAGCGATCAGTCCGGGAACAGAACTCCAAGAACATACCGGACATGCGCGACAAGTTTTCTACTTTGTTTTGAGGCTCTCATGACTAACCAGGCAGATAACGGCGCCTACGTGTTGCCGTTCGAGCAGTTGCGCATGGCTGACGTGGAAATCGTCGGCGGTAAGAATTCGTCGCTGGGCGAGATGATCTCCCAGCTGGCGGAGGCCGGCGTCCGGGTTCCCGGCGGCTTTGCCACCACCGCGCTCGCCTTCCGCGACTTCCTTGCCCACAACAACCTGACCGAGCGCATTTCCCAGCGCCTGAAGACCCTGAACGTCGACGACGTCAAGGCGCTGGCCGAGGCCGGTGCCGAGATCCGCGAGTGGGTCGCCTCCGCGCCGTTCCAGCCGCGCCTGGAACAGGAAATCCGTGAATCCTACGCCCGCGTGGCCGAGCGCGAAGGCGCCGAGGCCTCGTTCGCCGTGCGTTCGTCGGCCACCGCCGAAGACCTGCCCGACGCCTCGTTCGCCGGCCAGCAGGAGTCCTACCTGAACGTCAGCGGCATCGACGACGTGCTCGACAAGATCAAGCACGTGTTTGCGTCGCTGTACAACGACCGCGCCATTTCCTACCGCGTGCACAAGGGCTTTGCCCATGACGTGGTGGCACTGTCCGCCGGTATCCAGCGCATGGTCCGTTCGGACCTGGCCGCTTCGGGCGTGATGTTCACCATCGACACCGAATCCGGCTTCCCCGACGTGGTCTTCATCACCTCCAGCTACGGCCTGGGCGAAACGGTGGTGCAGGGCGCGGTCAACCCGGACGAGTTCTACGTCTTCAAGCCGACGCTGCAGGCCGGCAAGTACCCGATCATCCGCCGCTCGATCGGCTCCAAGCTGATCAAGATGGAATTCACCAAGCCGGGCGAAGCCGGCCGCGTGAAGACCGTCGACGTGCCGGGCGAACTGCGCAACCGCTACTCGATCAGCGACGAGGACGTGACCGAGCTGTCCCGCTACGCGATGATCATCGAGAAGCACTATGGCCGCCCGATGGACATCGAGTGGGGCAAGGACGGCAAGGATGGCAAGATCTACATCCTGCAGGCCCGCCCGGAAACGGTGAAGAGCCAGTCCGCCGGCAAGGCCGAGCTGCGCTTCAAGCTCAAGGGCACCGCTCCCGTGCTGACCAGCGGCCGCGCCATCGGCCAGAAGATCGGCACCGGCCCGGTGCGCGTGATCAACGACCCGTCCGAGATGGAACGCGTGCAGCCCGGCGACGTGCTGGTGGCTGACATGACCGACCCGAACTGGGAGCCGGTGATGAAGCGCGCCTCGGCCATCGTCACCAACCGTGGCGGCCGTACCTGCCACGCGGCCATCATCGCGCGTGAACTGGGCGTGCCGGCCGTGGTCGGCTGCGGCGATGCCACCGACATCCTCAAGGACGGCACGCTGGTGACGGTATCGTGCGCCGAAGGCGACGAAGGCCGCATCTACGACGGCCTGCTGGAAACCGAAGTGACCGAAGTCCAGCGTGGCGACATGCCGGAAATCGATGTCAAGCTGATGATGAACGTGGGCAACCCGCAGCTGGCGTTCGACTTCGCGCAGATCCCGAACTGCGGCGTCGGCCTGGCCCGCCTGGAATTCATCATCAACAACAACATCGGCGTCCACCCGAAGGCCATCCTCGACTACCCGCAAGTCGATGCCGACCTGAAGAAGGCCGTGGAAAGCGTGGCCCGCGGCCATGCCAGCCCGCGCGCGTTCTATGTCGACAAGCTGGCCGAGGGCATCGCCACCATCGGCGCGGCCTTCTACCCGAAGCCCGTGATCGTGCGCCTGTCGGACTTCAAGTCCAACGAGTACAAGAAGCTGATCGGCGGTTCGCGCTACGAGCCGGACGAGGAAAACCCGATGCTGGGCTTCCGCGGCGCCTCGCGTTACATCGCCGACGACTTCGCCGAAGCGTTCGAGATGGAATGCAAGGCCATGAAGCGCGTGCGCGACGAAATGGGCCTGACCAACGTCGAGATCATGGTGCCGTTCGTGCGTACGCTGGGCCAGGCCGAGAAGGTCATCGAGCTGCTGGCCAAGCACGGCCTGAAGCGGGGTGAGAACGGCCTGCGCGTCATCATGATGTGCGAAGTGCCGTCGAATGCGATCCTGGCCGAAGAGTTCCTGCAGTACTTCGACGGCTTCTCGATCGGCTCGAACGACCTGACCCAGCTCACGCTGGGCCTGGACCGCGACTCCGGCATGGAGCTGCTGGCCAAGGACTTCGACGAACGCGATCCGGCAGTGCGGTTCATGCTGTCGCGCGCCATCGAGGCCTGCCTCCGCCTGGACAAGTACGTCGGCATCTGCGGCCAGGGCCCTTCGGACCATCCGGACTTTGCCGAATGGCTGGCCAAGGAAGGCATCAAGTCGATCTCGCTGAACCCGGACTCGGTGGTCGAGACCTGGCAAAAGCTGGCTTCCTGAAGCATTTGACGTCACAATAACGACATTGCCGGCGCCTTCTGGCAGCCGGCAGGCACCGGCCCTGCGTCAGGTGTTGCTACTGCCCCGCAGACGCTGAAAGGCGCTGCGGGGTTTTTACTTTTCGGGATGTATCTGGACGAACGGGAGCTTGGATGGCGTACTACATCTGGTTCGTGGCAGCGGTCGCGCTGGTGATCATCGAGATGAACACCGGCACCTTCTACCTGCTGATGGTGGCGGTGGGGCTGGCCGCCGGCGGCGTGGGGGCCTTGCTGGGATTGTCGCCGGCCGCGCAGACGCTGGTGGCGGCGCTGGTCGCTGCGGTGCTGATCGCCGGCCTGCGCCGCACCCGCTTTGGCAAGCTGCGGCGCGGCAACGCCGCCGCCGATCCCAACGTCAATATCGATATCGGCCAGGAGCTGGACGTGCCCGGCTGGGACGCCAACGGGCGCGCCCGCGTGCCGTACCGCGGCGCCGACTGGACCGTGGAGCTGGCGCCCAACTGTGCCGCCGCACCAGGACGCCACCGCATCGTCGCGGTGCGCGGCAGCACCCTGGTCGTGTCTCCCCGCTGAAACCCTGTCTTATTGCGCAGCGCGGCAATTGTCGCGCTGCGATCCGTCTGCCGCCGCCTGGCGGCTCCGTACTGCTGTCTTCTGTCTGGAGGGTCGTTACATGCTCGCATTTCAGCTTGGTTTGTTGCCGCTGATCATCCTCATTGCCGTTATCGTGCTGATTGCCAAGGGCATCAAGATCGTGCCGCAGCAGCATGCCTGGGTGCTCGAGCGCCTGGGCCGCTATCACGCGACGCTGACGCCGGGGCTGTCGATCGTGGTGCCGTTCGTCGACCGCGTCGCCTACAAGCACGTGCTCAAGGAAATCCCGCTGGACGTGCCCAGCCAGGTCTGCATCACCAAGGACAACACCCAGCTGCAGGTCGATGGCGTGCTGTACTTCCAGGTCACGGACCCGATGAAGG
Organism: Cupriavidus necator; assembly: GCF_016127575.1. Taxonomy (NCBI): domain Bacteria; kingdom Pseudomonadati; phylum Pseudomonadota; class Betaproteobacteria; order Burkholderiales; family Burkholderiaceae; genus Cupriavidus; species Cupriavidus necator. The sequence continues at coordinate 3,354,542 of NZ_CP066018.1, forward strand.
CATCGTATGGATCGAGCAATTTCGTGGTGGCGATCACGCAGCTGTCGCAGACCACGCTGCGCTCGGTGATCGGCAAGCTGGAGCTCGACAAGACCTTCGAGGAGCGCGAGTTCATCAACCACAGCGTGGTCAACGCGCTGGACGAGGCCGCATCCAACTGGGGCGTCAAGGTGCTGCGCTACGAGATCAAGGACCTGACCCCGCCCAAGGAGATCCTGCACGCGATGCAGGCGCAGATTACCGCCGAACGTGAAAAGCGCGCGCTGATCGCGGCGTCGGAGGGCAAGCGCCAGGAGCAGATCAACCTGGCCACGGGCGCGCGCGAGGCGGCGATCCAGAAGTCAGAGGGCGAGCGGCAGGCCGCCATCAACACGGCCCAGGGCGAGGCGAGCGCGATCCTGGCGGTGGCCGAGGCCAACGCGCAGGCGATCCAGAAGATCGGCAATGCGATCCGCACCGAAGGTGGCATGGATGCGGTCAACCTGAAGGTGGCCGAGGAATACGTGGCCGCGTTCGGCAACCTGGCCAAGCAGGGCAATACGCTGATCGTGCCGGGCAATATGGGCGACATGAGCAGCATGATCGCGGCCGCCCTGCAGATCGTGAAGGGGCAGCAGAAGGCTGCCTGAAGGGGCTGACGGACACGCCGCGGCAGCGCGGCGCCGGGGCTCAGTCCTTGGCGTCGCCCTTCATGATGCGGGCCTTCTCGCGCTGCCAGTCGCGCTGTTTCTCGGTCTCGCGCTTGTCGAACTGCTTCTTGCCCTTGGCCAGGCCGATCTCGCATTTGACGCGGCCGCGCGTGTAGTGCAGGTTCAGCGGGACCAGCGTGTAGCCGCGCTGCTCGACCTTGCCGATCAGCTTCTTGATCTCGTCGGCCTTGAGCAGCAGCTTGCGGGTGCGCACCGGGTCGGGATTGACGTGGGTGGAGGCGCTTTGCAGCGGACTGATATGGGCGCCGATCAGGAACATCTCGGCGTCGCGCACCACCACGTAGCCCTCCTTGATCTGCACCCGCCCGGCGCGGATTGCCTTGACCTCCCAGCCTTCCAGCACGATCCCGGCCTCATAGCGCTCCTCGATGAAGTAATCGAAGAAGGCCTTTTTGTTATCTGCAATGGTCATGCGTGCGGGTGGGGTGCGGTAGGGTGGAATTCAGCCGTTTCGCTGCGGCGCCACATGGCAGGATGCCGCGGGGCGCGCGTGTCGGCTAAAATCCGAATTCTAGCAAACCAGCCCCGGCACAGGCGCATGCCTGCCGCGCACAGCGTGCGGCATGGCCGCAAGCCAGATTTTCCCATACATGGCAGACGTCCATAAATCCGTACTGCTCGGCTACTCGGCCGCGCAGATGTACGACCTGGTCACGCGCGTGGAGGACTATCCCAAGTTCCTTCCATGGTGCGGTGGCGTGGAGGTGTTCGAGCAGACCGATACCATGCTCGACGCCAAGATCCATATCCACTTCAAGGGGATCCAGCAGTTCTTCCACACCCGCAATACGCAGGAACGCCCCACCCGTATCGACATGACCTTTGCCGACGGGCCGTTCAAGACCTTCAACGGCGCATGGCGCTTTACGCCCCTGCGCGAAGACGCCTGCAAGATCGAATTCCACCTGCACTATGAGTTTTCCAGCCTGCTGCTGGAAAAAATCATCGGCCCGGTCTTCAGCATGATTGCCAATACCTTTGTCGACGCCTTCGTCAAGCGGGCCGAGGTGGTCTATGTCGCCAACTGACGCCGGCGCGGGGACGGTGCATATCGCGGTCTGCTATGCGCGGCCCGATAGTGTCTTCCTGAAGGAGATCGACGTGCCAGCCGGCACCACGATTGCCGCGGCCATAGTCGGCTCCGGGCTGCAGCAGGCCTGTCCGGAGGTGGACCCGTCGACCATGCGGGTGGGCATCTTCGGCAAGCTCAAGACGCCGGAGACGGTGGTGCGCGAAGGCGACCGCGTGGAGGTTTACCGGCCCTTGACCGCCGATCCCAAGCAGGCGCGCCGCAAGCGGGTGCAGAAGCAGCGCGCGGGCGGCACGCGCGAAGGCCAGAAGTGGTTGCGCGGCAGCGGTTGAGCCGAGCCTGCCAGGCATGCAAACGGGGCCGATGCGCCCCGTTTTTCTTTGGTTTCAGCTGCAGTTCTTCTCGAGGCTGGCGTTGGTCTTGAGCACCTCGGCCTGGCGTTGGTCGCTGTTCAGGTGTTGCAGCGAACCGTCCGGACCCGCCACCGCGGCGCGCATGCCTTGCTGCAGGCCGTTGGCGTAGTTGCGCAGCTGCGCGCAGCGGGCCTCGCGCTCGGCCGCCTCGCTTTCCTTGCGGGCCTCTTCGGTGGCGGCTTTCAGGCTGGCCTCGCGGCGCTTCTGGAAGGCTTCTTCGGGGGTCGGCGCCGGGGCCGCGGCGGGCTTGGCCGAGGCCTTGGCCGGAGCCGGGGCAGGGGCAGGGGCGGGCGCCCCGGCATTGGCGGCCTCCACCGGCTGGAGCTCGCCGGCAAAGCGGCCCGGGGCACGCAGCACCCTGGCTGCCGCCGCTGACGGCGGCACGTCGCTGTAGACCATGCGGCCGTTGGCGTCGCGCCATTGCCAGTAGGCAAGGGCCTGGACGGGAACGGCGAGAGTGGCGGCGGCAAGCAGGCACAGCGCGGACGATCGTTTCATGGCGAGGCGTCTTAAAGTGACTCGGAAGTAACTGGTGCGGCTGGAATCGTGCTGGGCCGCCGGCTGCGCGCATGGCGATGCCGCGGCAGGACAGCCGCGGCGATGGCTTGGCGCCCGCCCGGTATCAGGTGCGTAGCGCCGGTTTGACCCTGGTAAAGCTGTTGTTCGTGGCGCGTGTGACCCCCGCGCCATCGTTCGCTAGTCTACGCAGACTTGTCGGTGGCGTGCAAGCGCACCGACCAGGCCACGCCGACCATCAGCAACACAATGGCGGCGATTTCCAGCGGCCGCGGCCAGCGGTGGTCGAAGACAAAGCCGTAGGCCAGCGCGAACAGCGTCTCGAACACGATCATCTGGCCCGACAGCGTCAGCGGCAGGCGCCGGCTGGCGATGTTCCACAGGTTGTTGCCAATCAGCGACGCACCCAGCGCCACTGCGGCATTGACCATCCAGAACCACTGCCAGTCACGGCCGCTGTCGCCCGCGGTCAGCGTGTCGCCAGCCAGCACCCAGCCGATCACGGCCAGCACCGCCGACACCGCGCCGGTCGACAACCCGTACAGCGCCGACCATTCATTGCCGCTGTAGTGCGGGTTGCGCTGCAGGTAGCGTGCGTTATCGACCGCGTAGAGCGTCCAGCAGACCAGCGCGCCGGCCGCGCAGCAGACCCCGGCCAGTTTCTGCCAGACCGGCCGGATTGCCGCGCCGGCTGCCGCCGCGTGGGCGCTCTGGCCGCCGCCGAACAGGTCGATATTGATGCAGGCGATGCCGGCGGCCACCACCAGCAGCGGCCACATCAGCCGCGACAGCGGCACGGCGCCGTGGTCGCGCCGGCCCATGATGGTGACCGAGATCGGCAGGATGCCGATGATCAGGGAGGTGGGGCCCACCCCGGCGAGCTGCACGCCGAAGGCCAGCAGCACGTAGTAGAGCAGGTTGCCGGTGAAGGCCTGGCGCAGCAGCGCCACGCAGTCCGCCCGGGTCAGCTTGCGCGCGATGCGCTTCATCAGCGGCAGCGCGGCCACGAAGGCGACCAGGCCGTAGGCCAGGTAGCGGCCGATGGCCAGCTCCCACGGCGAGAACACGGGCAGCAGCTTGGGGGCGATAAAGACCATGCCCCAGAAGGCGCCTGCCAGCAGCCCGCACAATACGCCGATTCCCATGCTTCGCGTTCGCCCGAATAAAAGGACGACGAGCATAGCAGACCGCTTCCAGGAAAGCCCATTGCAGTGCATCAGCAAAGCGCGCATTCCTGTATAATTCGGTTTTGCGCCTAGAGGATTTGCTATGCGTCTTGTCCAGAAAGCACTCACATTCGATGACGTGCTGCTCGTCCCGGCCTATTCGGCCGTCCTTCCCCGGGATGTCTCCCTCCGCACCAGCCTGACCCGCTCCATTGAACTGAACATCCCGCTGGTATCCGCGGCGATGGACACAGTGACGGAAGCCCGCCTGGCGATTTCCATGGCGCAGGCCGGCGGTATCGGCATCGTCCACAAGAACCTGAAGCCCGCCGACCAGGCCCGCGAAGTCGCGCGCGTGAAGCGCTATGAGTCGGGCGTGCTGCGTGATCCGATCACCATTTCGCCGGACATGAAGGTCCGCGATGTGATCGCGCTGTCGCAGCAACATGGCATTTCCGGCTTCCCGGTGCTGGAAGGCAAGGCCGTGGTCGGCATCATCACCAACCGCGACCTGCGCTTCGAGGAAGAGCTCGACGCCCCGGTGCGCGCCAAGATGACGCCCCGCGAAAAGCTGGTGACCGTGGCCGAAGGCGCGACACTGGAAGAAGCCAAGCGCCTGATGAACCGCCACCGCCTTGAGCGCGTGCTGGTGGTCAACCAGGCTTTCGAGCTGCGCGGCCTGATCACGGTGAAGGATATCCAGAAGGCAGTGGACAATCCGCTCGCCAGCAAGGACGAGCGCGGCCAGCTGCGCGTAGGCGCCGCGGTCGGCGTGGGTCCGGACAACGACGAGCGCGTCGAACTGCTGGTCAAGGCCGGCGTCGATGTGATTGTGGTGGATACGGCGCACGGCCATAGCCAGGGCGTGCTGGACCGCGTGCGCTGGGTCAAGCAGAACTTCCCGCAGGTGCAGGTGGTTGGCGGCAATATCGCCACCGGCGATGCCGCGCGTGCGCTGGTCGAGCATGGCGCCGACGGCGTCAAGGTCGGCATCGGCCCGGGCTCGATCTGCACCACGCGTATCGTTGCCGGCGTGGGCGTGCCCCAGATCACGGCGGTTTCCAACGTGGCCGAGGCCCTCAAGGGCACCGGCGTGCCGCTGATCGCTGACGGCGGCGTGCGCTACTCCGGCGATGTGGCCAAGGCCCTGGCGGCCGGCGCCCACACCGTGATGATGGGCGGCATGTTCTCGGGTACCGAGGAAGCGCCGGGCGAAACCTTCCTGTTCCAGGGCCGTTCGTTCAAGAGCTACCGCGGCATGGGTTCGGTGGGTGCGATGAAGGATGGCGCGGCAGACCGCTACTTCCAGGAAGACAACACCGCCAACGTCGACAAGCTGGTGCCGGAAGGCATCGAAGGCCGCGTGCCGTACAAGGGCTCGGTGATGGCGATCATCCACCAGCTGACCGGCGGCGTGCGTGCCTCGATGGGCTATTGCGGCAGCAAGTCGATTGCCGACTGGCACGAGAGCGCCCAGTTCGTCCAGATCACGGCAGCCGGCATGCGTGAATCGCACGTGCACGACGTGCAGATCACCAAGGAAGCGCCGAACTACCATATCGACTGACGCGCAGCGGCTGCGCCCTCCGCCTCGCGGCGGTGCGCGGCCGCAAGATCGTCGGGGCGAGGGCGCATTGCCGCGGGCGGCGCCTTCGCCTGACCGGAATGCCATCCGGCCGGCCGCTCGCCAAGCCGGTGTTGCCTGAACGTGGGCCGCACCCGCCGGCCGCACCATCGGCCGGGCCCATGACGAGGAGCGCCAATGAAGGTATTGCTGCGAGCCGTGCTGTTTTTTGATGCCCTGGTGGATTTGATGCTGGGCATCCTGCTGTTGATGTCCCCGTTCACCACGCTGTATGCGGCGCTGCAGTTGCCGCAGCCGCAACCGGCCCTGTTCGGGCAGCTGCTGGGCGTGGCACTGGTCGGCCTGGCCGCGCTGTTGTGGCAGGCAACGTTCAACGGCCAGCTGACGGTGCCAGTGGCGCGCACGGCCGGCTATGTGAACCTGGCCAGCGCAGTGCTGATCATTGCCTGGATGGTGTTCATGGAACTGCCGCTGGTCGGCGCGGGCAAGATCTGGCTGCCGGTGATGGCAGTGGTGCTGGCGTTTTTTGCGCTGGTGCAGATTCCCGCTTCCAGGCGCGTGCGCAACCGCGAAAGGCAGCTGAAGGCCGAGCGTGCGCTGCAGGAACAGGAACACAAGAAGGAAGTCCGCAAGGAACCCGGCGTCGCCCCCGCGGCGCGCCCAACGAATACCCCAGAATACCGGCGCGAGCCGGTCATCACGCCGCCGCCGGGCTATGGCCCCGGCACGGAAGTCGTGACCGAGCCCATCCCGGAAGACACGCCATCGGCCCATCATGCACGACAAAATCCTCATTCTTGATTTCGGCTCGCAGGTCACGCAGCTGATCGCCCGCCGCGTCCGCGAGGCGCACGTCTATTGCGAGATCCACCCGAACGACGTCTCCGACGACTTCGTCCGCGAGTTCGCCCCCAAGGCCATCATCCTGTCCGGCAGCCACGCCAGCACCTATGAAGACCACCAGCTGCGCGCGCCGCAGGCCGTGTGGGACCTGGGCGTGCCGGTGCTGGGCATCTGCTACGGCATGCAGACCATGGCCGTGCAGCTGGGCGGCAAGGTCGAGTGGAGCGACCACCGCGAATTCGGCTACGCCGAGGTGCGCGCCCATGGCCACACCAACCTGCTCAAGGACATCGAGGATTTCCGCACGCCGGAAGGCCATGGCATGCTCAAGGTCTGGATGAGCCACGGCGACAAGGTTGCCGGCCTGCCGCCGGGCTTCAAGCTGATGGCCTCCACCCCCAGCTGCCCGATCGCCGGCATGGCCGACGAGGCGCGCGGCTACTACGCGGTGCAGTTCCACCCCGAGGTCACGCATACCGCCAAGGGCCGCCAGATGCTGGAGCGCTTCGTGCTCGGCATCGCCGGCTGCAAGCCTGACTGGGTCATGCGCGACCATATCGAGGAAGCCGTCGCCAAGATTCGCGAGCAGGTCGGCGATGAAGAGGTCATCCTGGGCCTGTCCGGCGGCGTCGACTCGTCGGTGGCCGCGGCGCTGATCCACCGCGCCATTGGCGATCAGCTCACCTGCGTGTTCGTCGACCACGGCCTGCTGCGCCAGGACGAAGGCAAGCTGGTGATGGAAATGTTTGTCGGCCGCCTGCACGCCAAGGTCGTGCATATCGACGCCTCCGAACAGTTCCTCGGCCACCTGGCCGGCGTGACCGATCCCGAGCAGAAGCGCAAGATCATCGGCCGCGAGTTCGTGGAAGTGTTCCAGGCCGAGGCCAGGAAGCTGTCCAATGCAAAGTGGCTGGCGCAGGGCACGATCTATCCGGACGTGGTGGAGTCGGGTGGCACCAAGACCAAGAAGGCCACCACCATCAAGAGCCACCACAACGTCGGCGGCCTGCCGGAAACGCTGGGCCTGAAGCTGCTCGAGCCGCTGCGCGACCTGTTCAAGGACGAAGTGCGCGAGCTCGGCGTGGCCCTGGGCCTGCCGCCGGAAATGGTCTACCGCCACCCGTTCCCGGGCCCGGGCCTGGGCGTGCGCATCCTTGGCGAAGTCAAGCGCGACTACGCCGACCTGCTGCGCCGCGCCGATGCCATCTTCATCGAAGAACTGCGCAAGACCCTCGCCACCGAACAGGACGCCGCCGCGGGCCTGTGCGAGCCGGACCAGGTCGGCAAGAGCTGGTACGACCTGACCAGCCAGGCCTTCGCCGTGTTCCTGCCGGTCAAGTCCGTGGGCGTGATGGGCGACGGCCGTACCTACGACTACGTCGTGGCGCTGCGCGCGGTGCAGACCACCGATTTCATGACCGCGCACTGGGCGCACCTGCCGTATGCGCTGCTAGGCCGTTGCTCTAACCGGATCATTAACGAAGTACGTGGCCTGAACCGGGTTGTGTATGACGTGTCGGGGAAACCGCCGGCGACGATCGAGTGGGAGTGAAATCGGGTTCTTCGGTGACTATCGCCGGCCAGCGGAACAGGTTGGCGGTAGAACCCCAGGGCCGGATTGAAGCCCTCCCGTTCAGATGCCGCTGCGGCCGGGGTCAAGCGCGAGGATATTGAGCGTGATCGGTCAAGCCCCCAAGGCGCGTGCAAAGATCTCTGACTACCTCTCAAAGCGGTATCTGGATATCTTCCAGGCGTAGTCCAGCACGTCGCGGGTCATCACGGCATAGGGCGTCCCGCGGCGCTACCCTGTCGGGGACGCATGTCACGCAAAACACCTCTGCGAGCGGCTTGCCGTTGACTTCGAGGGGGTCCTGGGCGTTTGCCACCGATGACAGCTTCAGGCCACCCTAAGCAGGTTCCCATGTCTGGCCCAGTGACCGGACGCACTCATCCACGCTCAGTTCATGCAGTGACTCGCGCGGCAGCGTTTCGCTGGCCGCGCGTGTCAGGACAGCCAGCACGGGCGGCTTAAGCCGCACCAGCAGCAGGCGCTGGCCTTTGGCGGCCACCTCGGACGCGAAAGTATGCAGCGCCTCGATCGTCGAGCCATCGATGTCCGGCGTCTCCTCCATGCTGAAAACAAGCGTATGGAGCCCCGGCCCGGCTGCCTCGTGCAGGTGTCGCGCCCTGGCCAGCATGCGTTCCGCATTGGCGAAGAACATCGGCGCTTCCGGCCGAACGATCAGCACGCCCGACAGAGTCCGGGCTTCAGGGTGAGCCGCGATGTCAACGTAGTCGTGGCTAGAGCCAAGGCGCCCCAATTCGCTGACTCTTGGTTCGGAGAAGCTACGCAGTGTCAGCATCAGGCTGATCCCGATTGCCACCAGCAGTCCGTCGAGCACGCCAAGCAGGACCACGGCGACACATGCGGCAACCACCAGCAGCCGGTCGCGGCGCCATGTCCAGTAGGGCCTGAATGCATCGAGACGCAACGTATGGCTCACGGCATGTATCACGATGGCCGCGAGCACGGGCTCGGGCGTGCGTGCAAGCTGCGGCAGCAGCGCGGCAACAATCAGCGCGATGACTGCTGCGGCGCACCAACCCGCCAGGCGAGACTGTGCTCCGGCTGCTTCATTTGCAGACGTGGCGGAATAGCCCGCCCCGACTGCCATGCCATGTAGCAAACCGGAGCCAATATTGGCCAGACCTAGTGCGACCAGGTCGCGGTTGGGTGAGGTCACATCACCGTACTTGAGCGCAAAGCTGCGGATCGAGCCGTACGATTCCGCATACAGGATCAGCACCAGCGCGAAGGCGAGCTCGCCAACGCGCAACCACTGTATGCGCTGCAGGTCGGGCAGGCCGATGGTGACATTTGCCAGATCAATCGTGCCCACTTCGGCAATGCCGTAGTGCGACAGATCGGTGGCATAGGCTGCTGTGATGCCCAGCACGATCACCACCAGCGGTCCCGGCACCCGCCGCAAGCGCGCCAGCGCGAACAACAAAGCCAGCGCCGCCAGGCACGCGGCGAGCGCATTGAGGTTCCAACCCGCCGATTCGTGCAGGAACTGGTAAGTGAAACGTGGCAGGTCGCTGTGCGTCGGGTGGATCCCGGCGATGCTCGAAATTTGCCTGAGAATGATAATGACCGCTAGTCCGAATGTGAAGCCGCGCAGCACCGGCTTGGCAATGAAGTCGGTAATGCCGCCCAAACGCGCTATGCCCGCCAGCACCAGGAAGACACCGGCCAGCGTCACGAACCCGGCGGCGAGCGCCAGGCGCAGCGCGGCATCGGCACCGCTAGTCGACAGCGTGGCCGCGGCCAGCACCGCAGCAGAAGATGAGGTGGCCGACACCACCGCGAAGCGGCTCGTGCCCACAATGCCGTATATCACCAGCCCGACTAGCAGGCCGACCAAGCCAGCTTGCGCAGGCAGATTGGCGATGCCGGCGTATGCAACGGCTTCCGGCAAAAGCAGACCGGCAATAGAGCAGCCGGCGATCACATCTCGCCCGAGCCGTTGGCTTCGTGTCAGCGCCACGTCATTGGCCCTGCCGGTATCCGGCGGGGTGGACGAACCGGGGGCATCAGACGCAGGACACATAGTCGATGTAGTTCGGGCGATCGGCGGTCCGCTTATTCTGCCACTGATAGATGCCATCGAAATGACTTCGGCGTCGTTGCACACGGAGCGCCCTTATGGCGACCCCGCCCCAACGATGCTCGCCAGCCAATCGAACTTGGTCCTTCCGTCCACAGAAGTTGTGAGTGCAAGCATCACGTCTGAAGACTTGAACGTCCCATCCCTTTGGCTTGCTGACGAGGAACGCCACATGCATTCAATCCTATTCCACCAGGCAATGGCACTGACCTTGGCGGCGACCGCCATGGCCCTGTGCCATGCGCAGGAATTGCCGCTCCAGGCACCGCGCAGATCCGCGAATCGGCCGGGATCCTTTATGTTTCCGGTGGCGTCGGCACGGAAGACGTGGCGCGCATGAAAAAAACTGGCGCCGCGCTTTAATGCCAGAATCCGCTTCCAGGACAATGCCACTGGGCGTGGATGCCCGCGCCCGGCGTCCGGGTCGTCAACCGCAACCACACGTGGCCCGCCTGCGCTTCGTCGAGGCGGTTCTTCTCTGCTTCGTTGCTCATGGCGATTCTCATCTCGCAAGGTGGCGGGCGCCAGGTGCGTACCGGGCAGCCATCTTATGGGACTCTTGCTTGCATACGTGACGATTCAATGGCGAATACCACCAGCATGCCGCCCAGGATTGAGACATTCTTCAGAATGTGGTTAAGCTGATTCATGAAGTCTGCGGGATCGGCGCGCCAGAAGCCATGGAAGATGATGGTGGTGGGTACCAGGAACAGTGCAAGAAGCAGCGCGCCCAAGCGTGCGCTCCAGCCCGAGATCAAAGTCAGTCCACCACCAATTTCAACTGCGATGGTTAGCACCAGCAGCAAATCCGGGCTCGGCAGTTCAGCGCTGGCAATCCACGCAGAATAGGCCGCGAAGCTGCCAATCTTCAGGAGTCCGGAAAATAAAAAAAGAGAGCCGAGAAGCGCACGACCGACAGAGTACGTTCGTGAAACGACCGTGGGCGCGAGTGACATAGTGGTCATGACCATCTCCAAAACGAAGAGCGGTTGCAGCCAAGAGCCAGTCCCCAATTAGGAGTCCCGCTCCTTTTCCTTGCCGGTGCCGTCATCCCAAGGGCGGACCACCTTGGCCGAGCGTGGCGAGCCGCCCGAGATAATCCGTGCAGCGGCCGCTGACGGGCGAAGGATCGAACGGACGATTTTCCGGTAGCGGTGCGCCACCTTCATGAGTGCCGGGAGCTTGATCCGCTTCACGGTGCGGACGTTCAGTGCTCCCTGCACGCCGGATGGCCGCGATCAGCATGTGGCTCCGCGCCGCCAGCAAAGTCTCCTCAAATCGCGCCATTGCCTCTGACAGCAGATTCAACTCGACCTGGCTCTTGGCGTCGTCCGCCTTGCAAGCATCAATCTCGGTGTAGATGCGCTTGCCGAGCTCACGCACGAGAACAGGATCGAGCTGTCCTTGAGATGCTGCGTGACTCAGGTGAAACAGCAGGGTGATCAATCCGTTCGGAGTGGAACGGGGTGGCGAAGCTGTGCTCATTTGTTGCCCCAACATTGCAGTCTCCACATTTGGCAAGCCACTGGCTATAGGATCTGGAAAATCCCGGAGTTTTGGCTACATCAAAGAAAAGATTGACAGGCCATTGGCCCGCAACGATGCGTGCCGGCTTCGTATGCGTTTGGCTGTCACGACACGTGCGCCGCCTTGCAGCCGGTGCCCTTCGCAATGAGGCCTTTCTTATGTGGGAGTCGGGTACTGGGGCGTTCGTGTCCGTGCGTGCAGCCAGTCTCGTTCCAGGTGGATCAGGTTGAAAAGAAATGTGAGGTCCATCGGCTCGGCTTCGGCCGTAATCCATTGCTCGTGATCGACGTCTTGATAAATCAGCGTCAGGTAATAGCGGCCGTGAGGCAGTTTGAGGTAGACCAGGGGACCGTCCGAGACCAGCCGTAGCAGGCGGTTGCCCTGTTCGTTGACCAGGATCAGTGTGACGCCAGAAACGGGGTTGCCTTCTGAAGGATCCTGGAAGCTGAGCCGCACATTGAATTGGCCGGCGATAGCCTGCATTTGCCGCAAGCCTTCGCGCCCCATCCCGCCCGAGACATACCGGACGCCAGCGGATTGGTGGATTTCCGGCGGCGTTGGATGCGTTGCGAGGATCTGCGCGTGGAGAAGCGGTGCGGTACCAAGGAGCAGCGCGGCGGCAGCTGCACGCTCAACCTTGCTGGCGCGCATTGCAAGTGATCGATGGTGGCTAACGGGAGCCTGGAGGTTTTCCTCGTGTCCACGCTGCAGCTTCGCGGTCATGACAATCCTCCTTTGCGGCGCGCAAAATATCGCCCGTCTATTTTGAAGCGTAGGTCGCATGCGCACTGTCCCATTGATGCATCGCAAACGAGATACCAAATACATTCAGCCGCCTTCCCCTGGGAGCAGTACTCGGTGGCGAACTCGCGGATCGCGCCGTCAGAGGTTTGTCCTGAGCCCATGTAACCGGCGATCGTGGCGGCATTGCCGGAACGGGCAATGCGCACGGACGAGTGCGTGTGCGCACACCCGGCCGTATTGCCTGAGCATGCGGTATCCCAGTTCTCGATGACCGCCGACAGCTTCATGTCGCGCACTGGCGTATATAGAAGTGGTGTCCCCTCCATGCCCTATTGGCTTCTGTGGGAAGAGCGGCGCCTGTGCTCCGTGGCCAACGGGGTGATGGAATTCTGAGTTGGCGAGCACCGGTCTCCCGCTACAGCTTGCACCGCCGGCTCCACCATTTGTCCAGCTCCACTGCAATCGTCAATGTGAGCGCGAGCGACAACAGTCCAGCCCACGTCGTAGCCGACACAGGTGTGAGACCGAGCGTGTCGCTTAGCCCGGGTATGTACATGGCAGCGATATGGAGTAACTGGGCAGCCAGTACGCTGACCACCAGCATCGGATTGGCGAAGACCCCCTGTCGGAATACGGAGTGGCGCTCTGAACGGCTACTAAACGTCTGCAAGTTCTCAAACAGCACAAACAGCAGCAGCAATTGGTTGCGTGCCTCGTTTAGGGGATAGCCGCGGTCGAGCAGCCAGTAGAAAGTTGCAAATCCCCCTACGCCCATGACAAGAGTCGAATAGCAGATGCGGCGGATCATTACGCGGTCAAAGATCGGCTCCCGGGGCTTGCGCGCCGGATATGACAGTTCGTCGCCTTCCGCATGCTCGGTAGCCAGAGCCACATCCTGGATGCCATTGGTCACGAGGTTGAGCCACAGCAGCTGCACCGGCAGCAATGGCATTGGCAGGCCCAGGGGAATCGCCAGCAGAAACAGAACCATTTCGGCCGCGCCCGTGGAAACCACCATGAAGATGACTTTGCGAATGTTCGCGTACGCCACCCTGCCTTCATTTATGCCGTTGACGATGGACGCAAAGTTGTCATCGGTGAGGACTATGTCTGCGCTTTCCTTCGCTACTTCAGTTCCCTTTCGGCCCATGGCCACACCGACGTGTGCGTGCTTGAGCGCAGGAGCGTCGTTGACGCCGTCGCCGGTGACCGCCACGAAATGGCCGGTTCTTGCCAGCGACAGGACAATGGACAGCTTCTGATCCGGACTGACGCGGGCGTAGATGCGCGCACGGCGGGTCAGTTGGTCGAGTCCGTGCGGCCCCTTGCTCTCGGCCTGGCGCACCTGCTCGCCCGTCACGACCTGGTCCGTGGTAAAGCGCAGCCCCGCCTGCGCGCCAATTGCGCTGGCTGTCAACGGATCGTCGCCAGTCACCATCGCCACGTCGATGCCGGCGCTGTAGCAGCGTCGGATAGCGTCCGGGACCTCCGGGCGAACCGGATCCTTCATGCCTGCCATTCCCAGAAAGGTCAGGTTGACCAGGTGCCCGTGTCCGTAGGACCCGTCCGGCTCCGCATCAATCGTGCCTTCTGCGAACGCCAGCACGCGTAGTCCTTGCGCGGCCAGCGCTGCCTTTTCCCGAAGCAGTCCTTCGCGCCGGATCGGCACGGCATGGCCGCGAACGTCCGCCTGGTCGCACATGGCAATCAGAGTCTCGGGCGCTCCCTTGACGAACACGCGGATCGTCTCTTCGTGCCGGTGGAACGAGGCCGCGTACCGCAGGTCTGGCTCATACGGGATACGGGCCACCAAGGGGTACCGCTGTCGGATCTCATTGGCTACGGTGCCCCCCTTGTGCGCTGCGGCCAGCAGCGCCACGTCCACGCTGTCCCCGGTGCCAGTCCAGCCATCACGCTCCCTGGATAGTTGGGCCTCGTTTGGCAGCGCCGCGGCCCTTAGCAGGGCCGCTACCCGCGTTCTCGCGTCATGGTCGGTGGTGCCGGCGGCGCGGATCGTGCAGTTGTCCAGATCGTGTCCGACGTCGCAGCAAAACGCCGTGCCGTCGGGAAGCCGGATATCGGTGACGACAAGCTCGTTCATGGTCAGGGTGCCGGTCTTGTCGGTGGCGATCATCGTGCAGGATCCAAGCGACTCCACGGCGGGCATTTTGCGCACGATCACATGGGCCTTCGCCATCCGCCGCATGCTGATCGCCAGCGCCACCGAAATGGCGACGGGCAGTCCTTCGGGGATCGCGCTTACCGCCAGTCCGACCGACATCATGAACAGTTCGCGCAATGCCATGCCGCGCAGCATACCCACCAACACCAGCAACGCCACAGCCACGCCTACCGCCACCGCGATCAGTCGGGAAAAACGCTGGAGCCTGAGAATCAAAGGTGGCTGCGAGATGGATTCGCGGCCCAGTTCCCGCGCAATCCGGCCAATTTGCGTGGCAGCGCCAGTTGCCACGACGATGCCGTGGCCCCTGCCGCGGAGCACCACCGTGCCGGCGAAGGTCAGGCACTGGCGGGCGCTCGCTGGGGCGTTGCTGGCATCACATGCTGAGAGCTTGCGCACCGGCAGCGATTCGCCAGTCAGCAGGGATTCATCGCACTGCAGGTCAATGGCGGAGGTCAGTTCCAGGTCGGCCGGCACTCGGTTGCCGGCTTCCAGCACCACCAGGTCGCCCGGTACCAGCGTACTTGCATCGATCTCCTGCTGGATGCCGTCCCGGATCACCGTGGCACGGGGCTGCTCCATCCTGCGCAGCGCCACGGCCGCCTTGTCGGCCGTATGCTCCTGTGCGGTGCCGATGACGCCGTTAATCAGCAGTACTGCCCCGATGAACAGTGCATCCTTCAGGTCACCCAACGCGAGCGACACCGCTGCCGCGGCCAGGAGAATGTAAATAAGCGGACTGAGGAACTGGCGCAGAAACACCGCGGCCACCGACCTAGGGGCCGCCTGAGGCAGCACATTGCGGCCCACCTCGGCCAGCCGCGCATTAGCCTGCGCGGTGGTCAGGCCGGGTGGGACATGTCCCGGATCGACGCGATCCCGGGTGCCGGAATGTTCTTCGTGAGATCGGGGGCGATCCGTTTGCAACGCGCTGGAGCGATTTTGCATGAGGTTTCCCAAGGTATGCCGGGCGCGGAGCCACGCGTGCACACCCTGGGCGTACGCCACGTGCGGCGGGCGGGTCCGGACACTGTTCAAGCGTAGGTACTCGCGTTTCCGCATGATTGATCCGGATCAACCACCACCCGGTTCCCCCTCCTAGACTGGCTGTATCGGCCAGCGGCACCCGTGGCGGGGCCAACGGCCTTGCGCAAGCGTCAAAGGACACCAGCATGCAACTGCAATTCCTCGGCGCGACCGATACGGTCACCGGCTCCAAGTACCTGCTCGATACCGGCCGTCACCAGGTCATGGTCGACTGTGGCTTGTTCCAGGGATACAAGACCCTGCGCCTGCGCAACTGGGACCCACTGCCGCTCGATCCGGCCAAGCTCGACGCCGTGGTGCTGACCCATGCCCACATCGACCACAGCGGGTATTTGCCCCTGCTGGTGCGCAACGGCTTCCGCGGCAGCGTGCACTGCACCATGGGCACCGCGCAGCTGTGCGGAATCCTGTTGCCAGACAGCGCCCACCTGGCGGAAGAAGACGCCGATTATGCGAACCGCAAGGGCTTCTCGCGTCATCGGCCCGCATTGCCTCTTTACACAGCAGCCGACGCTGCACGAGCAATGCGGCGGCTCCAGCCGATGCAGTTCGGCAAGCGCTTCCAGGTAGTGCCCGGCGTAGAGGCCGAGTTTGCCCGGGCCGGACATATCATCGGCGCGGCTATCGTCACGTTGTTCGTCGACGGCAAGCGCATCGTCTTCTCAGGCGACCTCGGGCGGCAGCAGGACATCGTCATGCGCGCGCCGGAGATGGTGCGTCAGGCGGATTACCTGCTGGTGGAGTCAACCTACGGCGACCGGCGGCATCCGGACGACGACCCGCTCGATGTGCTCGGCGAGATCGTCAGCCGGACGATTGGCCGCGGCGGCAGCTTGATCATCCCCGCTTTTGCGGTAGGGCGCACGCAGAGCCTGCTGTACTGCCTGCACCGCCTGCGCGAACTCAAGCGAATCCCCGACGTGCCGGTGTACCTCAACAGCCCGATGGCCATCGACGCGACCATGATTTTCTCGCTGCATCCGGAAGAGCTGCGCATCAGCCGCGAAGAGTGCGCCGCAGCCTGCAATCTCGCCACCCCGGTGCAGAGCATGGAGCAGTCGATCTGGCTGAACCACGACCGAAGTCCCAAGATCATCCTGGCTGGCAGCGGCATGGCTACCGGTGGTCGTGTGGTCCACCATATTGCCGCCTACGGCCCGGACCCTCGCAACACCGTTCTGCTTTCCGGCTTCCAGGCGGCGGGTACGCGCGGCGCAGCGCTGGCCGCAGGCCGGCGCGACATCCGCGTCCATGGCAAGGACATCGCCGTGCATGCGTCGGTGGAGCAGGTGGAGAACCTGTCCGCACATGCCGATGCCGCGGAACTCATGACCTGGCTCGGCGGCTTTCACCAGGCGCCGCGGCGTACGTTTGTCGTGCACGGCGAGCCACAGGCAAGCGATGCGCTGCGCCAGCACATCGAGCGCGACCTGCGCTGGGCGGTCACCATGCCGGAATATCGGCGCTCCTATCCGCTCGACTGATCCAGGCCGGCGCCTGATATGTGCGCCTTTCGTTACGTCTGCCAAACCGGAATCACGTCATGGACTTCAGAACCATCCTCGTCGACCTCAGCGAAGATTCTGCCCGGTCGGCACGCATTGAAACGGCCGCACGGGTTGCCGCGAAATTCGGCGGCAGCGTGGTCGGGCTGACTGCGACTGGAACAAACCTGGAGCCGTTTCGCGGGGCGGGCGAAGAAGCCGGACAATACGCGGCCCTTGCCGCCAGCCAGCTGCACAAGCTGGTTGCCGGTCACAAGGAGACCCTCGACACGCTGACCAGGCAAGTGTCGCCGGACATCCCCACCCGGCACATCATTATCGACGCTGAATCCGGTTGGGCGCTTGCCGACGAGGGGCGTTTCGCCGATCTCATCCTTCCCGCACCGCCGTCGGCGGATGCCGATGTGCCGGCGCTGCTGGCCGGGGTTGCGGAGTATGCGATGCTCAATGCCGGACGGCCCATCCTGCTGGTGCCGGGCGCGGCCGGCCCGCGCTTTGGTGGTCATGTCGCGATCGCATGGAACGGCGGTCGAGAGGCCGCGCGGGCAGTAGCGGACGCATTGCCGTGGCTCGCGCATGCCAGTGCTGTTACCGCCCTGGTGGTCAGCGCGGCTGCCATTGACGAAGAGACCTGCCGTGACAGCGGGAACCGGCTGACAGCGTGGCTGGCCAGCCATGGCATCAATGCCGATCTGGTTGTCGGGGAGGGCGACCCCGACCACGTTCTGCCGCAACTTGCCTGCAAGGTACAGGCCGACCTGCTGGTCGCCGGCGGCTATGGCCGTTCCAGGCTGAAGGAGCTGGTGCTGGGTGGCACCACCCGCGCCCTGGTGCGTCAGTCATCGTTGCCAGTCTTCATGTCGCACTGACGGGTGACCGCTGCCGGTGGGGCAGTGGCAGCGCATGGCCTGGCCGCAGGCTCGTTCGGCCGGCACATTGCGTGCCGGCCGAATGTTGGCTTGCCGACATACCCGAGCCGCATCCTGAGCTAGTTTCCAACGTGCGTGGCTCAGCCGGTGTCGGCACACGGGTTGTGGCTCCGACGTCGCCGGTACCTGCGAATTTCCGGTTCTGAGCCGCATCTCGCTTCCCATGCCGTTGCCTTTCCGCGCACAAACTCTATAGTCCATTGGCAAGGTAATAGTGACGAGAGCATGCCCCTGAAGGCGTCTTCATCCGCTCCGCAGGCGAGCAGCCTTGTCCAGAGTTCGCCCGACGATGGCTTTCGCCTGGTCGTGCGATTTCCGCGAGAGCAGGGGAACGGGCATGACAAGGGTGATGATTGCGGATGACCATGCTGTGGTACGGGATGGCCTGCGGCATATCCTGGAACGGGCCGGTGTGTTCGAGGTCGTCGGCGAGGCGGCAGATGGTACACAAGTGCCCAGGATGGTACGGGAATGCACCCCGCAGGTGCTCCTGCTTGACCTTTCCATGCCTGGCAGGAGCGGGCTGGAACTGATCCGCTTGCTGCGCGGCGAGCACCCGGCCCTGCGCATCCTGGTCTTGACCATGCACGCCGAGGAGCAATACATCGTTCGTGCGTTCCAGGCTGGAGCGGCGGGCTATCTGACCAAGGAAAGCGCGGCTACGGAACTGGTGTCCGCCATCGGCCAGGTAGCCCGGGGCGGCACCTATGTGAGCCAGTCGATGGCCACGAAGCTGGCAAGCGGGCTGAAGGACCAGAGCGACGACCTGCCGCACCTGAGGCTCTCGGACCGCGAACTGGAAGTCTACCGGCGGCTGGTGCTGGGCGAGCCCATCACGGCGATCGCCACGGCACTGTGCGTCAGCGCCAAGACCGTGAGCACCTACAAGATGCGGCTGATGGAAAAAATGCAGATGCCCAATGAAGCCATGCTGTTGCGCTATGCCATGCGCAATCATCTGTTCGACGACGATGCGGACCTGTAGTGCCACAGTGCAGCGTCGGTCGGCCGCTGGCTTTGTGCCCTATCGCCCCGAAGTCGCAGCCAGCCCGGCCAGGGTCTGGCGCAGCGCATCGAGTTCCAGCGTCTTGTCAAAGCAGTAGCTCCCGCCTGCCTTCAGGCAGGCGCGGCGCAGCGGCGGGCCGAGGTTGTCGGCCAGCACGATCACGATCGAATCCGGTAGCGTCGACCTCAGCGTCCTGACCTCCTGGAGCGCATGAGCATAGCCCGTGCCCAGGCTGATCAGGACGACGTCGGGGCGATGACGCAGGAGCGGGGCAAGTTCCGTGGCTGCGCTGGCGCCCGCACCCGCGACACGGATGCCAGGCATTCGCCCAAGCAGGCCGAGCTGCCTGGTTCGGATCGCATTGGCATGCTCGAGCAAGTACACGGTAAGCAGGCGGGCAGGATTGCGGTCTGGCATGGTCCTAGTATCGCGGCTCCCCTTGCGGTGGCAAATCAGGGGCGGCTGAGAGTCGCGTCAGGGGGGCAGAAGGCACTGTCAGTGATCCCTGACATGCGCGCGCACGCCTTGCCGGCTTGGCAGGAGCGAGTACGACAGTTTCGACAAGCAAGCCGGCTGGGTGGCGTCTGCAACCGAGGTTGTCGGCTACCGGCTTGTCTCAGGAAAGCGGCCGCCGCCGGCAGTGCGCCTGAAGGCGATCGAAATTGCCAACGCCTTGCGCGCGCGTGCCGATTGCGATGCCTCAACCCTGCGTGCGAACGCTGGCATTCTCCTCGCGCAGCGCAAGGTGCAGACTGACACCGTCGGCGCCGGCCGCGATGCTGGTCCTGAAGCCGCAGGTGCGCGCCAGCGTCAGCATGGCCCGGTTGTGCTGCATGGTGCAGCCCACCAGCGCGCCGATGCCCTTTTCGCGCGCGTAGCGGATCAGCTTGTCGAGCAGCAGCTTTCCCAGCCCTTGTCCCTTGCAGTCCGAGCGCACGGCGATACCGAACTCTGCCTGGACATTGTCCGGATCCGCAACCGCCCGGACCTCTCCCAGGATGGAAGCCTGGCCACATGCATCGGTAGTCGTCGCGATGAACGCCATCTCGCGCGCGTAGTCGATCTGCGTGAGCCTTGCCAACTGGCTGTGTTCCGGCTCGCGGAACGTGCAGAAGTAGCGTGCATGGATATCTTCCGGCGTCAGCTGGCGGAAGTACGCCTGGTAGGCTGCCTCGTCGGTCGGGCGCACGGGCCGCAGCACAATGGTGCGGCCGTCCTGCTCGACGCGTTCCTCCAGCGCTTCCGGATAGGGTTGGATGGCCAGCCGCGTGCCCGGCGCCGGCGCCTTGATGGCGATGCGGGCATCGAGCGCGATGACGCCTGTCGCGCTCGCCAGCAGGGGATTGATATCGAGTTCGGCGATCTCGGGAATGTCGCAGACCAGGCGTGATACCTGTACCAGTACCTGGAGCAAGCCGTCCCCGTCGACGCCCGGGTGTCCGTGCCAGCCTTCCAGCAGGCGCCCGATGCGGGTGCGCGACACCAGGTCTTGCGCGAGCAGCGCGTCGAGCGGCGGCAGCGCAACCGCATGGTCGCCGATGTGTTCGGTGTTGACGCCGCCATGGCCGAACAGCAAGACGGGGCCGAACACGGGATCGGTGGCGGCGCCGACGATCAGCTCGAAGCCATCGCCGTGCCCGGCCATCGGCTGGACGGTGAAGCCCTCCAGCCGTGCCTCCGGGGCTTGCTGCCAGATCCGCTCGAGCATGGCGCTGCCGGCGCTGCGCACCGCGGCGGCATCGGCGAGGTCCAGTGCAACGCCGCCCGCGGCAGACTTGTGCGTGATGTCCGGGGACAGGATCTTGAGCGCTACCGGATATCCGATCCGTGTGGCCTGGCCGACAGCCTCATCGACGCTTGCCGCGGTCCGGGTCGCGACCACGGGGACGCCGTAGGCGGCCAGCGCGGCCTTGGCCTCCGGTTCGGTCAGCAACGCCCTGCCGGCGCGCAGGGCATTGCCGATGATCGTGCGCACCTGTTCCTTGTCGGCCTGCGTGTACGTGTCGTCTGCGGGCGGCGTGCGCATCAGCAATTGCTGGTTCCTGTGGTATTCGCAGGCCTGCAGGAAGCCGCGCACTGCCCGCTCCGGGGTATCGAAGGTCGGCACGCCGGCATGCCGGCACAAGCGGCGTGCCTGCAGCACGGCATCCGCCCCGAGCCATGCGGTCAGCAGCGGCTTGCCGCCCGACGGCGCGCTGACGAGCGCGGCTGCGATCTCGGCGGCTGGCACGATGGCCGTGGGCGCATGGATCATCAACACAGCGTCAACCTCGGGCGCCTCGCACAGGATGGCGTAGGCCTGCAAGTAGCGCTCGACGGGCGCGTCGCCGATGATGTCGATTGGATTCGCGCGCGGCCAAGTGGCGGGCAGCACCAAGTCCAGCCGGGCCAGGGTCTGGTCTGACAGTCGGGCCAGGGTCCCGCCGGCATCCGCCAGCGCATCCGTCGCCATCACGCCGGCGCCGCCGCCATTGGTCAGGATGGCGAGGCGCTCGCCGCGCAGCCCTTGCATGCGGGCAAGCATCTCGACGGCGTCGAACAGGCCCTCGGTGCTGTCCACGCGCAGCATGCCGGCACGCCGGATGGCGGCGTCGTAGACGTCGTCGGCACCCGCCATGGCGCCTGTGTGGGACGCGGCGGCGCGTGCAGCCTGCGCCGAGCGTCCGCCCTTGACGATCAGCACCGGCTTGTTGCGGGCGGCGGCGCGTGCCGCAGACATAAACTTTGCGCCATGGCGGATCGCTTCCACGTAGAGCAGGATCGCATGCGTCCCGGCGTCGCCGGCGAGGTAGTCGAGCACGTCGGCTGCGTCCACATCGGCACTGTTGCCCAGCGAGATGAAATGGGAAAAGCCGATCTGCCGCGAGCGCGACCAGTCCAGCACGGCGGTGGCCAGCGCGCCGGATTGGGTGGCGAATGCCAGCTTGCCTTGGCGGGCCGCGCCGGGCGCGAAGCTGGCATTGAGGCTGATTCCCGAAGCGATCAGCCCGACGCAGTTTGGCCCGAGAATCCTGAGCAGATGGGGCCGCGCCGCGTCCAGCATGGCCTGCCGCAGGGCGCCTGCGGCACTGTCCTCAGGACCCTCGAAGCCGGCGGTCAGCACGATAGCCGCGCGCGTGCCGGCGGCGCCAAGCTCGGCGATGAGCCCCGGGATGGTGGGCGCGGGCGTGCATAGCACCGCCAGGTCCGGCGGTGCCGGCAACGCGCCGACGCGCGCGTAACAGGGCTGGCCCGCCAGCGTCGCATACTTCGGGTTGACCAGGTACAGCTGGCCGGTGAAGTCGCCCGCGGACAGGTTCGCCAGCACCGTTGCCCCCACGCTATGCGGCCGCAGCGTCGCGCCGATGAGCGCGACCGAGCGCGGACGGAACAGGGCATCGAGATTACGGACAGTCATGGCTGGCCCTCATGGCAACCGGCGGCAACCCTCCCGACAGGGCCCGGTCGGGAAGTCAGAGATTCACCTGGATGATGTTCGATACTTCGCTCACCCCAGGCGCCGCCCAGGCGGCTTCGGAAGCGGCCTCGCGCTCGGCCCAGCTGCGCAGGCTACCGCGCAGCGTCACCACGCCGTCCTTGACGTCGACCGCGACATGGGTCGCGTCGTCCGCCGCCTGGCGCTCGATGGCCCTGGCGATCCGTTCCTTCACGTCGTGGGCCGCGATCGCAGGCTGGACCACGATGGCGTTGGCTACACTGACCACGCCGTACAGGCCGCCCACCGCGTGCTCGGCGGCCAGGCGCTGGTAGTTCCAGTCGACCGTGCCGGTCAGCGTGACGCAGCCGTCCTCGACCATCACCTGGATGCGATCCGCGGGCAGCACCGAGGTCCACGCCAGGATGTTGCTCGCTGCGCGTGCGATGTCCGCGTCCGTGCGCTGCGCGTCATCGGGCAGGCGCACGTCGATTTCGACGGCCAGGCCTTTCACGCCGGGCACGCGCCTGACGGCCTTCTCGGCAGCGTACTTGCCGGCATGGCTGCTGAGATGGCCGGTCAGCGTCACCACGCCGTCCTTGACCTGGACACCGACCTCGGTGGCATCGACGGCCGGGTCCCAGGCCAGTTCCTCGACCACATGCTGCTTGAGCTGGATATCGCCTTTCATGTTGGTTGTCTCCTGTTTGCCTGGCGCCCTCGGGCGCGATCGCGGCGCGTGCCGCCTGCTCCGTGCGTGCCAGCGCGGGCACGCGGCATCGGCGTCACGGCCGCGTTTCCAGCTGATCAATGACCGCCGAGATGCCCGGCGCCGACCATACGGCACCGATGGCGGCGCGGCGGTCGGCCAGCGAATCCACGTGGCCGCTCAGCGTGGCGGTGCCGTTCTTGACCTTGACGCTGATATGGTGGGCCTCGCGCACGGCATGGCGGAGCAGCGCCTCTTCGATGCGCTTCTCCACGTCGGGGGGCGCGGTCTTCTCATTCATCCGGATGTTGTTGACGACGCCGATCACGCCGCGCAACTGGCTGACCGTGCGTTCGGCCAGCTTTTTCTGATAGCCCCAGTCGACGTTGCCAGACAGCGTGACCCAGCCGCGCTCGACGCGGACCTTGATGACGTCCGAGGGCACATGCACGTGCCATTGCAACGCACCGCGAGCCGCCTCGGCAATGGCCTCGTCGAGGAAGGCGCCGGGCGGATGCACGTCGAGCTTGACGACGACCGCTCGTACGCCTGAAATGCGTTCCGCGGCGCGCTCGGCGGCGAGCTTCTCCGCATAGCTGGACAGGTGTCCGTCCAGCGTGACAATGCCCTCATGGACCTCGACGCCGATGGACGCCGCGTCAATCGCCGGATCCCAGTCGAGTTCCTCGGTGACGTCCTTCTGGATCTGATGATCTGTTTTCATGCTTGGCCTCTTCAAAGGCAGGGCGCCGCAAGCGGCGCCACGGGTTGGCCCCGGTGCGTCTCTGGGCGCTACGTTTGCGATAGAGCCTGTGCGCTGCCAGAACGCTCTCGTTCCTGCGCCTTGCGCACCAGCGAAAACAGCATGCCCCAGTCGGTTGCGAGAGCGGCGAACAGATCATCGAGCGCAACCACTCCGGTCACTGCCTCGCCATCGAGCACCGCCAGGCGTCGTACGCCGTGCGTCAGCATCAACTGCATTGCCTCTGCGACAACGGCATCCCGTTGGATCGCCACCAGGCCACGCGTCATCACCTCGACCACGTCGGTCCGGCATGGATCCGCACCGGTGGCTGTCGCACCGATGACGATGTCCCGGTCCGTGACCATGCCGACCGCGCGCGTCCCTGCCGGTGAGTTCTCTGTCACGATCAGCGCACCGACGTGGCGGTCCCGCATCTGGACGGCAGCTTCCTGCAGGGTGCAGGACAGCGGGACATGCACGGCTTTCGCTGAGCAAATATCCTGGACTAGCATCCCGGTCTCCTTTTTTGCGCAACGTTGCCTAACGGACGGTAATGCGTTGCTGGCTTGAGCTTTCCTTCTTGGGCAGCACCAGGCGCAGCACGCCGTCCTGGAAGCTGGCATCGATCTTTTCCGTGTCGATGTTGCCGTCCAGCGTAAAGGCACGCTGCATCGAGCCGCTGTAGCGCTCCTGGCGGATCACGCGGTCGCCTTCTTTTACCTCGGAAGCTTTCTCGAGCTTGGCGGAGATCATCACAGTCCCACGGTCTACGCTGACGTTGATGTCTTCCTTCTTCACGCCTGGCAGGTCGGCGGTAATGGTGAAGCTGCTGTCGGACTCGGCCACATCGACCTTGAATGGCAGCTCGGTGTCTGGCCCGATCCGCCAATTGCGTAGCATGCTCTGCAGCATGTCGCCGAGCGGTTCGATCGAGAACGGGTCGTAGCGCTTGATGTTGCTCATCATGGTCTCCTGGATGACGGCGCCGTGCGCGCCGTGTTTTCTTACTTTGGCAAGCCGGGGCGGTTGCGGTTTGCTTTGCATCAAACGCCGGCACATTGCCCCGACTGCTTGCACGGGATAAGGGCATGACGTCACATGCGCCAGCTTGGACAGCCAGGGCGTTCGGCATGACCGGCGTCAGGGAACCCTGACAAGTGACGCTGCATTTCTGACACGCAACTCAGCGCAGCCTTCTAGGCGCGGAGCGCGGGCAGGCCAATACTTCAGTCAAACACATCGCGGCGCGCACGAATATGCGGTCCGCCAGACGACACGGGTGAAGGCGAGGGTCGGGATAAGGGAAAGGCCGGCAGGCTGGAGACAACCATGTTTGACTTGCATACTGAAGCTGATGCTGTTTGTGACGCCCCCAACATGTCCGTCGCGCTCTCCAGGCGTGAGGATGAGACGTTTGCGGAGCCGGCGCCGGATCCCGCGCGGGCGCGGTGCACAACTTGCATGATGCGGAACATCTGCATGGCCGCCAGCCTGGAGGCCGGCGAAATGGCCCGCCTGGACTCCGTCGTGCGGAGCTGGCGTTCGGTCAAGCAGGGCGAACGGCTGTACCGGGCGGGCGACCCGTTCCGCAGCCTCTATGCGGTCCGCGTCGGCTCGTTCAAGACCGTGGTGGCGCCGGAGCGGGGCAAGGAGACCATCTCCGGCTTCTACATGGCCGGGGACTCAATCGGCATGGACGGCGTTTGCCAGGAAACCCATAACTGCGATGCGATTGCCCTGGAAGACAGCGTGGTCTGCGTGATCCCGTTTCACCAGCTCGAGGCGCTATGCCGCGAGATCAAGCCGCTGCAACGCCACCTGCACAAGATGTTCAGTGCCGAGATCGTGAGGGAATCGCGCCAGATGATGCTGTTAGGCAACAACATGTCCGCCGAGCAGCGCGTGGCGGCATTCCTGTTGAACGTCTCGGCACGCTACCGCGAACGCGGCTATTCGGCCACGTCCTTTGTGCTGCGCATGACTCGTGAAGACATCGGCAGCTTCCTTGGCATGACCCTGGAAACCGTGAGCCGGACCTTGTCCAAGTTCCAGCAGGAAGGGCTGCTGACAGTGCAGGGCAAGTCCATCGAGCTGCTCAATCTGGACGCCCTGGACGCTCGCTAGCGGCGTCATACGCGGCAAGGCATGACGTGAACGATGCCAGTTCTGATCCCGGAATTCCCGGCCGTCCCGGCGATGTCGTGGCCGCCGCCGCGCCCCGCGAAGTGGGGGCGCTGGTGTTCCGGCCGCTCGAGATCGATACGTGGCAGGAGCATGTCATCTATATGCATCCGGATTGCCCCGTCTGCCGCGCCGAGGGCTTTTCCGCGCAGGCGCGCGTGCGCGTGCAGATCGGCGACAGGTCGTTGATCGCCACGCTGACGCTGCTGGGCGCGCCGCTATTGAACACGGGCGAAGCGAGCCTGTCGTTGAGCGCAGCACGGACGCTTTCGGCACGCGCCGGCGATGTCGTGCATGTCACCCATGCGCCCGCGCTGGAGTCGGTGCGCGCACTGCGTGCCAAGATCTATGGCTGCCACCTGGACAGCGTCCAGCTCGACGGCATCATCGGCGACATCAGTGCAGGGCGGTACGCCGACGTGCATATTGCGGCATTCCTCACCGCCTGCGCGGACGGTCGCATGAGCCTGCGCGAGACTGTCGACCTGACCCGGGCCATGGTCCGGTCCGGCCAGCGCTTGAACTGGGACCGCGAGGTGGTTGCCGACAAGCATTGCGTCGGTGGGCTGCCGGGCAATCGCACCACGCCGGTCGTCGTGGCTATCGCGGCAGCGGCCGGGCTGCTGCTGCCCAAGACCTCATCGCGCGCGATCACCTCACCCGCCGGCACCGCCGATACGATGGAAGCCCTGACCCGCGTGACGCTGGATTCGACGGAACTGCGGCGCGTGGTAGAACAGGTCGGGGCTGCATTGGTGTGGGGCGGCGCGCTGAGCCTGAGTCCCGCGGACGACGTGTTGATCCGCGTGGAACGCGCGCTGGATATCGACAGCGATGCGCAGCTGGTGGCCTCAATCCTGTCGAAGAAGATTGCCGCCGGCTCCACCCACGTGCTGATCGACGTGCCGGTGGGGCCGACGGCCAAGATCCGCGAAGACAGCGATCTGGCGCGCCTGGATCTCGCCATGACCAAGGTCGCGGACGCGTTCGGGCTGAAGCTCCGGATTCTGCGCACCGACGGCTCGCAGCCGGTGGGCCGGGGCGTCGGCCCTGCGCTCGAGGCGCTCGACGTGCTGGCCGTGCTGCAGTGCCAGCCGACGGCGCCCGCCGACCTGCGCGAACGCTCGCTGCTGCTGGCGGGCGAGCTGCTGGAGTTCTGCGGTGCGATACCGCCCGGGCAGGGACGGCTGCTGGCCGGCAGCCTGCTCGACAGTGGTGCCGCCTGGGCCCGGTTCCAGGCGATCTGTGAAGCGCAAGGGGGGCTGCGCACCCCGGGGCAGGCGGTGTTCCGGCGCGACGTGGTCGCAGCCCGCAGCGGCATCGTGACGTCCGTCGACAACCGGCACGTCGCGCGCACGGCGAAGCTGGCCGGGGCGCCGCGCCGGCAGGTGGCCGGGCTGGAACTGCATGTGCGCGCCGGCGACGAGGTCGTAGCCGGCGCACCGCTCTGTACGCTGCATGCCCAGGCGTCCGGCGAACTGGAATATGCGTTCAGCTACGCCCTGGCGCATGACCCCTTCCGCATCGAATAGCTCCAGTGGGCGGCCGGCAGCGGCCGCCCGCACCAGCAGCACCGGCACCGTCGATCTGCACACCTCCCCCTCGGCCACGCTGCCCATCACCAGGTGCCGGAAGCGGTTCCCGGGTGCGGGAGCGCAGACATTGCTTCCGGCTTAGGCGGGGGGTA
Source organism: Cupriavidus necator (assembly GCF_016127575.1). Classification (NCBI taxonomy): domain Bacteria; kingdom Pseudomonadati; phylum Pseudomonadota; class Betaproteobacteria; order Burkholderiales; family Burkholderiaceae; genus Cupriavidus; species Cupriavidus necator. Next base: position 3,382,150 of record NZ_CP066018.1, read on the forward strand.
GGCCGGTTGATGCGGGTCAGCGGGCGGGCGGTCGGCCGGCCAAGGGGACTCTGGGCTTCGTTGACAGCCATCAACACGCATGCGCTTGCGACCGCTACTTTGGAAATAGCCCATAGCCGAAGCCGAGGTAGCTGGGGGGAGAGGCAAGACATGGGCCTGAACCAGCCATTGCTGTCGTGGAATGAAGAAGATGCGGGGCATTTGTCCAGGAACGTGCCGGCTGGAGATCGCTCCCCCGGCCGTGCCGGCCCCGTTGGTGTTGTTTGTACTGGCGTAACAGGTGACCAAATATGGACGAAGAGACCAGACAGAAGATCCTGACCTTGTTGAACCAACACAGGATCATGACGCTTGCCACCTTGAGGCCGGATGGCTGGCCTCAGGCTACCACTGTGGGTTATGTGAATGAGGGTCTCACGCTCTACTTCCTCTGTGGTCCGGGCAGCCAAAAGGCGGCCAATCTGGCATTGGATGACCGTGTCTCGCTGACAATTGATCACGACACGCCAGATCTCATGGCGATTACCGGCCTGTCCATGGCGGCGCACGCGCAACCGGTGGTCGATGTGGCCGTAGCGGAGAGAATCCTCCGGATGTTCCCATTGAAGTATCCGGAGCAGATTGCCTTGCCAGTGCCGATGCCAACCGCGGAGGACGTCCGAATATTCAGGGTGACCCCGACAGTCATTTCCGTGCTCGACTATTCCAAGGGCTTCGGACATACGGATCTTGTCAGCTGCTGACACCTGGGTCCGCTGAGGGAAGTCAAGAGACCTTTCGTTGCGGAGGTGTGCCGTGCGCAAGATGTGGGCGGTGCTCGTCATGCCAGCCATTAGTCTGTGCCGCTGCGGCCAGCGCCCTCGGTGGTGCCAGTTGAACCTGCGCACGGCCGCGCGAGGCCTGCTTCTGGTGCTGACTGCCTTCGTGTTTCCCGGAGCCATCGCCGAGGTTGCCGTTCCGTCATTGACGGCGCGAGTGACTGACCTGACTGGTACGCTAACGCGCGCACAGCAGGCGTCCCTGGACCAGACGCTGCAGGCCTTCGAAGCCAGGAAGGGAGCTCAGGTTGCAGTTCTCATGGTTCCCACTACCCGACCGGAAACCATCGAACAGTATTCGCTTCGCGTGGTCGAGCAATGGAAGCTGGGACGTAACCGCGTTGATGACGGCGCGCTGCTCATCATCGCCAAGGACGACCGCACGCTTCGTATTGAGGTGGGTTACGGGCTCGAAGGCGTCCTGACTGACGCCGCGAGCAAGCGCATCATCAGTGATGATATCGTGCCCCGATTCAAGCGGGGCGACTTCTATGGCGGTGTGTCTGCGGGCATCGACCGCATGCTTGGGGTCATCGAAGGGGAGCCACTGCCACCTCCGGAGGAAAGAGCAGGGGATACGGGTGACCCCGTCCGGCAACTGATGCCAATCCTGCTTGTGCTCACTCTGGTTCTGGGTGGGTTACTGCGTTCCATGCTGGGGCGCTTCCCGGGTGCAGTCGCGACGGGTGGGGCCGTTGGAGTGGTCGCGTGGATGCTTTCTGGCGCCATCTTTGCCGGCATCGTTGCAGGGGCAATCGCGCTCTTGTTCACGCTGATGGGTGGCCCGCACATGGGCTTGCTGGCTATCGGCGGCCGCTCGGGAAGATATGGCGGCCGGTCGGGGCCCGGGGGATTCGGCGGCGGTGGCGGCGGCTTTGGCGGTGGTGGTGCTTCCGGCAAGTGGTGATGGCAAACATCAATCACATCTTGCGGCGTCCGCCGAGGGGGCGAAAATGGCGATATTTGGATGTGAAATGGCTGGGCAGCTATGTAACCCTTGGGCCCTATAATTATTTCGATATCTGCCGACATCGAGGCTGCCATGCAGGTGTTGCCATACGTGTGGCCACGGACAGGCCTCGGTGCATCCGGCCGTGGACTGAGGATTCAAGCACCTGGTGCGGAATCTGCCGAATTACCACGCGCGTGAGCAAAGGCCATGTGGATCGGCGTGCCTAAAGAAGTCAAGGACAACGAGTACCGGGTTGGCCTGGCGCCTGCCTGCGTGCGCGAACTTGTCAGCCGCGGTCACCAGGTCATGGTCCAGGCCGGGGCCGGGGCCGCGCTTGGCCTTTCCGACGCGCAATACGAAGCGGCTGGCGCGAAGCTGGCTGCCGATGCGAAGGCCGTGTACGACCGGGCCCAGATGATTGTCAAGGTCAAGGAGCCACAACCACGCGAACTGGCGCTGCTCAGGCCCGGGCAGATCCTCTATGCATACCTGCACCTGGCCGCGGACCGTGAGCTGACTGCCGCGCTGCTGCAATCCGGCGCGGTCTGCATCGCCTATGAGACGGTTACGGGGCCTGACGGTGGTCTGCCGCTGCTGGCCCCCATGAGCGAGGTCGCCGGCCGCATGTCAGTCCAGGTGGCGGCAGCCTACCTCGAGAAGCCGAACGGCGGCATGGGACTGCTGCTCGGCGGCGTCCCGGGCGTCGCGCCGGCACATGTCGTGGTGATCGGCGCCGGCGTGGTGGGCGCCAATGCTGTCCAGATCGCGGTTGGCATGGGGGCGCGCGTGACGGTATTGGACAAGAATATCGAACGACTGCGGCATCTCGGCTCCGTGTACGGCAATCGAGTCGTGACGGTCTACTCCAGCGCTGACAGTATCGAGCGCGCGTTGCTCTCGGCCGATGCGGTCATCGGCGCGGTGCTGGTGCCTGGCGCCGAGGCGCCCAGGCTGGTCACGCGTGCGATGGTCGCGCGCATGAAAGCGGGTTCGGTGCTGGTGGATGTGGCGATAGACCAGGGAGGCTGCGCCGAGACATCGCGCCCGACCAGCCATACGGATCCGACCTATGTGGTGGACGGCGTGCTGCACTACTGCGTGACCAACATGCCGGCAGCGGTGGCGAGGACCTCCACCTTTGCCCTGAACAACTCCACGATCGGTCATGCGATGGCCCTTGCCGACAAGGGATGGTCCCGCGCGCTCTCAGACGACCCCTACCTGCGGGCCGGGCTGAATATCTGTCGCGGGAGTGTGACTTATGCGGCCGTCGCAAGCGCCCATGGCTACGCCCATGTACCCGCCGAGCAGGTGCTGACCTGAGCGCGGCCGCCAGTATCGGCCGACACGTTGCTGTCGGCCACCCCTGGTGCAGCAGCCCTGCCATGAGCCGAATCACAGCGGTGTGGCTGGCTTGGTTGACTGGCATCAACCCGCATGTCCTTGCGACCGCTAATTTGGGATGAACCACAGCCAAAGCCGAGGTCGCCATGTACCGCCGCATTCTCCTAGCCCTCGATGGCAGCCGTTCATCCTTGAATGCCCTGGAGCAGGCCGTGTCGATGGCGCTGACCACCGACGCCGAGGTCAGCGCCATGTTCGTCGTCGACGACAGCGACCTGTTCTTCGAGGTCAGCCCGGGTGACCGGCACTGGCTGATGGCCGACATCATTGCCTATGGCAAGCAGGTGCTGGCTCGTGCCGGCGAGCGCTTCAGCGCCGCCGGCGTGCGCTGGAGCAGCAGGTTGGCCGAGACGCCCGGCACCCCTGCGAAGATTGCCGAGGCGATCATCGCGGAAGCGGACCACTGGAGCGCGGACCTGATCGTCATGGGCACACACGGCCATCGCGGCGTGCGGCGCATGGTGCTGGGCTCGGTCTCGGAGCACGTGGTCAGCAAGACGGTTCGCCCCGTGCTGCTCGTTCGGCAGCAGTCGCGCGGCGATACGCCCTGACCGTTCGGTTCCGGCCTGCGAAAACCCCAATAATTCTTCCGGAGTGACGCAAATGCAGGTTTCAAGAAGCCTAGGCCTCGGCCTATCGTCGCTGGCGATTGCCGTTGCGGCGGCGGGTTGCGCCACTCGCGCCGCGCCCGCTGGCGTGCAGATCATGGAGCAGCACGGCGTTTCCTACGTATCGGGTGGAGACGATGAGGCGGGCATGCAAAGCATGCTGGCCATCGCCGCGCGTTTCAATGTACGGCTGACGATGGTGGATGCCGGGCGCGGGAAGCCGCTGGGCGGTGCCACGGTGGTCGTGGCCAGCCAGGAGGGCCGCCCCGTGCTGCACACTACGGCTAGCGGGCCGCTGTTCTATATGCGACTCAGGCCGGGTGCCTATCGGCTCGCTGTCGGCTACCAGGGGCGGGACCAGATGCGCGACATCGTCGTCGCTGGCGAGCCGCTCGAGGTGACGTTCCGGCTGCCGGTCAATACGCTCGAGGACGACTGGCTGCTCTGCGCCACGACACCCTGTCCGCGTCGCTGAGCCTGCCGCTCGGACGTGTCGCCGCGGGCACGACACCGCGCAAGCAAGTTCGCGGCGGTTCAGGGACGATCCCGCGAAAGAGAAGCGACGGAACTGGAAGGGGAAGAAGAAGCGCTCAGGCTTCGTTCGGGGACAAGCAGGCGAGCCGCTCGGCGTGGGCAGGCCTGAATCCGCGAGCCGCAACCCCTGCGCGAAGACTGCCGATGCGCGCGCGACCAGCGGCGGTTGGAGCGCGGTACCGCGGCTTTGACACGTATCAACAGCAGTTGCGCCGGTTGCCCTACGCTGCATTTAACCAGTCCAGACCCGAGTCGCCACAGGCTCCCATCGCCGGAGAAACCGCTATGTACCAGCGCATCCTTGTCGCCATGGACGGCGGCGCCGCATCGGAACTTGCCCTGGAACAGGCCATGATCATCGCGCGCGCCGCCAACGCCGAAGTGGAGGTGGTCCATGTGGTCGATGACCGCAGCCCGTTTCTGGATGCCAGCAATCTGGATCCGGTGAGATTGATAGAGGACCTCACGACGGCGGGGCAAAGCGTTCTCGCTGCCGCCTCCGGCCGGCTTGCCGCAGCGGGTATTCGCCACGTAACGCGGCTGCTCGGTAAGCCTATGGTCGAGGGCGACGTTGCTGCCACGATCGCTGCCGAAGCCAATGGCTGGGGCGCTGATCTGGTTGTGATGGGTACGCACGGCCGCCGGGGAGTGCGGCGACTCGTCATGGGCAGCGTCGCGCGAAGCGTGATCAACCTGGCCGTCGCGCCCGTCCTGCTTCTCCGCGCCGAGGAAGCGTAAGCAGGCGAACAGATTTTGGAGGGCATTACGCCAGAGAGCTATGCATACGATCGACTTTTCCGGCGAGACGCCGGATTACTGCCCGACCGGGCCAAGCCTGCGGTGTGCCGTGAAGGTGGATGGCACACCGGCGACCTATGAGATCACTGCCGAGGCGCTTGAGGATCATTTCGGCGCACGCTCGTACCGCAGTGAAGATTTGCTGCCGGCATTCATGAGCAACCGCCAGGACATTGAACGCGTCGCGGGAGCGCTGTTCGAGATGACAGGTGCGCGGCACATCGTGCTGCACAGCGGCCATTTTCGCTTCGCGGTGTGAGGCGCACGTCCTGGCCGGCGGCAGCCGCCACCGGGCGGTGCGCGTCCTTACAAGGAGCTACCCATGAAGAATCGCTTGCAGTCATGCACACCGGAGAAACGGCCAGGATGGCGCAGGCTTGCCGCCTGCGCGTTGGTGCCGCTATGCACAGCGTGTACCGCCGTACCGGACCTGCTGCGGCCGCCGAAGCCACGCACCGCCGCGCTGGCGGCAGGCAGCCTGGGCCAACTCGTACCTGGTGCCAGCGGTATTGCCTGTAGCGCGGACACGAAGACGGCTTGATGCACGACAAATCCGGGGCGGGGTGGCGATATAGATTCAAGAAAAGCTCCGTCCGGGGCTGCCTGATGGAGTCAATCCATGGACTACGCAACGATCCTGGTTCATCTCGATGCCGGCCGCCGCGTGTACGACCGGCTGCACCTCGCGACCCGGCTGGCGCTGGAGTTTCATTCCACGCTGGTTGGCCTGCTAGCCGTCGGCAAGCCGGATCCCACCGCCGTGCGCTACCTGGTGGACGGTGACCGCAATCTTGCCTCTTACACCGAATGGCGGCATCAGGTCGGCGAGCGGGCCCGTCACGCCCTGATGGGCGCAACGGACGAGGTAACCGTCATTACGGAATGGCGGGCGCCGGACTGGGCCACGGCGGCAACGGTCCAGGCAGAGGCGCATCGGGCGGATCTTGTCATCCTCGGACAGCACGATCCCACTGATGAAGCCGCCTACGCCGAGCCCGGCTTTGTTGAATCCATTGTGCTGGGATGCGGGCGGCCGGTGCTGGTGGTTCCGTATGCGGGCCGGTTCCCGAGCGTTGGCAAGAACATCATGGTGGCGTGGAACGGCAGCCGCGAGTCGGCGCGGGCCATCCGCGATGCGCTTCCGCTCCTGCAGCGCGCGGGCACTGTGGAGGTGGTCTCGTGGACACCGTCTGGGGTTCTGAAGGGGACATGGGTTTCGCCGCCTCAGCATGCCGTGGACTGGCTGGGTCGGCATGGCGTGGCGGTGCAGCTTTGCACGTTTGGAGCGGAAGACGGCGAAGACGTCGGCCAGATGTTACTCTCACACGCCGCGGACCGAAATGCTGACCTGATCGTCATGGGGGCCTACGGGCACAGCCGGGTGCACGAGCTGGTCCTTGGCGGTGTCACCCGCACGTTGCTTGAGTCGATGACAGTGCCGGTCCTGATGTCGCACTGATATTGCCGCAGCGCCTCGGCGATGCGATGAAGTGAGGTGCGGTGCGGTTCGGCTGCTGCCAGGGAGCGGGATGTGGGACAAAACCGAACACTCCACCAGCTTGCGCGGGGTTTCTGGAATGAGTTCCTTAGGCGTCGGCCGGCATTTCCCGTGTCCGACGGCATGTTTCCGTTCGATCCGGCTACCCGAAAGTTTGCCCGCTCGCAAGGTTGCCAGGCGCAGCACAGTGAACAAGAGGCTAGGGTTCCAGCACGTAGGTACCAGGAGCGTCCGCGAGCCCCTGGCCCGGCGCCTGTCGCGTGCAGCGCGCTGTCGAGTGGGCCACTAGCCAGTCATGCCACGCCGGCCACCAGGAACCGTCGCGGTACACAGCTACGTTGAGGAATTGCTCCGGGCTCAGGTAGGGCGCGGCGGGCAATCGCGTATGCACATGGTAGCGCCGGCCCGGGTGGCCCGGCTCGGACACGATGCCTGCGTTGTGGCCGCCCGAGGTCAGCAAGAAGGTCAGTTCAGCCTTGGTCAGTAAGTGCAGCTTGTACACGGAGCGCCAGGGCGAGACGTGGTCGTGTTCGGTGCCAACCACGAAAAGCGGGAGGTCGAGGTCCGACAGGGCGACGGGCTGTCCGCCCACGCACAGCTTGCCGGTGGCCAGCTCATTGCCCAGGAACAGCTTGTGCAGGCATTCCGAATGCAGGCGGTAAGGCAAGCGGGTGGTGTCGCGGTTCCAGGAGACCAGATCGTTGGCGCGCAAACGTTGGCCGAGCAAATACTCGCTCATTACGCGCGACCAGATCAGGTCCTGGGCGTTCAGCATCTGAAAGGCAGACTTCATCTGAGGCCCGTCCAGATATCCCTGACTCCACATGAGGGCGTCGAGCGTGGCGAGCGAGCTCTTGTCGATGAACAGGCCCAGTTCGCCCGGATCATGGAAATCGGTCTCTGAGGCAAAGAGCGTCATGCTGGCCAGTGGCCCGCCGGCGGCGTCGCGGGCGAGCATGGCGGCACCCGTGGCAAGCAGGGTGCCGCCCAGGCAATACCCGGCGGCGTGGACGTGCGCGCCGTCGCAGCGCGCGTGCACGGTGTTGAGCGCGGTCAGAAGCCCGGCCTCCAGATAGGTGTCAAGCCCGAAGTCGCGGGCCGAGGCGTCCGGGTTCTTCCATGAAATCATGAACACGGTATGGCCGCTCTCGACCAGGTAGCGCACCAGCGAATCCTCGGGCTTCAGGTCGAGGATGTAGTACCGCATGATCCAGGACGGCACGATCAGCACCGGCTCGCGCCAGACTGTATTGGCGCCAAGGGCGGGCGCATACTCGATCAGTTCAATTAGTGCGTTGCGGAACACCACCTTGCCAGGCGTGCGCGCCACGTCGCGCCCGGGTAGAAATTCCAGCGCGGGGCGCCCCGCAGGCAGCCCAGGCACCTTTGACAACAGCTCACTGGCGTCCTGCAGCCAGTGATGGGCGCCTTGCAGGAAGTTGGCGCCGAAGGTGCTCGAGGCGGTCCTGGCAATGGTCGGATTCATCCACCAAACATTGCCGGGCGCGAGCAGGTCAAGCCATTGCCGGGCGCAGAAGGCGACGATGTGCTGGTGATGACGCGACAGGCCGTCAATATCCTGCGTCAGCGACTCCCAGAAGGCTTCGTTGCGCATGAACGCATCGCGCCAGCAGCGATAAGGCCAGTCCTGCCAGCCGGCATCGGCAAAGCGCTGATCGCTGAGGTCAACGGACGGCGGCTCGGCCGCGGTCGGCAACAGCCGTGGCCAGTCCTCGATGCTGTGCTGCAGCCACACCTGCCATGCCTGCACAATCTTTGCCGGGGAGATGCCGAGCTGCAGCGCCCAGTCGAGTCCGGCCAGACTTGCCGAGATCACCGACAGGCCCCCGGTGGCACGGGCCAGGCCGGCGCGGATCTGCTTGTCCATCCAGACTTGCGCCGGTATGGCGGCCTGCGGCGCGCATTCCGGCATGGCCGACAGGCTGGGCGGTGACGTCCTGTCGTCGATCCTCATTGCAGGTGTTGCCCGCCGTTGATGGCAAAATTCGCGCCAGTGACGAAGGCCCCGTCGTCGCTGCACAGGTAAGAGATCAGCGCCGCGACCTCGGCCGGCTTGCCTAGCCGGCCGACCGGGATAGTCGGCAACACGTCCCGCTCGAGGATCTCGGCGGGCATGTCCGTCACCATGTGCGTATCCAGGTAGCCCGGCGAAACGGTGTTGACGGTGATGCCTTTGCGTGCGAGTTCCAGCGCCAGCGCCTTGGTGAAGCCATGTACCCCCGCCTTGGCGGCGGCATAGTTGGTCTGGCCAAAGGCGCCCCGCGAGGCATTGACCGAAGAAATATTGACGATCCGGCCCCAACCGCGCGCCAACATCGGCTCAACCAGCGGCCGCGTCATATGAAAGAGCGAGTCGAGGTCCGTGCGCAGCACGAAGTCCCAGTCAGCCTTATCCATCTTGCGCAGGGTCCGGTCGCGCGTGACCCCGGCATTGTTGATCAGAATATCGACGTCGCCGAGCTCGCTGCGCACTTGCGACACGCAGCGCTGGCAGGACGCGAAGTCCGTCACGTCGACCGGGAACGCCGTGAATTCGCGGCCGGCGGAGCGTTGCGTGCCGAGCCACTGGGCCACGTGGTCATTGTGTACGGAGTGCGTCACCACGACGCGCGCGCCGTCGGCCAGCAGCCGCACGGCAATCGCTTCGCCGAGGCCGCCCATGCCTCCCGTTACCAGGGCAATGCGTTGTCCGGCCATCTCGTCAGCTCCGTGACGCGCCGGCGGGGCGCGCCGGGGCCTTCGCGCCTGGGGTAGGGACGGCCATCAGGCGGCCGACGTTGTCGAACATTTCGCGCGCCGATTCCGCAAAGGGCGCGTAGCCGCCTCCCTCCACCATGACCCTTTGCTGGTAGTCCTGCCAGGCTTCGGTCGACTCGCGCAGGTGCTCCATGAAGGCCGAGGCCATTTCTATGTAAAGACCGCCAATGTCGCGTGCATGTGCGGCGTTGCGCTCGACCTGCGCGGCCAGAATCTGAGCGGGCAGGCCATGGAAGGCGTTCCAGTCTGGCGCATCGTTGACGCGGGCGAGCGCCTGCCGGGTGCCTTTTATGTCCTCGTCCAGGGCCTTGAGGCGGAGCCTGAGCAACATCTGGCGCGATTCTTCCCAGCGCAGCCAAATGCGCAGGGCGGACTGCTCGGCGCAGCGCGCGAGTTCGAAGGCGGGATCGGTCTGGTCTGGCATGGAGGAACTCCTATAGTCAAGCGGCTGGCCTGCCCCGGGGCGCGCAGGTCTGGATAAGTCTAGGAGGGCAACCTTGGCGGGGCTTGACGTATCGCAAGGAGTGCGCAATGCGTCGGGCGGCGCGCGGCATCGCCAAGCCGCGCCGGGTTCGTCAGAGCGCAGGGGTCGCATGGCCGGCGGCCTGCGCATTGTGGCCGGACACCCGGAGAGGCAAGGCCGATCAGGAGCCGGGACCGAGCTGTCCTGCTACATGCCGCGAGCAAACGGGCTTTCCTTTGATCCATCCCAAATGGCAGGGCCGGCTTGCCGCCTACGTTAATCCCAGGGGGGCGTTGCCGACCCCATCGATCCGGAGCACGACGTGACACATCCCATCGTTTTATCCGAAGCCGGCGCGGAATACCTGAAGCTGCCGCCACCGCAGACCGAAGGCGGCATGCCGCTGCTGACGGCGCTGCTGCAGCGCCGCTCGACCCGACACTTTGCTGCGCGGAACCTGGATGACACACTGCTGTCGTCCCTGCTGTGGGCGGCTTTCGGCGTCAACCGCCCGGGCACCGGCCTGCGCACTGCGCCCTCGACCCGCAACTGGCAGGAAATCGACCTGTACGCGGCGCTGCGCGACGGACTGTACGTGCTTGAACCGGCGGACTGGCGCCTTCGGCTGGTCGTCGGCGCAGACCTGCGCGCGGCGACCGGCCTGCAGGACTATGTTGCCGAGGCGCCATTGAATCTCGTCTATGTCAGCCGGCTCTCCAGGCTCGATGAGACCGACAAGCCGCTGCGCCAGTTCTATACCGCGCTGGATACGGGGCATATCAGCCAGAACGTTTACCTCTTCTGCGCCGCGTCCGGGCTGGCCACGGTGGCGCGCGGGCTGCTGGACCGCCGCGCGCTGGCCACTGCCATGCGGCTGGCGCCCGACCAGCGCGTGATCCTGGCCCAGAGCGTGGGCTATCCGGCGTAAGCCGCCACCCAGGCAGCCAAAGGAGGGGGGTAATGCCATTCATTGACAGGGCCGATGCCGCCGCACAACTGGCGCGTGCGCTTGCTGGCCACGCAGGAAAACGGCCGCTGGTGCTGGCCGTGCCCCGCGGTGCGGTGCCGATGGGCGCCATCATTGCCGATGCGCTCGGCGCGGACCTTGACGTCGTGCTCGTGCGCAAACTCGGCGCACCGGGCAACCCGGAGTTCGCCATCGGCGCCGTAGACGAGAGCGGGTGGACCTATCTTACGCCCTATGCCGCCGCGGCAGGCGCCGACAGCGAATACATCGACCGCGAGCGCGCGGCCCAGCTTGAGGTGCTGCGGCGCCGCCGCGCCGCCTACACGCCGGGCCGGGAACCGGTCCGCGCCACCGGTCGACAGGTCATCATCGTGGACGACGGCCTGGCGACCGGGGCCTCGATGATCGCCGCGCTGCACGCCATCCGCGAGCAGAAGCCCGCGCGGCTCGTCTGCGCGGTGCCGGTGGCGCCGCCGCGGACGCTGGAGCTGTTGCAGCCCTATGTCGACGAGGTGGTATGCCTGGAGACGCCGGCCGGCTTCCGGGCAGTGGGGGAGTTCTACCGCGACTTCTCGCAGGTCGAGGATGCGGAGGTCGTGGCTTGCCTGAAAGGGCGGTAAAGACACGCACAAGCGGGGGGCACCCATGAAGGGCGACAGGCAGCTGCAGCAGGACGTGACCGAGGCGCTGATCTGGGATCCTGCGGTCCATGGCAACGAGATCGGGGTCCAGGTCCAGGACGGCGTCGTCACGCTGACCGGGCACCTTGGAACCTTTGCCGAGAAGTACTCGGCGGAAGCGGCCGTCAGGCGCATTCCCGGCGTGCGGGCGCTGGCCGTGGAACTGGACGTTCACCTGCCCGACGATGCGCGCCGCACCGATGCCGACATTGCCCGGGCCGCTGCCAACGTGCTGTCCTGGGATGCGACGGTGCCGGCCGACCGTATCCGGATCCTGGTCGAACACGGCGTGGTGACCCTGAGCGGCGATGTCGACTGGTACTACCAGCGCACCGCCGCCGAGCACGCCGTGGCCGGACTGTTCGGCGTGGTCGGGGTCACCAATGCGCTCGCCATCCGGCCTCGTGCCGACAAGCAGGACGTGGCGGCACGGATCCAGGCGGCCATCGCACGCCAGGCTGCCAGCGACGCCGACCAGGTAACCGTGACGGTGAGGGATGGCGCGGTGACGCTGACCGGCACTCTGCGCACGCTGGCCGAGCGCGAGGCGGCATTCGAAGCGGCCTGGTCTGCACCGGGCGTCAGCGCGGTCGTCAACCAGATCGAAGTCAGGCCCGGCTAGCTCAGGCCTGCACCGTTGCTCAGTATTCTTCGCCGAACATCGACGACCCCGTGCGCATGCCGGCATCGCCCTGGCCGGCGGGGCTGCGCTGAATCGCGATCATGCAGTCCGTCGTCAGCAGCAGGGAGGCGATCGACACGGCATTTTGCAGGGCCGTGCGTACCACCTTGACGGGGTCGATCACGCCGAGTTCCAGCATGTCGCCATAGCGCTCGGTGCCGGCGTCGTAGCCGAGCGTGCCCGAGCCGACGCATACCTGGTGCACCACTGCGTCGGCATCCGCACCGGCGTTGGCGGCGATCTGCCGCATCGGCGCGGCCAGTGCCGCGTGGACGATGTGGCCGCCGGCGGCCTGCTCGGCGTTCGGTGCCTGCCAGGCTTCGAGGGCAGCGCGGGCGCGCAGCAGCGCAACGCCGCCGCCGGCGACGATGCCTTCGTCCACCGCGGCGCGGGTGGCGTGCAAAGCATCCTGGAAGCGGTTCTTGCGCTCGTGCAGCGCGCTCTCGGTGGCCGCACCCACCTTGATCACAGCCACGCCGCCGGCCAGCCGGGCCAGGCGCCGCTGCAGCGCCTCACGCTCATAGTCCGAGCGCACCTCGTCCAGGCGCAGGCGCAGGGCGGCAATGCGCTCGGCCACGCGCGGGCGTTCGTCACCGGAGCCGATCAGGGTGGTGGTGTCCTTGTTGACCTCCACGCGGCGGGCTTCGCCAAGCTGTTCCAGCGTGACGTGCTCGAGCGAGATGCCGGCCTGCGGTGAGACCACCGTGGCGCCGGTCAGCGCGGCCAGGTCGCCCAGCTGCTCGGTGCGCGAGTCGCCGAAACCCGGTGACTTGACTGCGCAGCTCTTCAGCGCGCCGCGCAGGTTGTTCACCACGAGCGTGGCCAGGGCCTCGCCCTCCACATCGTTGGCGATGACCAGCAAGGGCCGGCCAGCGTGGCTCACGGCCTCAAGGACCGGCAGCAGTTGCGCGATGGCGGCAATGTTCGCGTCGCACAGCAGCACCAGCGGCGAATCCAGCACGACGGCACGGCTCTCGTTGGTCGCGAACAAGGGCGAGAGGTAGCCGCGATCGATCAGCGCGCCGTCGGCGATGTCGAGTGCGTCGTCCAGCTTGGAGCCATCCTCCACGCTGATTGCGCCATCCTTGCCGACCCGCTCGACAGCCTGCGCCACCAGCGTGCCGACGGTCTGGTCGCCGCTGGCCGAGATGGTGGCGATCTGGCGCATCTCGCCGGTACTGCTGCAGGGCCGGGCGCTTTCCAGCAAGGCGCTGGCGACCAGCTTGCCGGCGGCCTCGATGCCGCGCTTGAGTTGCATGGGGTCGTGGCCGGCTTCGACGTATTTCACGCCCTCAGCCACGATCGCGTGGGCCAGCGTGGTCGCAGTGGTGGTGCCATCGCCAGCGATCTCGCTGGTGCGCACCGCGGCCTCGCAGAGCAGGCGGGCGCCCATGTCGGCGAACGGATTGGCCAGCGTCACCGACTTCGCCACGACCACGCCGGAATTGGCGACCAGCGGCACCATGTCGGGCCGCTCCACGATCACGTTGCGGCCTCCCGGGCCCAGCGTGACCTTGACCGCGTGGGCCAGTTGTTCCACGCCGCTCAGCATCATGCGGCGCGCGCCTTGGTGGAAGATAAGTGTTCTGGCAGGCATGAAAAACTCCGCATTGACAATCAGTGGGTCGGGCTTGCTACTACGGTAGTTGCCGTGCAGGTCCGCACGTTGATGCAACGCAAGCCCGGGGTGGCGCCCGCCGCCTGTGACAGGCGCGCTTCATTCCGGCCGGTCGCTGTCCAGTACGGGCACGGGATGCCCGGGCTCCAGCGGCTCCAGCGCCTTGGTCTCATCCAGGTGGAAGAGGGGCATTGCGCGACCTGCTACGGCGGGTCATGTAGGCGGTGTCGCCTGCAGGTGTCTGGTCATTGTTTGATCCAGCCCAAGTCGATGGCCGCGCAGGCGCATAGCTTTAACAGTGTGAACGCGCCCCGTCGTCAGCACGACTAAGGAAATGCAACTGGCGCGGGACATCGGCAACCCCATCCAACATGCCTGCGGGGAGCGCTGACGATGGACCTCGGCATCGCCGAGACCGAACTGAACGTGCACTGGCACAGGACGCGATGGTGGCGCGGCCGTTGGCAAGGACAGGAAGAGGGGGGAAGGGAAGTCTCATGGAGCACATCACCATCGAACAGGTGCGGATCCATATCGGCGACATCGCGCTGCCAGGCGACCTTACCCTGCCGGAAGCGGCATCCGGCCTGGTCCTGTTCGCACATGGCAGCGGCAGTTCGCGCTACAGCGTGCGCAGCCGCGGGGTCGCAGCGACGCTGAATCGGGTGGGCCTGGGCACGCTACTGTTTGACCTGTTGGCGCCGGACGAGGACGCCGGGAGGTCGAAGCGATTCGACATCGCCCTGCTCGGGGAACGCCTCAAAGCTGCCACGGTCACGGTCGCGCACCTGACGCGCGATCGCCACCTGCGGCTCGGCTACTTCGCCGCCAGTATGGGGGCTGCCGCGGCCATCCGTGCCGCCGCTGAGCCGCCGCCGCGCATGCGGATCGACGCGGTGGTGGCGCGCGGAGGCCGCGTGGACCTGGCAGGCCACGAGGCGCTGCGCCAACTGCAGTCCCCGACGCTGATGATCGTAGGCGAAGCGGATCCGGTGGTGCTGAAGCTCAACGCGCGCGCCACCGCATGGATGCAATGCGAGAAGCGGCTGGAGGTGATTCCCGGCGCTACTCACCTGTTCGAGCAGCCGGGTGCGCTGGAACAGGTCGGCGAGCTCGCCGGAAAATGGTTCTGCCAGCATTTTGCAGCGGCTGGCGGGAACTTGTAGTTCGACAGGATTTCCATGGTGCCGTGCGATGCACGGCGATGACTCAGTGAAAAGGAGAATGAAATGAACGATACTCGCGCCGCGCTCTTGCCGCACAAGGAAGCACTAGCCCGTGATGCCAACACGCTGTTGGCGGATGTACAGGCATTGTTGCGGGATGTTGCCGACGAAGCCGGCGTGGAGACCGCGCAGGCACGCGCGCAGCTGAGCGCACGCCTGCACGCGCTCCAGGGCCGCCTCGCCGAGCAACGCCAGGCGGCGCGCATGCGTGTCTCGCAATGGGCCGACACCACGGATCGCTACGTCCACGCACATCCCTGGGAGAGCATGGGCTCCGTCGCCGCTGTCGCGGCCGTGGCTGGCGCCCTGGTCGCGCTGGCCGTCACCCGCCGTTAGCGCGGGCACGGCAGGCAGGCTGCTGCAGCCAGTGGCCGGTTGCGAAGCCATGGTCGTGTGCACGCTGGACCGTCCGGATGCCAGGCTGGTGCCGCTGCTGTGGCCCGCTGCCGCAGCCAGGGAAGGTGGCGCCGTGCGGGTCGGACTGGTGGCGCCATACCTCGCGTACATGCGCCAGGACAAGCTCTTCCCGACAGGCTGCAAGCGGTCGCGGCCGACATTGTCACGTGCGACACCGTTGCGCACCCATCCAACCGCATTCCCGTAGCAGAGCGCCTGGCAGCCGGCATCCGGCTGGCACTCCAGGCGCCAGCGGGTTCAGGAGATCCGTCATGAACAAGCTCACAGCGCAGGAAACCGTCTCGCTGGCGGCGCAGCTTGACGCGGACGAAGCGCGCATCCATGCCGCCGTTGGTTCCGCCGACACGCCGATGACACCATTGGCGCAGCGTGAGGCGCGGGACGAGGGCGACCTTGCCGACGAAGAAATCCTGCAGCGGCAGGATGATGCGATGCTGGAACACTACCGCATGCAACTGGCCGACATCGCCGCCGCGCGGGCGCGGATGCAGCACGGCCAGTACGGCACCTGCATCGATTGCCAGCAGCCGATCCCGTTCTCGCGCCTGCAGGCATATCCGACCGCGAAGCGCTGTACCGCATGCCAGCGCCGGCACGAGCAGCTTTATGCGTGACAGTCGGAGGATGCCGCCGAGGGCAACTGAGCGCCTGGCGGGCTGCCACCGCGAAAGCGACGGTCGCCCCCCGGCAGCGGCCGGGAGGCTGGCGCTGACCGGCTAGCGCAGGTCGTACTCGCGCATCATTTCGGTCGTGACTGCCTTGACCGTGGCCAGGCATGCCGGCGGGACAGCGGGGAAGGCGTCGATGGTCCAGTTGCAGCCGCCGTTGGCAGTTGCGTCGACACGCTGCGGCAACGGGATGTCGCAGTCGCGGCAGGTGTCGCCGAGGTCGGCGTTTTCCTGCAGACGCCGCAGAATTTCATTGCGGATCTGTTCCGCACTGCCGAGGTTCTTGATCATGTCGGTGTCTCCTGTTGTCAGGTGGTGGCGATCCGGCCAGGATGCCTAGACCGGCGCGCTGTCATGCGGAGCCGGACGCCCGATGGTCTGGGACAGGATCGGTTCCTCGTCCTCGTTCAGCGACATATGCTCGGCCAGCTGGCGCCGGTTAAGCCAGCCGCGCACCACCGCGCCCAGCCCGGCCGAGGCGCAGTAGAGATAGGCGTTCTGGACCATGGCGCCGGCCGCGGCGGCAGCGAAGGTCTCGTGCAGCTTGGGCGGGACGTCCTGCATCCGGCCATGGTTGGCGACGTAGACCAGGTCCAGCGGCGCCATGCCGACGAAGTCCTGGTAGCCGGTCATGCTGCGCACGTCTGCCGCGCGCTTCAGCACCAGGCAATGGTGGATCGGGTCGTAGCGGTAGAGGCCGGCGGGCAGCGCCGCGTAGACGTCGATCACCGCCTCGCCGTGCGGCGAAGGGGCTGTGCGGCCGCCGCCCTGGGAGCGGTTGACGCCCGCCGCGGCCCACAGCAGCTCGCTCAGCTGCTGCAGTGGCAGCGGCTGCTCGTCGAACTCGCGGGTGCTCATGCGCTGCCACAGCGCCCCCATCAGCGGCAGGCCATTGGTGCGGTCCGGCTGTGGCAGGGCGATGACCCGCTCGCTCGTGCCGGAGGCGGGGCGTGGCAGCAGGTCCTTGATGGGCTGGTAGGGGATGCGCTTCAGTTCGTCCATGGGAGCTCGCATTTGTTGCAAAGAGCGGCGCGAGCGCTCTGCGCATGGCACCGGTATGGACGAATGTAGGCGCTGCCCCCGGCCGTGGATTGCGCTCCGTCAAGCAGCGTCGATGGGGCCTTCCCTGGTGTGAAAGCAAGGGGTGCTGGCGCTGCTTTAGATGGCGGCGCCGAGCTCTGGCGTCAGCCGCAGCCGGGTGCGGCGGGGCCCGTAACGCTGCCCGGCGAGGCGACGCAGGCACGCTCGGCTTCGGTCAGCGGCTCCTGGACACGCATCTGCCACGCCAGCACGCCGTCGTCGGCATCCGACAGGTCCCCGCCCGCCCGGGCACGCGCGGCGATGCGGGCGCGCAGCGTCTCAGGGCTGGCTTCGCAGGTGACGATGGCGAAGGGCACGCCAAGGCGGCGCGCCTGGGCAGCAAAGCGTTCGCGCTCGGCGCGGACCAGGAAAGTCGCGTCGGCAAGCATCGGGAACCCGGCGCGGCAGCCGAGCCGGCAGACCGCGAGCAGGCGTCGGTAGGTCCGTGCCGTTTCGCTCGCGGCATACCAGCCACCCGCGGGCATCACGCCGCGGTGCAGGCCCTTGCGTACCGCGTCGGAGCGTACGCGTACCATCGACCCGGCCTCGCTCATCTGTGCCGCAACCGTGGACTTGCCGCTGCCGGACAGGCCATGCATCAGCACCATCGGCCCGCGACGGCGGCTGAGGCATCGCCATGCCAGCGCAAGCAGCCTGCCTGCCTCGGCCTGCGCCGGCGCCATGGACGCGCCCGCGGCGTGCTTCTGGCAGCCGCGCTCCAGCAGCACGCGCGCGCGCACCAGGGCCCGCATGGCGAGATAGAAGGGCAACACGGCCAGCGCGCCGTAGTCTCCCGACTGCTCCAGGTAGCCGTTGAGCAGCCGGTAGGCCAGCGCCGGTCGGCCATGGTGCAGCAGGTCTATGACCGGGAAGGCCAGGTCGCTGATGGTGTCGGTCCAGCGCAGGGCGGCGTCGAACTCCAGGCAGTCGAATGGGGTCGGCACGCCGTTCAGCAGCACGATGTTGCCCAAATGCAGGTCGCCATGGCACTCGCGTACATGGCCGTTGCGCAGGCGTGCCCGGAACGCATCCGTCAGCCGGGTGGCCTCGCTGCGCGCCCGCAGGGCCACGCGGCTGGCCAGGTGCGTGGCCGACGTCAGCCGGCCAATGCCGCCCAGGCACTCCGCAAGCGTCGCGTCGATGCGGGCCGGCGTGCCAAAGCTATCGGAAGGGGCGGCAGGGGGCTGCGCCTGGTGAAAGGATGCAATGCTGCGCGCCAGCGCATCGATATGGCCCGGCTCCAGCCGGTCCGCAACGATTCTTGCGCTGAGCAGGTCTTGCTGGTCGAAGCGCCGCATCCGGACCGCATGCTCGATCGGTATGCCGCCGCCACCGATGCGCACCGAGCCGGGCGTGGGGCCCGCCAGGATCGGCACCACATCCAGATACAGGGCAGGTGCGAACCGGCGGTTCAGGCGTAGTTCGGTCTCACAGTCGTCGCGGCGTGCCTGCGCGGTGGAGAAGTCGACAAAGTCGAACCGCACCGGCTTGCGCACCTTGTAAGCAAAGTCCCCGGCCAGGAAGACACGGGAGATATGCGTCTCGATGACCTGTACTGCCGGCGCCGGGTGGGGGTAGGCGTCCGGCTGCTGCAAGGCGGCCATCAACGCCGCGTCGTCCCATTGACTTTCCATGTCCCTTGCCGCCTGCGCCCTTGCGCTGTTGTGAACTGCCACCTCAACTGCAGCCTCGGCACGCAGACTCCGGCTGCCAACTCGCCCCCGCGGTGCCCTATGCCGTCACGTCGGCCAGATCCTGCCCCAGGATGCCCGCCGCGCTACAGAGTACGCCCACGATAGCCAGCAGTGCGCGCCACGGGTGGCTCAGCAGCGCCTCCACTTGCTCGCTGCGGCTCTCGCCAGACAGGCACCAGATGCAGAAGTGCTCGCAGTTGTTGGTAAGAAGGCGGTAATCGTCCTCTCCAAGCCGCGCAGTCGCGCGCCGTACGATCTCCGCCTCGACGTACCTCGCTTGCGTGGCCGGCTCGACGCGAAAGCCGTAGCCGCCGGCAAAGCCGGCGAGGGTGGTCTTTTCGACGGGGCCGCAACGCAGGAAACCTTTGAACCCGACATAGTGCACCACCTCGCCGTTGCCGACATAAATGCCGTGGTGGACATAACCACGGCGGTCCGTCTTCAGATGCGCGCCAAGAGGAATGTCCGCGGAGATTGCCGCAAGGCGCTGTGCGTGTCCGATGTGGTGATCGTCGCTCATCGCTTTTCCCCTTGTTGCCTTTGTTGTGCTGGTCGCTCCTGCCCCGGTGGTCCCGGTTTTCCTGCCGATGAGGGCAACCGTGTGCCCCGTGTATGCCTGCAGTATCGTTGCCGGCCGGCGACGCCGAAATCAGCCGGTTCCGAAAAACGTGTCGGCTTGCTGCCATGCAGCTTGTACGCGCATCGCGACGGCGCTTGTCCGCCGTTCGCACCGGGCTGTCAGCGGAACCTGACAAGGGCGCGGCGGTATAACCCGATATTTCCCAGCCATTGTGGAGAGGAGGGACATTCACCCTGCGTTGGCCGGTGACTTCGGCGATCGTTGACAGGCATCAACCCGTATGTCCGGCCGGACGCTACCTTCCGGTAACCGAAGATCACCGCCACTACGGGCATTTCAATGCGTTGTCGGAGGGACGAAACTGGAGATTACGTGGAGCTTTGTACGCATGCTCTCGTCCCTGATGATTGCCGTAGCTGCTGCGGGTTGTGCGTTCCGCTATGGGCAAGCCGGATCATACTTGCAGCCAATGGCCGAATATGGCGTCTCGTATGTGTCGGGCGGGGACAGCGAAGCCGGCATGGACGCGATGCTCGCCATCGCGGACCGCTTCAACGTACGTCTGACCATGGTGGACGCCGCACGCGGGGACCCGCTGCCGGATGCTGCCATCCTCGTGTCCAGTCAGGACGGGCGCTCGATATTGCATGCGAGCGCAACCGGGCCGATGTTCTATCTCCGGCTTCCCACGGGCGTCTATTGGCTGGCAATTGGTTATCAGGGCTGGGTCCGGACCCGCGATATCGCCGTCGACGGCCAGGCACTCGACATGACGTTTCGCCTGCCCGTGAGGACGCTGGAGGACGACTGGCTGCTTTGCAGCTCGCCGCGCGGCAACGTCGCGGTTACCGCCGTCTGGTGACGCCATCTCAGCTTCGCCATCAATTACCACCGTCGGCGCAGAACGTCACTCCGTGGGCGCATCTTCGCGCAGCGCATGGAACAGCTCGTCCTCCTGCGCGCAGTGCAGCCGCAATACGGCCTCGAGCCCGTAGAGCAGCCGCTGGTACTCCCTGACCCTGCCGGCGTCTGGCCCATCCGGCGGTGAGTCGTCCGCCATCCGCTGCAGTAGCCGGATCACCCGGAAGATCTCGCGGTGCATCGCGCTCATCGCCGCCAGCGGATCCTCGCCTCCGACCAGCAGCGCGAGTTGCGGATAGAGCTGCGCGTCATCGTGCTGTTCGTGGGGCAAAAGTGTTCCGCTGAGGGATGCGCACAAGCGGCGCAGTTCCGTGCCCGCGGCGTGGCCAGGCATGGCTGGCAACCTGTCCGCGAGGCTGCGGATCTGTTCCATCAGCGGCGCCAGCGCGGCGTGCTCCTGGTTCAGGCGCTCGGCGTCGGCCGTGGACAGGCGTTCCGCCGGCACCGACGGGTCGGCGCGCAGGGCGCGCAGCGCATTGGCAATGACCAGCACATCGATGACCTCCTGCAGCATGGCGCCGGCCAGTGGCGGCAGGTAGCCGAACGCGGCGACCGCCATCGCGACGAACGACAGGCCCATGCCGGCCATGGCGCTTTGCACGGCCAGCCGGCGCGACCGGCGGGCGATGCGCACCGCGTCCACCAGCCGGTCAAGCCGGTCCACCAGCAGCACGACATCCGCGGCTTCCGACGATGCCGCGGCACCTCGTGCGCCCATGGCCACGCCGACGTCCGCGGCGGCCAGCGCCGGTGCATCGTTCACGCCGTCGCCCACCATCAGCACAGTGCCGTCGTGGCGCGCCGCCTCGATCGCGGCAAGCTTCTGCGAGGGGGTGAGGTTGGCATGGACCTCGGTCACGCCCAGCATCGCGCCGACGGTCTCGGCGACGTCGAGCCGGTCTCCCGTGAGCATGGCCAGGCGCCGTATGCCCGCCTTGCGCAGCAAGCGCAACGCGCGCGGGGTGTCCATGCGAATCAGGTCCACGAACTGCAGTGCCCCAACCAGCACGCCGTCGACGGTGACCAGCGAGACCGAGGCGCCTTCGAAGGCCGCGCGCTGCAACATGGCCTGGCACCACGGTGGCCCGGCATCGCCGCCGCCGGCAAAGGCGGGCGATCCCACCGCCACCACGTGCTCGCCAACCCGCCCGGCAATGCCAGCACCGGCGGTCTCGGTCACGCCTGACGGCAGGTCCAGGGCCAGGCCTCGCTCGCGCGCCGCGGTCGTGATGGCTTCGGCGACAACATGCCCGGAGGCCTGGGACAGCGAAGCGGCGACGCGCAGCACGTCGGGCGCCGGCCATCCGGGCGCGCTCTCGATGGCCGCCAGGCGGGCCCTTCCGCCCGTCAGCGTCCCGGTCTTGTCGAAGAAGAGGATGCTCGCCTGCGACAACCTTTCAAGCGCGCCGCCGCCCTTGACCAGCACGCCGCGCCCGGCGCAACGCGACACCCCGGACACAATCGCCACCGGAACGGCCAGGATCAACGGACAAGGGGTGGCGACCACCAGCACCGCCAGCGCCCGCGCGAGTTCACCACTGGCAAGCCAGGCAAGCCCGGCGACGAGCAGGGTGACAGGCACCAGCCACAGTGCATAACGGTCGGCCAACCGCGCCGCGGGCGGGCGCTCCGCGCGGGCGGTGCGCACCAGCCTGGCGATGCCGGCGAAGGTGCTGTCTGCCGCGGTGGTCGCTGCCACCATCTCGAACGGGGTGCCGGCGTTCAGCACACTGCTGCGCACGGTCTCGCCAGGGAGTCGCTGCCGTGGCAGCGACTCGCCAGTCAGGGCAGATTCGTCCAGCGTCGCCTGGCCCAGCAATGCGCCGTCCACGGGTACGACTTCGCCATGCCGGACCAACAGGCGATCCCCCGGACTGACCACATCGAGGGAAACCGCGCGCCATTCTCCGTCCTCGAAGCGGTTGGCGGACTGCGGGGCGCGGCTGAGCAGGGCGGACATCTCCCGCTCGGAACGGGCCTGCGCATAGTTCTCAATGGCCCTGCCGCTCTCGATCATCAGGGCCAGTACGGCAGCCGCGAGGAATTCGCCAAGCGCCAGCGCCAGCCCGATCGCCAGCAGCGCCAGGACATCGACGCCCGCTTCCTTCCGGCGCAGCGACCGCACGATGGCGACGATCAGCGCGCCGGCGACGACCAGCGCGCCAACCGCCCAAGCGAGCCTCGCGGCGAGCGCTTCGCCGAAGGCAAAAAGCAGCAAGCCAGCGCCCAGCGTGCCGGCCGCGACTGGCAGCAAGCCGAGGTCAAACTTGCGAAACCCGATGTGCATGGCGAACCCGATCCCCTGCGTAACTGGCGCCGGTTGCTGGGATACTCCCGCTGATGCCTTCAGGCGATCGCAGATCCTGCCGCGCTGGCGGCTGCGCAATCCCGGCTGCACGCCGAATCAGGCACTGTGTAATGGTGATGTTAGTCCAACAGGCACCGGGCCGATAATAGCCTCGGCCGCAGGCAGGGCGCGCCAGCCAGCCCTGGAGATAGTCGATGGCTGCAGGGGCCGCGGTTCGCGGCGCCACGGAGATGATTCGGCACGGCGCGGACCCGCAGTGGCTGTCGGCGGTACTGCCGTATTCGCTCACTCCTTGATGCACGCGGCGATTACGGCGCATTTTCGGTTCAAATTGCGCTTTGGCCGGTGCCGCCCTATATATTTGGGGGGCGAGAAGCACTCTCAGACAATCATCGTCCATTCCATGAGCAACCCTTTGGCGCCCGCGGGCAAGGTGCAGCCTTCGTCCGAACGTTCTCACTCCCTTGCCATGGCGATTGGCAGTGTGACGGTCGTTCTCGTCCTCGCGGGGGGATGCTTCTTGATGGCTACCGTCGAATGGTATCGGCAGTTCCTGGCGCCGTTGGTGCTCTTGACGGGCGCAGGCATCGGGCTCGCCGTGGGACTTTACTGGAACCGGTTGAGGAAGCTTACAGGGAGTAGTGATATCCAACGCGTGGCGGATAGCGAAGCCCAGTTGGCGGGGATCATCCGATCTTCGATGGAAGCGATCATCACCGTGGACGGTGACCAGCGCGTCGTACTGTTCAATCCCATGGCAGAAACGCTATTCGCCTGGCCGGCCGAACTTGCAATCGGGCGCTCCCTGAGCGACTTCATTCCCCACCGCTTTCGGGCCGCCCATGCAGAGCATGTGCGCCGGTTTGGGATCACGGGCGTTTCGGACCGCGAGATGGGACTCCAACGGGCGCTGTGCGCCATGCGTCGGGACGGAAGCGAGTTCCCTATCGAAGCATCCATTTCACAGATCTCTGTCGGCGAGGCCAAGTTATACACTGTGATGCTGCGCGATATCACCGAACGCGTGCGTGCTGAGGAAGCCCTGCACCGAAGCCTTCAGCTTGTGAAGGAAAGCGAGGCGCGATTGGCGGGAATTATCCGCTCCTCCATGGAAGCGATCATCACCGTGGACAATGAACAACGCGTAGTGCTGTTCAACCCAATGGCGGAGACGTTGTTCGCCTGGCCCGCCGAACTCGCGATTGGCCGCCCCCTCGGCGACTTCATTCCCGAACGCTACCGGGCCGCTCATGAGGAGCACGTGCGTCGGTTTGGGATCACGGGCGTATCGGATCGTCAGATGGGACGTCAACGGGCACTCTACGCTCTGCGTCGTGACGGCACTGAATTCCCTATCGAAGCATCCATCTCGCAAACGGCCCACGAAGGCACGAAGCTATATACCGTGATGCTGCGTGATATCACGGAGCGGGCACGCGCGGAGGCGGCCCTGCGCCGCTCACGGGAAGAACTGCAACAGCTTTCAGATGGGATACTCGCTGCCCGCGAGGAGGAGAGGCGCCGCATTGCACGCGAGCTGCACGATGACCTGGGCCAGCGCCTGAGCGCGCTTAAGATGGACATGGCTATGCTCGGCGCGGACGTCGATGAGGGCCGTGACACAGCAGGACTGCTAGACGAGATTGGTGCCATAAACGGCGTCATCGACAATACTGTTGCCTCGGTCCGACGCATTGCCAGTGACCTACGGCCGGCCTTGCTGGACGAGTTGGGAATGATTCCTGCCATTGAGTGGTTGGCCGATGATTTTGCCAACCGGTACGGATTGGCGGTGAGCGTGGACGGTGCCGAGGCTGACGTCCCCGCGCAGACGGCAATCGCCATGTTCCGCATTGTCCAGGAGGCATTGAGCAATGTCGTCCGGCATGCCGACGCGACCACCGTGCATATTCAGCTCACCCAGTCAGAGGGCCAACTTGTGTTGCGGGTGCAAGACAATGGGGTGGGCTGGGACAAGGTCTCCTCCGCAAGCGGGCCACGCAAATCGCTGGGACTCCTTGGCATCCGGGAGCGGGCACGCCTTCTGGGTGGCAGCTTCACCATCGACAGCACTCCCGGCAAGGGCTTTTGCCTAATCGTGCAAATTCCCCACGAAAGGGTGGCCTGATGCGACATGCCTCATGATTGGGGATGGCATCGCAGTTGTCCGGAATCAAGCCCCCATGTGCCGGGGTAATTCTGGCGATTGTAATTGCGAACGCCGCGACCGGCTTCATTCAGGACGGCAAGGCGGAAAAAAGCCACGGACCGTTTCGGCACCGGCGACGCTACGCCGAATGCTTTGCAGACACTCACTCCATTCTGCTGCTGCAGCGGAACTGCCGTCGCAAGAGCGACGGCCGGACGGCAAGGGGCTGGCAGGTTTGCGGTCTGACGGGATTAGTCCGCACGAGGGCCAAACCTTACGGCTAGACCCATCATCCGCCTGGCGCCATCTTTCCACCCATGCCCGGACCCATCCCCGGCCCCATGCCCGGACCCATGCCCGGACCCATGCCCATGCCCGGGCCCATGCCTTGGTCGTTGGCCATCGTCTGCATCATTTCCTGCATGAACGCCATGTGACTACCCGCCATGTCTTGGCACATCTGCATTTGATTTGATGGGGCGTTTCCCTTGGCGACTCTCTTGCCAGGAGCCATACGAGCAGGGCCGCCCATTTTCATCATGTCCTTTTGCATGATGGCCATTGCATCTTGCATGACCTGATGGCGTTCAGCCAAGAGGGCCTGACGCTCCTCCGGCGTTTTGGCACGCGAAAGCCGCTCTCTGATGGCACGCAGGTGGGCAACCTGGGCGTCCAGCTTTGCATCGCTGGAAACTCCGGGAGTTACGACCGGAGCCTTATCTTGCCGCTTTTCAGGATGGTGCTGCTCATGCTCAATGCCGGTAGCCGGCGACGCCGGGAAAGCTGCTGGCGCCCACGCTAGCACGGCGGCCGCAGTGATAAGGGTAGAGAGGCGATGGTTGGTGGACATGGGAGATCCTCCTATGAAAACATGATGGTTCCTAGTCCAAGGTATGCGGCGGTCAGGGATTTGAGTTGATTGGGATCAACGAAGCGATGGGTGTACCGGGTGTTCAGTCCCATCGATGTGCTGGTCTGCGCAGGAGCAATCTGCGCAGACCATTTTGCGGATGCCCTCAGCAGCAATGCTCCGGTTGCCAGGAAACGGTCTGGCCAGGAACAAATCCGGCGGCGGAATACCTGGAAATCGACTATGAGGGCAGCAAGTCAGCGGGAACCGTATAAAGCGCCACTTCGCCCGTCGGCGCCAGCCCTGCGGCGCATTGTTTGTTCCTCTGCCACGCCTCTATCCAACTGCACTTCGCTGCCAGTGCCGGCGTGCTTACGCCCGTTGCATGCTTGATTTGGCGCGCTCCGCGACGTCGAACACGAGCATGCCAGCCACCATTGCTGCCACAAAGCCAATGGCCTTCGGATAGCCAGCGCCCAGGGCAACCAGCGCGGGACCAGGGCAGAAGCCGGCCAGACCCCAGCCGACGCCGAAGGCGGCGCTGCCCAGTACCAGCCGCAGCGTTACGGCCGTGCTGGCCGGCAGTTGCACAGGCAGCCCCAGGAAGGAGTGTTTGCGGTGTTTGGCGATGAGGAAGGCGAGCGAGCCAATGGCAATGGCACCGGCCATCACAAAAGCGAGGGACGGGTCCCAGGTTCCTGCAAGGTCAAGAAAGCCCAGCACCTTGGCCGGGTTGGCCATGCCGGAGACCATCAGGCCAATGCCAAATAGCAGGCCTGCGACGAGTGCAGTCATGGCGGTCATATCAGCCTCCAATCAGGTGCCGTTGCACGAAGACAGTCAGGAATCCCGCCACCATGAAGGTGAGGGTGGCGACCAGCGAGCGGATGGAGCCGCGCGAGATGCCGCACACGCCATGGCCGCTGGTGCAGCCGCTGGCGTAGCGGGTGCCAAGGCCGACCAGGAAGCCGGCGGCCAGGATTTCGCCCCAGCTTGCCTGGATATCCGCAATGGCGGGCTTGCCGAGCAGGCTCGCAATCACAGGAGCGCCAACCAGGCCAGCGAGGAAGGTCAGGCGCCAGGCCATGTCCTTTCGAGGCAGGCTAAGCAGGCCGCCGAAGATGCCGCTGATGCCGGCAATGCGGCCGTTGAACAGCAGCAGCACAGCGGCCGCCGCACCGATGATGAGCCCGCCGACCAGTGACAGGCCGGGCGTGAAGTTAGCGAGGTCAATCAGCATGTCGCCTCCTGATCGGGGTTGGCACAGAACTGTTCATAAAGGACCGCCATGACGGCAAGCGCCTGGGGGCTCGCCACCGAATAGAAGATGTTCTTGCCGTCACGGCGCGTGGCCACCAGGCTGTTCTCGCGCAGCACACCGAGCTGTTGAGACAGCGTCGGCTGCCGGATGCCGAGCTGTTCCTCCAGCTCACCGACAGACAGCTCGCCTTGGGACAGGCGGCACATCAGCAGCAGGCGGTCCGGATTGGCAAGCACCTTGAGCAGGGTACAGGCCTGCGCCGCAGCAGCTTGCATGCTGGCGAGGTCGATGGCGGGGTGGGGCTGGTCCATAGGTCGTTTACATTTTGCTTGTTAATATTATATTGAAAAATAGAATGTATGTGAATAGAATGTACTGCATCCAAGGAGGCGAGCATGCACCCGACTATCCAGCCGTTCTTCGACCCTGCGACCTGGACTGTGACGTACGTGGTCTTTCAGGAGGGGCGCCCCGAGTGCGCCATCATCGACTCGGTGCTGGACTACGACCCCAAGGCGGGTCGGACATCGACGGCAAGTGCTGATAAGGTTGTTGCGTTTGTGCGCGCGCATGGACTGAGAGTCGAGTGGATTCTCGAGACGCACGCGCATGCTGACCACCTGTCTGCCGCGCCGTACCTGAAGCGACACCTGGGTGGCCAGACAGCAATAGGCCAGAACATCCGCAACGTACAGGGGGTCTTCAAGACGCTCTTTAACCTGGAGCCTGAGTTTCGGCTCGACGGGTCGCAGTTCGACCACCTGTTTGACGACGGAGCGACGTTTGCCATCGGCGGCCTGACCGGCAGGGCGATTCATGTGCCAGGGCATACACCCGCCGACATGGCTTACCAGATTGGGGACGCGGTCTTTGTCGGCGATACGCTGTTCATGCCGGACGTCGGCACGGCTCGCTGCGATTTCCCGGGCGGCGACGCACACGAGTTGTATCGCTCCATCCGCAAGCTGCTGGACCTGCCGAGCAATACACGGCTCTTTATGTGTCACGACTATCCGCCCGAGGGGCGCGGGCCTGCATGGGAAACGACGGTGCGCGCTCAGCGCGAAGGCAATATCCACGTGCATGACGGCGTGAGCGAGGAACAGTTCGTGGCCATGCGCCGGGCGCGCGATGCGACGCTGGCGATGCCGACGCTGCTTCTGCCGTCGGTGCAAGTCAATATACGAGCCGGGGAGTTGCCGCCGCCCGATGCGAATGGCGTTCGCTATCTAAAAATCCCTCTGGACGTCATCTGAGGCAGGTTGTTTTCAATTGTTGTTCCCATTGCGATGGCGACGAACCGGAATGCACTCTCGACGCGGCCACCGAGCGCCGCAGCTGCGCCCAGGCAGAGCGCGCCGATGCCATACCCGAGGTCGCGCCAGAAGCGGTAGATGCCGATGGCGGACGCCCGCCAACTGGGGTGTGCGATGTCGGCTACCGCAGCGCTCAGATTGGGGTACAACATCGCCATGCCCGGCCCGGTCATCCCTCGGGCTTGTTACGGCTTCGTCATACTTCACCGTAGTGCTGCCAGCGACCCAATTAGCCTCCGCCCCTGCTCAGAACGGACAGCAGGCCTCTAACTTCAATGATGCTGGTCTTCATCTCATCCATCCTCGCAGGTCACAAGTTCGTGCTGCGCTACCGTCTCACTTCGAAATCGCCCCGCTCAGAAGATGTTCCTCTGCATAAGGAAACACAACTTCCGGATTAGGGCGAATCAGCTCAGCGTCCTTGTGCGCATAGTGAAGGCGGGTCAGTAGATCCTTGATGACGCTGAGGCGTGCGACATGCTTGTCGTCGGCGCGCACGACGTTCCATGGCACGATGTCGCTGGTTCGAGCAAACATCTCGTTCCGTGCCTTACTGTATTTCTTCCAAAGCGATACCGCTTGTTCGTCAATGGGGCTGACTTTCCACTGTTTTAGCGGGTCCCGGCGGCGCTCTTCGATGCGCTTCTTCTGTTCGGCCTTGCTGATGTCAAGGTAGTACTTGATAAGACGAATTCCGGAACGCACGAGCAT
Source organism: Cupriavidus necator (assembly GCF_016127575.1). NCBI lineage: Bacteria > Pseudomonadati > Pseudomonadota > Betaproteobacteria > Burkholderiales > Burkholderiaceae > Cupriavidus > Cupriavidus necator. The sequence continues at coordinate 3,411,131 of NZ_CP066018.1, forward strand.
CCGTTCGAACTCTGGGACACTTGCCATGAACTCCTCATGCTCGTCCTTGGTGCAGAAGCCCATCACATGTTCCACACCGGCCCGGTTGTACCAACTGCGATTGAAAAGGGTGAACTCGCCGGCCGCAGGCAGCTCGGCCGCATAGCGGCGGAAGTACCAGGAGCCTCGGTCACGGTCGGATGGCTTCCCCAGTGCGACGACGCGCGTTTCACGCGGACTGAGGTGTTCGACAATGCGCTTGATGGTCCCATCCTTCCCAGACGCATCCCTTCCCTCAAAAATCACCAGAATCCGGTCGCTGCAGGAAATGAAGTGCTTCTGTAGTTTGACCAGCTCGATTTGAAGCAGGTGGAGATTCTCCTCATAGCTGTCATGGGAGAGGGCGCTTGCCTCGGATGGAGCCGTCTTGCTACTTGTCTTCATTTTCATGGTTCACCTCCCTTGAGTCGGGCGCATCGGGTGGGAAAGGGTGGGGCTTTCCAGGTGAAAGCGGGGTAACTTTTTCGTTGAGCAACAGCTCCAGCGAAGGGCGGTCTACGACCTCCTGTTCGAGCAGTAGCTTTGCCAGCGCGTCTGGCTTGTGCCGGTTTGCCAGCAATGTTTGCTTCACCCGCTGACTGGCGTCGCCCAGAATCGTCCGCACTTCTGCATCAATGATTTGCGCAGTACTCTCGCTGTACTCTTTGCGTTGCCGAGGCATTGGCAGCTTCGAGGTCCTGGACCAGATTGGGGTCGTTGACCCGAAGCGTGGAGAAGGGGTGGTCTCCCTTTCCCTGGCGCAACATCTCTTCGACCTGTGGCTTGGGGAGCAGAGTCTCAATGCCAGTGGTGACACGAGCTCGTAAAGAGCTGTGGCGCAAGGACTTGGAGTCATATCGCCATTCTTGGTATCAGGTCTCTCCTTGAAGGCTGTTGTGTAACCATGCAAAGAATGCCCCGGCAGCGAAGAACCACACCGCAAACACAAAGGCTGGATAGATGATGGACCACCACGATACTGATTCGCCGGTCTGAAGGCGCCGGAAATCGAGCCCGTGAAAGAGCGCGTTCATGAAATTCATGAAGGGCTCAGGAAGAACCATCCAGACGAGCGTGCATAGAACGTAGAACAGCACGACCGTGGCGGATAGCGTCAAACCAGTCTTGAAGGGTTTCATGGCAGCCTCCGGGTGCAAGGAAGATGACGGTTGAATTCAATGAGGACGCGTCCGCGGAACATCTCGGGCTGAGATATGCGGAATGAACGCTGGTGTCTTTTGGCGATATTCCTCATATGCTTGCCCGAACTCGGCCAGTGCGTCCTGCTCCTCCGACTTGGCCAGCCGAACATACATCCAGACCAGGATGGGGAACATCACCAGAGTGACTATCGTCGGCCACTGCAGCAGGAAGCCGAACATAATCAGGACGAACGCGACATACTGGGGGTGCCTCATGCGCGCATAGAGACCAGTGGTCGCCAGGCGGTGCTGCTGCTGGGCCAGGTACAGAATGCGCCAGGCGGAAGACAGCATGATGAAGCCGCCAAAAATCAAGATGTCGCTGGCGATGTGAAATGGCCCCAGGTGCGGGTTGCCCCTCCAGCCGAAAATCATCTCCGGAAGATGACCGGCATCATGCGAGAGGAAGTCGATTCCCGGGAATTTCGCCGAAAGCCACGGTAGCAGGAGATAGATACTCAGGGGGATGCCATACATCTCTGTAAAGAGCGCCACAATGAACGCGGAGAACGCGCCAAACGAGCGCCAGTCGCGCTGGGTCTTCGGCTTGGTGAAGCTGAAGGCGAAGATGATGAAGACAGCTGAGTTGATAATGACCAGCGACCAGAGACCGTAGCTGGATTGTGTTTCGGGTTGCATCATCGCTCTCCTTTGGCGTTCGTGTCCTTGGTGGCGTCATCCGGTCCGTGACCGTGTCGATGTCCACCGTGCATGAAGATGTGCATTAAGGGGCAGGCGGCCAGCAGAAGAAATGGCAGGAACTGAATGACGTGTGCCCGGTGTTCAGTCCATAGGAAGTAGGCAATCACCAGCAGAAAGCCAATCATGACCAGCTTGGACCTGGCCACGGTGCGCAGTGCGTCGCCAGGCCGCTCATGACCGTTGTGGTCGTGGTTCATGTTTTCCTCCTATAAAGCGAACGCCGTACCGCCTGGCAGCAGCCATGGTGCCGATGACGTAGGTGTATGTATCTCGCTTGGTCTTGCTGAAAAACTGTTCGCCGTTCCGCCAAGCAGGAGCCAAGTGAGACTCTGTGATAACCAGTTCATAGACCCTCTCTTCAACCTTTGTCTTGGCGTTCACGCTCAACTGCGTTTCGTATATCGCGCTCGCACTGTCGCGAAAGGCGAAGACTCAACCACACCACAACGACCGGACAGGACAGCAGGAGTAGGCCAACCAGTATGGTGAACGGTGTCAGCCCAAACCGGTAGACGATAGCTGCCGCGAGTAGCATTGCAAAGGCAGCGCAAATCCATGCCACCGGGTGTTTCATCTCGCCTCCAGGCTGGCAATTCTGGCGCCAAGTCGTACACGCTTCAGCAATGCGGAGTTGGCTACCACACTCAATGAGGACAGTGCCATTGCTGCTGCGGCAAAGATGGGGTTCAGGAGTCCAAGTGCGGCGATAGGGATGCCGATGGTGTTGTAGATGAACGCCCAGAAGAGGTTCTGTTTGATTTTGCGCATCGTCGCGCGGGACAGCTCAATGGCGGCAACCACGTCACGCACGTCATCGCGAATGAGGATGATGCTCCCAGTTTCCTTCGCGACATCCGAGCCTGAGCCGATGGCAATGCCGATGTCCGCTGCGGCAAGCGCCGGTGCGTCATTGACGCCGTCTCCCACCATGGCCACGACCTCCCCTTGCTTCTGTAATGCGTGAATGGTCTCGACCTTGTCTTCCGGCATCACCTCGGCAATGACATGCTCAATGCCAACCTGCCGGCCGATTGCCTCGGCGGTGCGGCGGTTGTCACCGCTCAGTAGCACAACCTTGATGGCGCGCGCCTTCAATGCCGCGATTGCCTCGCTCGCTTCCGGTTTCACAGTGTCAGCCACGGCCACTACGCCGAGCAATTGTGTGCCGGCGCCGACCAGCATGGCTGTCTTGCCATCGGCCTCGAGCTTCCCGAGTACAGATTCGGCCGATTCGATTGGGATGCCTTGGCGTGCAAAGAGACGCCGGTTGCCCAGCCAGACTTGCTGACCGTCGACGAGGCCCTGAATGCCCATGCCAGACAATGCGCTGATGCTGGCTGCCTTGGGAATGGTGAGCGCGCGATACTGTGCGGCGCGCACGATGGCTTCGCCCAAAGGGTGCTCGGACCCGGCTTCCACAGCGGCAGCAAGAGTCAGCAGGTCAGATTTCTCTCGCCCAGAAAGGGGGATGACATCGGTCAAGGTCGGCTCTCCGCGCGTAATCGTCCCGGTCTTGTCAAAGACAACCGCGGTGAGCTTCTCGGCCCGCTCCAGCACTTCACCGCCGCGTATCAGGATGCCGTTGTCCGCGCCCTTGCCGACGCCGACCATCAGCGCTGCTGGCGTGGCGACGCCTAGCGCGCAGGGGCAGGAGATAATCAGAACAGCCACGAATGCGAGCAGTCCCTGCGGAAAATGACCGGCGACGGTCCATCCCACTAATGCCAGCATCGCGACCGAAACAACCGCAGGTACGAAGTAGCCGGTGACCTGGTCCGCCAGTCTCTGAATCTGCGCGGTGCTGGCCTGGGCGTCCTCGACCATCCTGATAATCTGAGCGAGAGCGGTGTCCGCTCCGATTTTTGTGGCCTGGAAGGTGAAGGCGCCACTGCGGTTTAGCGTGCCGCCAATGACAGCGGCACCAGGCTTCTTTTCCACGGGCATCGACTCGCCGGTCAGCATCGATTCATCGACACTGGATTGGCCATCGATAACCTTGCCATCAGTGGGAATCTTCTCGCCGGGGCGTACAACGACCGCTTCGCCCACCATGATGCTTTCAGCCGGGATTTCCACCTCCGTCCCGTCGCGAAGCACGTGAGCGACGGCGGGGCGCAGGTCGAGCAGGCGTCGAACAGCGGCGGAGGATTTCTTCTTGATGATTTCCTCCATGTATTTCCCCAGCAGCACGAAGGCGATAATGACCGCCGACACCTCAAAGTAGACGTCTCGCTCTTCGACCTTGACGGGCAGCCAGGACGGAAAGAACAGCACTACTACGCTGTAGAAGTAGGCGACGGACGTCCCCAGGGCGATGAGGAAGTCCATATTGATATTGCGCGTCCGGATGGCGTTCCATGCGCCCTTGTAGAAGCTCCAGCCGCCAATGAACTGGACCGGCGTGACGAGAAGGAATAGCCACATCCCCCACGTGAACCAAGGCAGGGCGGGAATCGGGGCCCAAGTCACGAGCGTCGCGCCGGCTGCCAGTGCCAGGAAGGCGCCAGCCCGCAGCACCGCCAGCGCGAGCACGCCCGTGAGCGCAATGGTCACGCGCGTCTTCATGGCTTTCAACTCGCTCTCTGGCGACTCGAAGGTCCGAAGGCAGCTCTCGCTGCAGAAGTAGTACTTGCGGTTGCCACGCTCGGCGGAGAGGGCCGTAGCCTTGTCCACCATCATTCCGCAAATAGGGTCCTTGGCGAGTTGCTTGGCGGCGTGGGAAGCAAGCGCGGGCGTCGCCGCAGGGATAGGAGCGACGCCGGGTGGGCTAGGACTGCGGGAGGGCCCAGCCGAGCTACGCCTATCAACGGGGTGAAGAACATATTTCGCCGGGTTGGCTAGGAAAACCTGCTCACAGTGTGGAGAGCAGAACCAGTATCGCTTCTGGTCGAGCTCCGTGCTGGTAGCGGCCTCCCGTGGGGAGATCTCCATGCCACAGACCGGGTCACGCACGAGCTGCTGCGAGGCGGCCGGGCCTGCGGCGGCCGTTGGAGCTGCCTGGGCTTCGGTGAGGCCGTAACTCCCCCCATTAGGGGTGGTGGACTTGGTCGGCATTCCATCCTCTCCTTGGGGCTATTAAGAGGGGCTGCAGCGCATAAATTACATTTTCATTCTGGGTGACCAGTCGATTTGCTTCTTGATTTCAATCAAGCGTTCATGGGTGGTCGGGGGTGCGGTGGGTGCCGATTCAGGAATGAATGTCGAACGCCGCATGACGTATGTGTTTGAAGGCTGGGAAGCCGCTCGGCCAGCCGATGCCGGCGCCGAGGTTGCTTTGCTCCCCATACACCGGGCCTAGAAGACCGCTACCGTGCCATAGACCAGCTCATTGACCAAGGCAGGAAGCTGCGCCAGCTGTAGCGTCGCGAGTTCACGAACTTGCTGCTCCTGGGCGCTCGAGAGGCCGCGCTCGGCCACGACATCAATGGCAAACAGTTGGGGCTGGTCGATGGGGCGTCCAATTCCGGAGAGAAGCCGGACGACGACTTCATCCGCGCCATCCACGCTTGCCTGAATATGAGAGGCTAACCGGTGGGCGAGCACGTTGTAGAGCTTGCCGACATGTGACGCCGGGTTCTTGCCCGCTGCGGCCTCCAGCGACATTGGCCGATAGGGGGTAATCAGGCCATTGACCCGGTTTCCGCGGCCGACCTGGCCGTCATCACCATGCTCAGCACTTAAGCCAGTGACCGTCAGGTAAATCCCGCTTTCGTCGCAAGCATCCCGGCGATCGAGGGTATTGATTGCAATCTCACAGTCGGTGCCGATGTGCTCGGCCAGATACGACCCAATCCGGCCCTTGAGGATGAAGTACTCATCGACGCCTTGGACGCATCGGTCGACAAAGGCCAGCGCAAGAGTGAGACGGTGATGCGCACCCAGCCGACTCCCCATCACCTTGTAATCGAGGCCCGCCGCCTCAAACATTCCCCTGTCGGCACGTGAGCGCAGAAGGTCGGCAATCAACAGCACCGCTCTTTCAAGCGATGAGAGTGGCGCATAGCCGACGCCAAAGGATGTGTCATTGGACAGCGAAAGAGACGCTGCATTGGTCACGCGCCGGAGGTTCGGGGCCGAGGGGCGGAGGATTGGCTCGATCCGGATGTCATTGCCAATGTCGCCCAAGGATGTCGCCAGGTACTCGCGAATGGCCTGCTCGACAACTAGCTCGGCCTTGGCCGACGGAAGTTCGGTAACAGGGCCGGATACTATCAACCGCGTTGAGCGCAGCACTTTGCCACCGCCGAACTTTGGCGCGCTCATGCCGCCGATGAGTAGCGCCTTGTCCAGATTGAAGTGCTGGACTGCGCCATAGGCTTCGAAGTATGCGCGGCACAAGGCGCGAGCCGCAGCTTCGACAGCCCCATCGCATAGGCTATCGGGATGTCCGATGCCCTTGTGCTCGCACATTTCCGTCTGCTCACCTCGCCATGACGGCCCACGCGAGATAGCAATCGCTATGTTCTCCATGATGGTCATCTCGAGCCCCCTTCACGCCGTCGCCCTGTAGCCATTCTATGTAGCCGCGGTAGGTCAAGTCGCGAAGGTTCGGTTCCCGACTCGGGTTGCCAGGAGTTGTTGACGCGAATCAAGCACGGTTTTTCGCGTTGCCTAGCATCAATGCTGAAAATATGACTTTCGATTGCCAACTAAGTCGCGGCAGGGCCGCTGGTGCACTATTAGGCTCATGTGGCCTGGCATTTGAAGGTTGCGAAAACGCCGAGCGGGTGCAAACCGTCGGGTGGCCAAGGCGCGCCTGCCGCTGCTGCAAATGGCGATGCTTGGGCATACTGGCCGGTGCTTTCATCGGGCGGGGAGCGCTGAATTCCGTACGGGTTGCCAGCGACCCAAGTTTAGGGTTCGCCACCAGCTGCGTGATTGGTAGCTAGCCTGGTGTTTTCATTAGGGCTGCTGCTGGTAGTGCCCGGCGCCAAGCTATTCACTGCCAACAACCTATTAGTGATGGCCTGGGCCGACCGGCGAATCAGCAGCTACGAGCTGCTGCGCAATTTTGGGGTTGTGAGCTTGACCAACTTTGCCGAAGCGGCTGGACTCGCATTGCTGGTTGGTTGCCAGGGTATCCGGTGCTGAACAACGGACTAGTGGCTGAGCGCTTGGAGCGCATTGCCGTTGCCAATTGCGCCCCAAGCCCCCAGCCGTTCATTGGTGTGCGCATCCGTACAGATGCCAGTTACACCCTGGAACTGTCAATGGTGCTGCCGCCGGGGATGGATCCGTGGCCACCCGCTGCAAGGGCTGATCGGCTTTCAGTCTTTGCCCCGACAATCGCTCTATCTCCGGCGCCTGCCTCGGTCAGCTGGTCGATCAATGCGACCTTGATCTCGGTCGGCACTAACGCCTTCTCGTTCTGGAGGCCATCGCGTGGACCGACTTCCACGATCTTGACTTTGTCTGGTTGCATTGCCGGAAACCTCCCCCACGATATCAGGCTTCAAACGCCAGGAGCTGCGACCCTTCAGCCACTTGCTCGCCAACCCCATAGAGCACTTCACTGACGACACCATCCACCGGTGCGCTGATGGTGTGCTCCATCTTCATGGCCTCCATCACCAGCAGCGGGGCCCCGCGCGTCACGATGCTGCCCGCCTCGACCATCACGGCAATGACCTTGCCGGGCATCGGCGCGGTCAGCTTGCCGTCTTCGCTTTCAGCCTCGCCAGCGTGCGCCAGTGGATCGAGCCAGGTCAGGCTTACGTGACCACCGGCATGGAAGGCATGAAACACCTCGCCGTCGGCATGCACTTGGCCGTGCGCGTGGCGCGTACCGAGGTCGACGCGGATCTCATCTCCCTGGCAGTTGCAGGCGAAGGACACAACCTGGTTCGCGTAGATCAGCGTGCTGCCGCGTGCATCGGTATTCAGCGTCACCTCCAGCACCTGCTCGCCATAGCCGAAGCGCAGCGTGCGCGACACGCCGCCGTTCAGCCGCCACGCGCCGCCATGGGTCCACGGCGAATGCTGGTCGGCGGCGTCGACGCGGCGCTCGCGCGTCTCGCGGTCGAGCAGCGCGGCCACCGCCAGCGCAATGACTTCCAGGCCGACCGGGGCGGCGGGCGGGAACAGCGTGGCTTCGTTGCGCTCGATCAGGCCGGTATCGAGATCGGCGGTGCGGAACGCCTGCGACGACACCAGCCGTTGCAGGAAGGCCACGTTGGTCGACAGCCCCACCACGTGATACGACGCCAGCGCCTGGCGCATGCGCGCCAGCGCCTCGTCGCGGTCCTTGCCCCAGACGATCAGCTTGGCGATCATCGGGTCGTAGAAGGGGCTGATGGTGTCGCCTTCGCGCACGCCGGCGTCGATGCGGATGCCGGCCGGGCCATGCACATCACCACCGCGCATGAACTGCACCGCCGGCGGTGTGCGCAGGTAGCGCAGCGTGCCGGTGGACGGCAGGAACTGTTTGTCGGGGTTCTCGGCGTAGATGCGTGCTTCCAGCGCATGGCCGTCGATGCGCAGCTGCTCCTGCGTGAGCGGCAGCGGCTCGCCGGCGGCGACGCGCAGCTGCCATTCGACCAGGTCCTGCCCGGTGATCATCTCGGTGACGGGGTGCTCCACCTGCAGGCGCGTGTTCATCTCCATGAAGTAGAACGAACCGTCCTGGTTGGCGATGAACTCCACCGTGCCGGCGCCGACATAGCCGACCGCCTTGGCCGCGGCCACCGCCGCTTCGCCCATGGCGCGGCGGCGCGCCTCGGTCATGCCCGGCGCGGGGGCTTCTTCCAGCACCTTCTGGTGGCGGCGCTGCACCGAGCAGTCGCGCTCGAACAGGTAGACGCAGTTGCCGTGGGTATCGGCAAACACCTGGATCTCGATATGGCGCGGGCGGGTCAGGTACTTCTCCACCAGCACCTTGTCATCGCCGAAGCTGGCCGACGCCTCGCGCTTGACGGAGGTCAGCGCGGCCATGAAGCCGTCGCCCGACTCGACCACGCGCATGCCCTTGCCGCCGCCGCCTGCGCTGGCCTTGAGCAGCACCGGGTAGCCGATGCGGTCGGCCTCGCGGCGCAGCAGCACCGGATCCTGGTCCTCGCCGTGGTAGCCCGGCACCAGCGGCACCGCGGCCTTCTCCATCAATTGCTTGGCGGCGCTCTTGCTGCCCATCGCGTGGATGGCAGACGCCGGCGGGCCGATGAAGACCAGCCCCGCCGCGGCGCAGGCCTCGGCAAAGGCCTCGTTCTCGGACAGGAAGCCGTAGCCGGGGTGGATGGCCTGGGCACCGGTCTCCTTCGCCATCTCGATGATGTGGTCCGCGCGCAGGTAGCTGTCGCGCGCGGCCGCGCCGCCGATATGCACGGCCTCGTCGCAGAAGGCGACGTGGCGTGCGTCGGCGTCGGCATCCGAGTACACCGCGACGGTGCGGATGCCGAGCCGGCGGCAGGTGGCGGCCACGCGGCAGGCGATTTCACCGCGGTTGGCGATCAGGATCTTGTTGAACATCGGTCTTCCTTGTCGTGATTACATGCGGAACACGCCGAACTTCATGTCCTCGATCGGCGCATTCAGGCTCGCGGACAGTCCCAGGCCCAGCACGGTGCGGGTCTGCGCGGGATCGATCACGCCGTCGTCCCACAGGCGCGCGCTGGCGTAGTACGGATGGCCCTGGTGCTCGTACTGGTCGCGGATCGGCTGCTTGAACGCCTCTTCCTCTTGCGCGCTCCACTTGCCGCCCTTGCCCTCGATGCCGTCGCGGCGCACCGTGGCCAGCACGCTGGCGGCCTGCTCGCCGCCCATCACCGAGATGCGCGCGTTCGGCCACATCCACAGGAAGCGCGGCGAATAGGCGCGCCCGCACATGCCGTAGTTGCCGGCGCCGAACGAGCCGCCGATGATCACCGTGAATTTGGGTACCTGCGCGGTGGCCACCGCGGTCACCATCTTGGCGCCGTTGCGCGCGATGCCTTCGTTCTCGTACTTGCGCCCGACCATGAAGCCAGTGATGTTCTGCAGGAACACCAGCGGGATCTTGCGCTGGCAGCACAGCTCGATGAAGTGCGCGCCCTTCAGTGCGGATTCGGAGAACAGGATGCCGTTGTTGGCGACGATGCCGACGGGGTAGCCCCAGATGCGCGCGAAGCCGCACACCAGCGTGGTGCCGTAGCGCGCCTTGAACTCGTCGAACTCGGAGCCGTCGACCAGGCGCGCGATCACCTCGCGCACGTCGTAGGGCTTGCGCGTGTCGGTCGGGATCACGCCGTACAGTTCTTCCACCGGGTACAGCGGCTCGACCGGCTCGTGCAGGCGGATCTGGTCCGGCTTGCGGCGGTTCAGGTGCTGCACGATATTGCGCGCCAGCGACAGCGCGTGGTGGTCGTTCTGCGCGAAGTAGTCGGCCACGCCCGACAGGCGCGTATGCACGTCGGCGCCGCCCAGGTCTTCGGCGCTGACCTCCTCGCCGGTGGCGGCCTTCACCAGCGGCGGGCCGCCCAGGAAGATGGTGCCCTGGTTCTTGACGATGATGGACTCGTCGCTCATCGCGGGCACGTAGGCGCCGCCGGCGGTGCACGAGCCCATCACCACCGCGATCTGCGGGATGCCCTGCTTGGACAGGTTGGCCTGGTTGTAGAAGATGCGGCCGAAGTGGTCGCGGTCGGGGAACACGTCGTCCTGGTTGGGCAGGTTGGCGCCGCCGGAATCGACCAGGTAGATGCACGGCAGGTTGTTCTCCTCGGCGATCTCCTGTGCGCGCACATGCTTCTTGACCGTCATCGGGTAGTAGGTGCCGCCCTTGACGGTGGCGTCATTGCAGACGATCACGCACTCCTGCCCGGCCACGCGGCCGATGCCGGTGATGATGCCGGCGCCAGGCGCGGCATCGTCGTACATTTCGTACGCAGCAAGCTGCGACAGCTCCAGGAACGGGGTGCCCGGATCCAGCAGTTGCTGCACGCGGTCGCGCGGCAGCAGCTTGCCGCGCGACAGGTGCTTGTCGCGCGCGTCCTTGCCGCCGCCTTCGGCGAGCTTCGCGATCCTGGCCTCCAGGTCGGCTACCAGGGCCTGCATGGCTTCGGCGTTGGCCTTGAAGGACTCGGAGCGGGCGTTCAGTTTGGTTTCGATGATTGGCATATCGTGCTTCTGGGTGTGCCGCGAGATGGTGCTGTCGGTCGGCAGATGGCGAAGGTAGGCGCGCTTACATGGTTTCCGCGAACAGCTCGCGGCCGATCAGCATGCGGCGGATTTCCGAGGTGCCGGCGCCGATCTCGTACAGCTTGGCGTCGCGCCACAGGCGGCCGGCCGGGTATTCATTGATATAGCCGTTGCCGCCCAGGATCTGCACGGTCTCGCCCGCCATCCAGGTGGCCTTCTCGGCGGTGTACAGGATCACCGCGGCGCAGTCCTTGCGCACCTGGCGCACGTGCCCGCTGCCCAGCGCGTCCAGGTTCTTGCCGACCGTGTACAGGTAGCTGCGCGCGGCCTGCAGCGTGGTGTACATATCGGCCACCTTGCCCTGGATCAGCTGGAATTCGCCGATGCTCTGGCCGAACTGCTTGCGGTCGTGGATATACGGCGTGACCACGTCCATGCACGCCTGCATGATCCCGACCGGGCCGCCGGACAGCACCGCGCGCTCGTAGTCCAGCCCGCTCATCAGCACCTTGGCGCCGCCATTCTCGACGCCAAGGATGTTCTCGACCGGCACTTCCACGTCCTGGAACACCAGTTCGCCGGTGTGCGAGCCGCGCATGCCCAGCTTGTCCAGCTTCTGCGCCACCGAGAAGCCCTTCATGCCCTTCTCGACGATAAAGGCAGTCATGCCGCGTGCGCCCAGCTCAGGCTCGGTCTTGGCATAGACCACCAGCACGTCGCAGTCCGGGCCGTTGGTGATCCACATCTTGGTGCCGTTGAGCACGTAGCGGTCGCCCTTGAACTCGGCGCGCAGCTTCATGCTGACCACGTCGGAGCCGGCATTGGGCTCGCTCATGGCCAGCGCGCCGATCCATTCGCCCGAGACCAGCTTGGGCAGGTACTTCGCCTTCTGCGCCGGCGTGCCGTTGCGGTGGATCTGGTTCACGCACAGGTTGGAATGCGCGCCGTACGACAGGCCCACCGACGCCGAGGCGCGGCTGATCTCTTCCATCGCGATCATGTGCGCCAGGTAGCCCATGTTGGCACCGCCGTATTCCTCGGCCACGGTGATGCCCAGCACGCCCAGGTCGCCCATCTTCTTCCAGGCGTCCATCGGGAACTGGTCGGTGCGGTCGATCTCGGCGGCGCGCGGGGCCAGTTCGGCCTGAGCCCAGGCGCGCACGGAATCGCGCAGCATTTCGATGTCTTCGCCGAGGTCGAACTTGAGGCCGGGGAGGGTGTTCATAGCGGTGTTGTCTCTGGTGTTGTCTGTGGGAGCGGGGGGATTGGCTGGCGCCGTGCACCGGCGCCAGCGCGTCAGGCCGTCCTGGATTCGCTGAGTTTCAGGTCCTGCGTCATGCGCTCGCGCATCACGAATTTCTGTACCTTGCCGGTGATGGTCATGGGCATCTCGTCGACAAAGCGGATGTAGCGCGGGATCTTGTAGTGCGCGATCTGGTCGCGGCAGAAATCGCGGATCTCGTCCTCCGTGGCGCTCGCGCCGGGCTTGAGCACGATCCACGCGCAGACCTCTTCGCCGTACTTCTGGTCGGGAACGCCGAACACCTGGACCGCCTGGACCTTCGGATGGCGGAACAGGAACTCCTCGATCTCGCGCGGGTAGATGTTCTCGCCGCCACGAATCAGCATGTCCTTCACGCGGCCGACGATGTTGCAGTAGCCTTCCGCGTCGATGGTGGCGAGGTCGCCGGTGTGCATCCAGCCGTCGCGAATGGCTTCGGCGGTACGCGCCTCGTCATCCCAGTAGCCCAGCATCACCGAATAGCCGCGGGTACACAGCTCGCCGGTTTCTCCTACGGGAACCGTGGCACCTGTCGCATCCACGATCCTGACTTCGAGGTGCGGCTGGATGCGGCCCACCGTGGTCGTGCGCTTGTCCAGCGGATCGGTGGTGCTGCTCTGGAAGGAGACCGGGCTAGTTTCCGTCATGCCGTAGGCAATCGTCACCTCGGACATATGCATCTGCGACACCACGCGCTTCATGGTTTCGATCGGGCAGGGTGACCCCGCCATGATGCCGGTGCGCAGAGAAGAGAAGTCGTAGCTCGCGAAGTTCGGGTGATCGAGCTGGGCAATGAACATGGTCGGCACGCCATGCAATGCCGTGCAGCGTTCTTCGCTGACTGCCTGCATGGTGGCTTCCGGCTCGAAGGCCTGGCCGGGGAACACCATTGCCGCGCCGGAGGACACGCAGGCCAGCACCGCCAGGACCATGCCGAAGCAGTGATAGAAGGGCACCGGGATGCAGAGCTTGTCCTGCTCGGAGAAACGCATCGCCATGGCAATGAAGCGTGCGTTGTTGACGATATTGCGATGGGTCAGCGTGGCGCCCTTGGGCGCACCGGTAGTGCCGCTGGTGAACTGCACGTTGATCGGGTCATGGCGGTCCAGCTGTGCCGTGATGGCATCCAGCGTCGACCGAGCCACGCCTGTGCCGCGCGCAATCACGTCGGCATAGCGGAGCATCCCGGGTGTATGGTCGTCGCCCATGCGGATGACGCAGCGCAGTGCCGGCAGCCGCGCCGCCTGCAGTTCGCCCGGCGCGCAGGTGGCCAGTTCGGGGGCGAGTACCTGGAGCATCTCCAGGTACCGTGAGGTCTTGAAGGCTTCCGCCGCGACGATCGCCTTGACGCCCACCTTGTTCAGCGCGTACTCCAGCTCGGACAGGCGGTAGGCGGGATTGATGTTCACCAGCACCAGCCCCAGCCGCGCCGTGGCGAACTGGGTGACCAGCCACTCGACCCGGTTGGGGGACCAGATGCCGACTCGGTCGCCTCTGGCCAGCCCCAGCGTGTGCAGGCCTGCCGCCAGTGCGTCCACGGCATCGGAGAATTCGCGCCAGTTCCAGCGCACCCCTTGCTCGCGAAAGGCAACGGCTTTCCGCTCGGGATAGCGAGCCACCGTTTGCGCCAGCAACTCCGGCACGGTCTGTTCCGACAGCGGAATGGTGGTGTCCCCTCTCACATGCGAAAGCCCGCCAATCGGCAGGATGGTGGGAGAGGACTCGGCCTGCATCGTCATACTTGTCTCCAAAGCCCGGTTGTGGTTCGTCACGTTGGATATTTGTGAGTGTTACTCAATAAACAGCGCATCGATGGATTCTGGGGTGGCGTCTCCGGGTTTTCCCGGATATTTGCGGCGCGGTTGCTTTATTTTTGGCTATTCCTTCGAGGCTCGCCTGACACCCGTTGGTGCGATGATCGAAAAATACATGGTGCCAATCGAAATGGCAACCTAAAATTGAGTAAAGCTCAAGTCAGGGCTGAGCCGGCCCTATAATCTCGCCTTCGGGCAAGCAAGGACTCAATCAAGATGGAAGACGTCACATCGCCCCGCCGTGTGCCGGCGGGCGCCAAGGCGGAACAACGCATCCGGGACATCCTGCGCGTCAGCCGCGAGGTATTCGCCGAGCTCGGCTATGAGCGGACCACGACCACCGAGATCGCCCAGCGCCTGGGCATCTCCGAGGGCACGGTGTTCACCTACTTCCATGGCAAGCGCGAGCTATGCGCACGCGTGATCGAGGACTGGTATGACGAGATCATCAGCACCGTGGAACAAGGCATGCCGCACGGGCAAAGCACAAAGGTGCAGCTGGAGTTCTATGTCAGGACACACCTGCGGTTGTTCCTGATCCAGGGGACGGGCTTGTGTGCGCTGGTGTTGTCGGAGGGGCGTGCAAAAGGGCCGGGGCTGGGAGAGGTGTTCGTACCGCTGCAGCGCCGCTATACGGCACCGTTGATGGACTTGCTGGCGCGGGCGCGGGACAACGGCGAGATCCGGGATGACCTGCCGTTGAGCCTGCTGCGCTCGGCAATCCTCGGCCCGATGGAGCACATCCTGTGGGACGCGATCGCCCGGCAGCGGCAAGTGGATATCGAGAAGACGGCCAGGGATATGGTGGCGTTGTTGTGGCCCGCCTTGCTGCCTGTAGACGTCGAGGTGGAGAAATTGCGCGCATTCTATGGAGAAGTCGGCGCAGCATTGAGAAGGGCGGGCAACGGTTGACGTGCGGCGCGCCTTGAAGCGCCGGTCCACTAATCCACTGATCTAGTTCTTGCGAGGGACCCTTGCCGGATTCATGCGCCGCCATACGCGATCGCCTGCTGGCGGCCCTGCACGTCTTCGAATAGGCCTTAATCTACCAGGGCGAACGCCCGTCGATTTCCATTGATGGCAGCCCCAGCAGCGCGCGCGCCTGGGCCACTGTCGCCACGGGGCGCCCATATTCCTCGCACAAGGCCGCTACCTGGCTGACCAGCGCGGCGTTGGAGGGCGCCAGTGTCTGCTTGTCAAGCCGCACATTGTCTTCCAGGCCGGTGCGGCAATGGCCGCCCAGTTCGAGCGACCAGCGCGCCATCGTCAGCTGGTCCCGGCCGATGCCAGCGCCGGTCCAGGTCGCATCGGGTGCCAGGCGCCGCAAGGTGTGCACGTAGAAGGCAAGCACCTCGCGATCGACCGGCATCGCATTCTTGATCCCCATCACGAACTGGATATGCAGTGCGCCGTCGATCTTGCCGGCCTGTTGCATGGCCACCGCCTGGAAGATCATCGACAGGTCGAAGGCCTCTATCTCGGGCTTGATGGCGTAGGCCTTCATTTCCGCGGCGAGCCAGTCCACCAGGTCTGGCGGATTGTCATAGACGCGAGTGGGGAAATTGACCGAGCCGGTGGCAAGCGACGCCATGTCCGGGCGCAGCGACAGCAT